>JBDZUM010000072.1:0-20945 GCA_040255215.1 Rhodospirillaceae bacterium
CCAGTTGCCGAAGCCGCCGATCAGCGCCGGCATGACCACGAAGAACACCATGATCAGGCCGTGCGCGGTGATGAACATGTTCCAGGTATGGCCGGCGTTCTCGCCGGTCATGAACTGGATGCCCGGATCCTGCAGCTCCATGCGCATGTAGACGGAGAAGGCGCCGCCGATCAGGCCGGCGATCACCGAGAACAGCAGGTAGAGCGTGCCGATGTCCTTGTGGTTGGTCGACAGGAACCAGCGCGTGAAGAAGCCTGGCGTGCCGTGGTCGTCATGCCCGTGGGCGTGATCGTGACCGTGAGCTGCGTGGGTTGCCATGACGCTGACCTTTCCCTACTCGGAATCTAACGAATCTGCCGCGGCGCCGGAGCGGCGGCTTCGGCCTTCTCGACCTTGCCGGTATCGTCCTTGATCGGATCGGGCGGCGAGCCGTCGGCCTTGCTGAACTTGCCGCGCGCCTCGGCGACCCACTGGTCGAACTCGGCCTTGCTGACCGCCCTGACCGTGATCGGCATGAAGGCATGGCCGACGCCGCACAGTTCGGAGCACTGGCCGTAATAGGTGCCGGGCTTGGTGACGCGGAACCAGCTCTCGTTGAGACGGCCGGTGACGGCGTCGATCTTGATGCCGAAGGCCGGAATGGTCCAGGCGTGCAGCACGTCCGACGCCGTGGTGTAGAGACGCACGTTGGTGTCGACCGGGACGACCACGGCGTTGTCGACTTCCAGCAGGCGCATCTGGCCGGGCTTCAGGTCGGCGTCCTTCACCATGTAGGCGTCGAAGGTGAAGTTGCCGTGGTCGGGATATTCGTAGGACCAGTACCACTGCCGGCCGATGGCCTTGATCGTCATGTCGGCATTCTCGATCCGGTCCTGCAGGTAGAGCAGGCGGAAGGAGGGGATGGCGATGCCGACCAGGATCAGCACCGGCACCACCGTCCACAGCACCTCGATCATGGTGTGGTGCGCGGTCTTCGACGGCACCGGATTGCGCGATTCGCGGAACCGCACCATGACGTAGAGCAGCAGACCCATGACGAACAGCGTGATCACGGTGATCACGACCAGCAGCCAGTTGTGCAGCTCGTGCAGCTTTTCCGCCACCGGCGTCGCCGCTTCCTGGAAATTCATCTGCCAGGGGACCGGCTTGTCGGCCAGGGCCGGACCGGCCAGCAGGGCCGCAACCGCGCCCATCAGCCAAAGCGGCAGCGAACGAAGCCTCATCATCTCACCACTCCCCTGTTTCCCGACCGCGCCGAATCCCGGATCGCAGGCCCGGACGATGCGAATTTCCCAAGTGCAATAAGGGTTTCGGCCAGCGCGCACCATGCGGCGGCAAGCCGCACGGCGCTCCGTTTCCGCCCCTCGGACGGCAACTGCCGGCACTGCGCCACCGCTGTCGTCCCTTGTCGTTTCGCCGACTATACGCCACAGCGCCAAACAGTGCGCAACACTCCGGCCTCCCGGGCGAAGAAATCCGATCTTCGATTGAGATTAAACATAATAATTTCAATATATTAATGGCAATTCTCGCGATCGGGGCAACGCCCCGTATCTCGCAACGCACGGGCCCCTTCCCCATATCGAGCCCGTGGTGACGCCGCCGCGCCCTGCGGGCTAAGGTGGCCCCCGGTTCAGTACGGAGCAGCCAATGTCCAATCTCGCCATCGCCGACGACCTGTTCTTCACCCGCGCCGGGCTGGAGCGGCCGCGCGTCGAGCGCATCGTCGGCGATGCGCTGAAGGGAGCCGACGACGGCGAGTTGTTCCTCGAATACGTGCAGAGCGAAATGCTGGTGTTCGACGACGGCAAGCTGAAAAGCGCCAGTTTCGACACCAGTCAGGGCTTTGGCCTGCGCGCCATCTCCGGCGAAACGACGGGCTATGCCCATGCCTCGGCGCTGGACGAGGCGGCGCTGAAGCGCGCTGCCCAGACCGTGCGCTCGGTCAGCGCCGGCCACGGCGGCACCCTGGCCGACCCGCCGCGCGGCACCAACCGCCTCTATTACAGCGACGCCAACCCCATCCTGCCGCTGCCCTTCGAGCAGAAGGTCAAGCTGCTGTCCGACATCGACGCCTATGCCCGCGGCAGGGACCCGCGGGTCAAGCAGGTCTCGGTCTCGCTCTCGGCCAGCTGGCAGGTGGTGCAGGTGCTGCGCGCCGACGGCCTGCGCGTCGCCGACGTGCGGCCGCTGGTGCGTCTCAACGTTTCGGTGGTCGCCCAGGAAGGCGATCGCATGGAGGCCGGCGGCACCGGATCGGGCGGCCGCGTCGACTACCGGCGGCTGATCGATCCGGCGCACTGGCAGAAGGAGGCGGACGAGGCGCTGCGCCAGGCGCTGGTCAACCTCGGCTCCGTCGATGCGCCGGCCGGCGAACTGCCCGTCGTGCTGGGCTCGGGCTGGTCCGGCATTCTCTGGCACGAGGCGGTCGGCCACGGGCTGGAGGGCGATTTCCACCGCAAGAAGACGTCGGTGTTCACCCGGCTGATGAACGAGCAGATCGCCGCGCCCGGCGTCACGGTGATCGACGACGGCACCATGGGCGATCGCCGCGGCTCGCTGACCATCGACGACGAAGGCACGCCGTCGGAACGCACCGTGCTGATCGAGGACGGCAAGCTGGTCGGCCTGATGCAGGACCGCATGAACGCCCGCCTGATGGGCGTGCGGCCGACCGGCAACGGCCGGCGGCAAAGCCATGCCTACCAGCCGCTACCGCGCATGACCAACACCGTCATGCTGGGTGGCGACGCCTCGCCGGTCGACATCATCGGCTCAGTCAAGCGCGGCCTCTACGCGGTGAATTTCGGCGGCGGCCAGGTCGACATCACCTCGGGCAAGTTCGTGTTCTCCTGCACCGAGGCCTACATGATCGAGAACGGCAAGATCGGGCCGGCCGTCAAGGGCGCGACCCTGATCGGCTCGGGCGCCGAGGCGCTGAAGAAAATCCGGATGATCGGCAACGACATGTCGCTCGATCCCGGCATCGGCACCTGCGGCAAGGACGGCCAGGGCGTGCCGGTCGGCGTCGGCCAGCCGACGCTTCTGATCGAGTCGCTGACGGTGGGCGGTACGGCGGCGTGAGGTTCAGGCCGGCGGCTTGCGCCAGTTGTCGTCGGGGCCGCTGACCGGCCGCAACTGGCCGACGTCGAGGGCATCGCCCGGCGGCAGGCACAGCATGTTCACCGACACGATGTCGCCGAACACGTTCTCGGCGTGGCCGCGGAAATTGTCGCGGTTGAACAGCCGCGGAAAGTGCCAGTAGCAGCGATAGCCCAGACCGGTCAGGTGCGAGATCA
Source organism: Rhodospirillaceae bacterium (assembly GCA_040255215.1). Classification (GTDB taxonomy): domain Bacteria; phylum Pseudomonadota; class Alphaproteobacteria; order Reyranellales; family JAQSWP01; genus JAQSWP01. The sequence goes on from JBDZUM010000072.1 coordinate 3,300, forward strand.
GCGCCGGCGATTTCTCGCGCCGGTCGTTCTCGACGTAGAGCCGCGGCTGCAGCCGCTCGATGGTGCGCGCAGCGCCACGCAGCACGTCGATCTCCATGCCCTCGACATCGATCTTCATCAGCCGGCAGGATTTCAGCTGCAGCCCGTCGATCGTCATGACCGGAACGCGCTCGCCTTCGCCCTCGGCCGACAGCGACACGCCGCCGAAATTCCCGCGCGCCTCGTAGTCGATCGGCGGCACGCGGATCGCGCCTTCGGCCGCGCCGGCCGCCGCCCATAGCGTCAGCACGTTGGGCAGGCCGTTAAGTGCCACGTTGGCGCACAGGATCTGATGCACGCGGCGCTGCGGCTCGAAGGCGATCACCGAGCCGCCCCGACCGACGCGCTGCGCCAGCGGCACGACGTTGGTGCCGATATTGGCGCCGACTTCCAGCACCACATCGCCCGGCCGCACCAGGCTGCACAGGGCGCGCACCTCCTGCTCGCCCATTTCGCCATAGAGGTCCAGCGACCGGCCGATGAAGGTGTCGTTGAGGCGATAGAGCATCGTGCCGTATCTGCATTGGCGCAGCCGCAGACCGGCCGGCGCATTCGCGGGCTGCATCGACGCCGAACCGCCGCCGCCGGCAGACGGTGGCGGCGGATCGGCGGGAGGGCTCATCGACGCTCCTAGTAGGCGAATTCTTTGAACAGATGCGAGAGATCGCCCTGCCAGCGACCCTCGAACAACGCCAGCTTGCGTTCGGCCGGCGTCTCGCCGCTGTCGGCGATCTGCTCAAGCACGTGCAGGAAGCCGGTCTCGTCGCTGCCGCCGGCATCGAGCCGGGCGCGCGCCGACAATCCGGCACGGGCAATCTCCAGCACCCGCAATGCCACGTCGCGCAACGTGCCGCCGCGGAAGGGCATTTTCAGCCCGTGACGCGGCACGCCCGCGCGCAACGCATCGTGGTCCTCAGGCGTCCAGTCCTTGACGAGATCCCAGGCGGCGTCGAGCGCGCTCTGTTCGTAGAGCAGGCCTACCCAAAGCGCCGGCAGCGCGCAGAGCCGGCCCCAGCCGCCGCCATCGGCGCCGCGCATCTCGAGAAACTTCTTCAGCCGCACTTCGGGAAAGGCCGTGGTCATGTGATCGGCCCAGTCGGAGATGGTCGGGATCTCGCCCGGCAGCACGGCCAGCTTGCCGTCGAGGAAGTCGCGGAACGACAGGCCGGAGGCGTCGACGTACTTGCCGTCGCGGTAGACGAAGTACATGGGCACGTCGAGCATGTAGTCGACGTAGCGCTCGAAGCCCATGCCGTCCTCGAAAACGAAGGGCAGGATGCCGCAGCGATCGGGATCCGTGTCGGTCCAGATATGGCTGCGATACGACAGGAAGCCGTTCGGCCGGCCTTCGGTGAAGGGCGAATTGGCGAACAGCGCCGTCGCCACCGGCTGCAGCGCCAGCGAGACGCGGAACTTCTTCACCATGTCGGCTTCGCTGGCGTAGTCGAGATTGACCTGCACCGTGCAGGTGCGCAGCATCATGTCGAGGCCGAGATTGCCGCGCTTGGGCATGTAGTCGCCCATGATCTTGTAGCGGCCCTTGGGCATCCAGCTCATGTCCGAACGCTTCCAGTTCGGCGCGAATCCCAGGCCGATGAAGGCGACGCCGATATCCTCGGCCACCGCCTTGACCTGCGACAGATGCTGGTGCACCTCGCGACAGGTCTCGTGGATGTTCTCCAGCGGCGCGCCGGAAAGCTCGAGCTGTCCGCCCGGTTCCAGCGTGACGTTGCAGCCGTCCTTGATCAGCGCGATCGGCTTGCCGTTCTCCAGAACCTGCTGCCAGCCGTAGCGGTCGCGCAGGCCTTCCAGCATGGCGCGAATGCCGTGCGGCCCGTCATAGGGCATCGGCTTGAGCGATTCCTTGATGAACCCGAACTTCTCGTGCTCGGTGCCGATGCGCCATTGGTCTTTCGGCTTGTTGCCGGACGCGATGTAGTCGATCAACTGGCGGCGGTCGGTGACCGGCGCGCCGCTTGTGGTGGGCGGAGCGGACATTAGTCTCTTCCCCTCGAACTTCCTTGCTTGGCGTCGCGCCGCCCGTAGTCGAGCGGCAGACGCGGTGTGGGCCGCTCCCAATCGCCGACCAGCGCCTGCCAACACGAAAGCGCCGAGAGCGCTGCCGTGTCGGCGCGTAGAATGCGCGGACCCAGGCCGACGGCCGTAACAAAATCCAGTTTGTGCAACGCGTCAAGCTCGTCGCGATGGAAGCCGCCCTCCGGTCCGACCAGCACCGCCCAGGGCGCCGACCTTGCGGTTGCGTCCAGTTCGCCCAAGGCCGGTCCGATCGGGCTGCCGCCCCCGCTTTCGTCGGCCAGCAACAGGCGTCGCTCCTTCGGCCAGTCGCGCAGCAGCGCCTCGAGCGTCACGGCTTCGTGAACGCGCGGCACGCTCAACCGCTCGGTCTGCTCGGCCGCTTCCAGCGCATTGGCCTGCAGGCGGTCGACATTGACGCGCGTCATCGCGGTGTAACGCGTGAACACCGGCACCAGAGCCGAAACGCCCAGCTCGGTCGCCTTCTCGGCGACGAAATCGATGCGCGCGCGCTTGATCGGCGCGAAGACCAGCCACAGATCGGGCTCCGTCTGCTGCGCGCGCGTCTGCTTGCCGACGATCAGGCGGGCGTGCCGTTTGCCGGCCATTTCGATCGTCGCGCGCCATTCGCCGTCGCGGCCGTTGAACAGGCTGACGGCGTCGCCCGCCTCCAGCCGCAGGACGTTGCGCAGGTAATGCGCGCGATCGGCGTCGAGTTCGACGATCCCGCTTTCGGTCAGCGCAGCCTCGACGAACAGGCGCGCCTGTCCCCCTCCCCCTTCCTGAAGATCGTCTTCGCGATCGCGGGCCATGGTCAGGCGAGAAGCTGGGCCAGATCGCGCGCCAGCAGCGATACGCCCTGCGCCACTTTGGCCTTGTAGGCGACCACGGCGCGGCGGTCGACTTGCCACAGCCGGTCCTCGGGATAGTCGCGGCCGAACACGTCGAGCAGCATGGAGCGGAACTTGCCCGCCGGCTGGCCATTCAGCTCGCGCGGATCGCGATAGCCGACCTCCTCGGCGCTGGTCAGCGCGCAGAGCAGCGGATGCAGGCGCGTCGAGAAGACGCGGCGATGGCGCTGGATGTTCTGGATCGTGCGATCGAGCGGCAGCTCGCTCCACATTTCCTGGCCGATCTTGAGCAGCCGCTCGTCGGCGCCCCGCGCCATCGGGCAGGCCTGGATCAGCCAGTCGCCGAGATGACGGACGTTGGCGCGGCCGCGGCCGTAGAGCATGAGGTCGTCGGCATAGCGCGCGTGCCAGACGTCGAGCAGCGGCACCAGCTCCTTCATCTGCCCGGCGAGGGCGGGCGAGCGGTACTGCGTACCGAATATGCCGATCCGTCTTTTCGCGCCGCGCACCAGATCCATGAATCCCGGCACGAAGAGCTGGTCGAACAGCGAATTGCCGATGCCGATGACCAGCAGGTCGACCGGCTCGGGCGGCGGCGCGAAGGGCTTGAAGTTGATCCAGCTCACCCGGGCATGCGGCGGCATGATCTGGTTCAGCAGATGGAAGCCCAGCCGGTCGCCGAAATTGCCGACGTTGTTGTAGGTCAGCACCGCGACGCGCTTCTCGGCCAGGGCCGGACGCGGCGCGGGCGACAGGCGCAGCATGATCTGCGCCTGATCGATCCGATCGGCGCGCTCGATGGCCAGTCCGGCCTTGCTCACCAGCGTGGCGAGCTCGCTGACGGTGAAGGCGTTGACCCAGCCGAGTGCGCCGCGGTCCAGCGTCGCCAGGTCGGCGGCGCAATAGCTCATCACCACCGGCCGGCGCAGCGCCGCCAGCCGGGCGAGGAAGGCGGGCGCGTCGTAGATGTATTCGAGCACGCCCAGCATCGTGACGATGTCGCTGTCGCCGGCGCCGGGGAATTCGCCCTTGTTGAAGTCGCAGACGATGGTGCGCGCGTCGCGCGCCACCAGATCGCAGGGCTGGTAGGCGCAGCCCGGCGGCAGGAACTTCTCCAGCGCCATCGCGCCGCAGCCGAGATCAAGCACATGCGCACCGGTCGGCACGTAGGCCGCCGCCTGCTGGGCGCGCGCGTTCCATGCCGCTTCGAGCTGCGCCGGATCGGACCAGCGCGCCCGGTCGGTGAGGCCGGCCTCGATCACCTGGCGACGGCGCTCGGCCTCCTCGGCGCTGCCGATCGGCGCCGGCGGCCGCAATGCCGCATCGCTTCGCTCGCCCGCCACTCCTGCGCTCCCTGGTTGCTTCCGGCGCGACCATAGCATAGCGCGGCTGCGCGGAAGCGCCGGTTGAGGGCGATGCGGGCGGCAGTCACAATGGCGTCATGACGCGGCAGGAAACGGCGCATACCGACATCAGCCACCGCCACTGGTCGCAGCGCCTGCTGCCGCCCGCCTGGCGTCCTTTCGCGCGCCTGGCGCGCTGGGACCGGCCGATCGGCATCTGGCTGCTGCTGTTTCCCTGCTGGTGGTCGCTGGCCATGGCGTGGGACGGCGCGCGCGCCTCGCTGCCGGATCTGGCGCTGCTATTCGCGCTGTTCGGCATCGGCGCCATCGCCATGCGCGGCGCCGGCTGCACCTGGAACGACATTCTCGACCGCGACGTCGATGCAAAAGTGGAACGCACCAAGGGCCGCCCGCTGCCGGCCGGCGAAGCAACGGTGCGCGCCGCTCTGGCCTTCCTCGTCGTCCAAAGCCTGATCGGTCTGCTGGTGCTGCTGAGCTTTCCGCCCTTCGCCATCGCGGTCGGCGCGGCGTCGCTGCTGGTGGTTGCGATCTACCCGCTGATGAAGCGGATCACCGACTGGCCGCAGCTCGTGCTCGGCTTCGCCTTCAACTGGGGCGCGCTGCTGGGCTGGGCGGTGCTGCGCGGCGAGATCGGCTGGGCGGCGATTGCGCTCTACGTCGGCGGCATCGCCTGGACACTGGTCTACGACACGATCTACGCCATGCAGGACCAGCGCGACGACGCCATCGTCGGCGTACGCTCGACCGCTCGGCGCTTCGCCACCCACCCGCGCGCCTGGCTGTCGGGCTTCGCCGTTGCCACCGTGATCCTGTTCGGGCTGGCGATCTTCCTGGCGCAGCTCGGCTGGCCGGCCTGGATCGGACTGGCCGGCGTGGCCCTGCATCTTCTCTGGCAGATCGCCACCGTGGCGCCGGCCGACCCGGCCGGCTGCCTCGCCCGCTTCCAGGCCAACCGGCATCTCGGCTGGATCCTGCTCGCCGGGCTGTTCGCCGGCCGGGCCCTGGCATGATCGACGCTGCTGCGCGCGAAGCCTTCATTCGCGCCAATACCGTGCTCGAAGCGCCGTCGATGGTGCCGGAGCTGCGCCTGCATCTGGCGACCGAGATCACGCCGATCTGGCGCGCCAGCGAGGCGGCGCTGGAGGAAATGGGCGTGCCGCCACCCTACTGGGCGTTCTGCTGGCCGGGCGGCCAGGCCATTGCCCGCCTGATCCTCGATCGCCCCGACCTCGTGCGCCGGCGTACCGTGCTCGACTTCGCAGCGGGATCCGGACTGGCGGCGCTGGCGGCGATGAAGGCCGGCGCCGCCTCGGCGCGCGCCTGCGACATCGACGCCTTCGCGCTCGATGCCATGCGTCTCAATGCCGAAGCCAACGGCGTCGCGATCCTGGTCGACGGCGCGGACCTGCTCGAAATCGAAGCAGAGCGTGGCATCGATGTCGTGCTGGCCGGCGACGTTTGCTACGAGCGGCCGCTGGCGGAGCGGGTGTTCGGCTGGCTGCGGCGCCACGCCGGCAATGGCGCGCTGGTGTTGCTCGGCGATCCCGGACGGGCCTACTTACCCACACAGGGATTGCAGGAGTTCGCGCGTTACGACATTCCCACCTCCCTTCAGCTCGAGAATCATGGCATGAAGGAAACGATCGTCTGGCGCGTGCTACCCTAGCGGCGCGCGTCGAGTGGCAAGCCAACGAGTGGTACCGCATGAGCCGTCTCACCCCCGCCGATTTCGCCGAGTTCTACGAGGGCTTCGGCTCGCCGCTGGCGCGCTACGACTGCGGCCGCAAATGCGCGCCGCTCAATGGCGGCGAGCCCGTGTGCTGCTCGACGCAGAACGCGGTGCCGGTGGCCGAGCGCGCCGAATGGAACCTGCTGCGCTCGCGCACCGATCTGTGGGGCAAGTTCAAGCCCTACGACGCGCCGACGCGCAAGATCGTCGCCGAGCTCGAGAAGACCTGCGTCGCCATCGAATGCAAGGGCGTCGCCCATTGCGAGCGCGACAACCGCACCATCGCTTGCCGCGCCTTTCCCTTCTTTCCCTATATCAACCGTCGCCGCGAATTCGTCGGCCTGTCGATCTACTGGGATTTCGAGGATCGTTGCTGGGTGATGTCGAACCTGCAGATCGTCGACAAGCGCTACGTCGCCGAGTTCGTGGCGACCTTCGAGAAGATCTTCGCCAAGGACCAGTCCGAGTTCGACACCTACGTCACCTTCTCCGCCTCGATGCGCCGGGTCTTCTCGCGCTGGCAGCGGAAGATTCCGCTGATCGGCCGCGACGGCTCGCACAACGTCGTGCTGCCCGGCACCGGCGAGATCAGGCCGATCCGGCCCGAGCAATACGCCAAGCAGGGGCCGTTCAAATCGGAAGCCGCCTACCGCCGCGCCATCAAGGCCGAAGGCGGCACGGTGCCGCCCGAAGGGCTCGCCCCCGTCTGATCGTCGGGCGTCCCCGATGAGCGATCACACACGCTCGCCCCGCGCCGAACCGCTGGCCTACGCGCTGCTGGTGCTGACCGCGCTGATGTTCGCGGCCAACATGCTGACCGCGCGCGCCACCTCCGATTATCTGCCGCCGATGGCGCTGGCCTTCTGGCGCTGGGCCGGCGCGCTGGCGCTGCTGCTGCCGTTCTGCGCCGCGACGCTGTGGCGCCATCGCGCGGCCGCACTGGCGGAGTGGCGCGACCTGCTGGTGCTGGGGGCGCTGGGCATGGGCGTCTGCGGCGGCGTGGTCTATCTCGGCGCCGCCACCACCTCGGCCACCAATATCGGCCTGATCTACGCCGCGTCGCCCGTACTGATCATCCTCTTCGCCCGCCTGTTCTACGGCGAACGCATGACCGGGGGCCAGCTGCTCGGCGTCGGCCTCAGCCTGCTGGGCGTGCTGGTCGTCATCGCCCGCGGCGATCCGGCCACCATCATGGCGGTGCGCTTCACCATCGGCGACCTGCTGATCCTCGCCGCCGCCATCGCCTGGGCGGTCTATTCGGTGCTGCTCAAGCACCGGCCCAGCCGCCTGCCGCCGACCGCGCGGCTGGCCGCCATCACCTTCGCCGGGCTCGTGGCGCTGCTGCCTTTCGTGGTCGGCGAAGCGATCGTCTACAAGCCCTACCCGCTGAGCTGGAAAAGCGTCGGTGTCGCGATCTTCCTCGCCGTCGTTCCCGGCTTCGGCGCCTATCAGGCCTATGGCTACGTGCAGCGCCATCTCGGCGCCGGGCCGACGGGGCTGATCATGTACATGAGCCCGCTCTTCACCGGCCTGCTCGCCTTCGCGCTTCTGGGCGAGGATCTGCGTCTCTACCACCTGGCCGGCGTCGTGCTCGTGCTGCCGGGAATCTTCCTGGCGACGCGGCGGCCGCCGTCCGCGTCCTGAGCGCGCGCCGCTTGATCAGTCTCCGGCCGTCAGCGCAGTATCGAAAATGTCGCCGGCAACGAAAGCCTGGTCGACCAGCCCCAGCCGCCGGGCCAGCGCGATCTGCCGCATGACGCTGTCGACGTCGAGTTTGGCCTGCGGCTGGTTGAAGCCGATATTGGCTTCCATCGCCTGCACGTTCGTGCCATTGCGGCGCGCCAGGATTTCCAGGAACCGTTCGTAGCCGTCGCCCTTGATCGGAGAACCGTCGGCGCCACGCTGCAGGAAGGCGTCGAAATACAGGCTGGCGCCGACGCGATAGGCGCGCAGGAACCGTTCGAGCAGGGCGCGCTTGCCGGCGATGGTCGCCGCCGAGGCGAACAGCCCGTTGGTCTGGCCGGGCGTTTCCTCGCCGACCCAGCCGACGATGCGCCCGAAACCTTCGCTTTCGGCGCGGCGCGCCATGGCGCTCAACAGCAGCGCGCCGTCGACCTTGCCGGTCTGCAATGCGGCCATGGTGGCCGGCATCGAACGCAACTGGACCAGGTCGAGCTGCCGCGGATCCTTGCCGGCCCGCTCCGCCAGCTCGGCGACGAAGAAATGCAGCGGCGATCCGACCGTGGTGATGCCGATCTTCCGCCCGATCAGCGCGGCGGGCGAGCGCACGCCCTCGCTCCAGGCGTTCGTCGACACGACGAAAGCCGTGAATGGATAGCCAGGCATTTCGCGCAACGTGCCGGCAATGGCGCGCAGCCCGCCCTTGCCGGCGAGATTGTAGGCCGCCGCCGTGAAGGCCATCGCCGCGATGTCGACGTCGCCGGATATCACCGCCGTCGCCGCCACCGCCGAGTTGTCGAACGGGACGAACTCGATCTCAATTCCTTCGGCGGCGAAGGCGCCGGTCTCCTCGGCGAGAATGGCCGGCGGCGTCAGGTTGCCGCGAAATGCTCCCAATCTGATCTTGTCGGCCGCCTGCGCTGAACCCGGCGCAATGCAGACACAGAAAAGAAGAAACGCGCCCGCCAGAACTGCCGCAACGGACTTCATCGCTCTTTCGCGCCCCCACGCCGTTCGGATATGAATCCGCCCGCGGTGCTGATAGCACATTCCATCGAGGTGCGAAGAAGCGATCGCCGCGCTGAGTGGGTTTGCAAAATGAACTATACGAAGATGCTGCGAAACCACGCGCGCAACAGGCCGCGTCATCCCGCGATTCTCGAAGTCGGCACTGCAATCACTTACGCGGCTCTTGATCGACTGGTCGACGCGGCGGCGGCGCGGCTGACGCAGTCGGGCATGCGCCAGGGCGACATCGCAGCCGTCGCCCTGGGCAACAATGCCGAGCATCTGATCGTGTTCTTCGCCGTGCTGCGCATCGGCGCGATCTTCTACGGCGTTTCGCCGGCGGCAAGCGCGAACGAGTTGCGGCAGGACGTGGCGGCCGTCGGCGCGCGCTGGTTCGTCGCCGAGGCCGGGCGCAGCACGCCGGGCGGCATCGACACGATCCTCGTCGACGCCTCATGGCGCACGGCTAATCCGGTCTCCGTGTCGCCGGTCGACATGCCCGACGATCCGGCGTTGCCGGCCTATCTGGTGCCGACATCGGGAACCTCGTCCGGCAAGGCGCGCGCGGTGATGTTCACTCATGGCGACATGGCGACGCGCCTGCAGTACAGCCAGATGAACATGGGCTACGGCCCGTGGGACCGCTACGCCTCGCTGGTGCCGCTCGCGTTCAATGTCGGCCGTATCCATTTCATCCACACCCTGCAGACGGGCGGCACCGGACTGTTCCTGCCCGACTCGGTGGCGATCGCGGCGCTGCCATCGGTGCTGGCGGCCAACAAGGTGAGCTGGATGTTCGTCACGCCGCATCACCTGCGCACCTTCCTGCGATCGATCCCGCGCGCCGACACACCGGCGCTCGGCGGATTGCGCCAGCTCGTGGTCGGCAGCTCGGTGCTGACGGCGCAGGAACGCGCCGACGCGCGCCAGTTCCTGTCGCCCAATCTGATCGAGCAGTACGGCACCGCCCAGTGCGGCCTGCACTCTACCTCGAGCCGCGCCGATCAGCTCGCCGCGCCGGACTCCGTCGGCCGCATCGTCGTCGGCAGCGAAGCGGAGATCGTCGACAGCGAGGACCGGCCATTGCCGGCGGGTGCCACCGGCGAGATCCGCCTGCGCGGGCCGGGCTTTCCCACCGGCTACTACCGCGATCCCGAAGCGTCCGCGCGCGCCTTCCGAAATGGCTGGTTCTATCCCGGCGATCTCGCCGCCATCGACGACAACGGCTATCTGCATCTCAAGGGCCGCGTCGACGACATGTTCATCTTCGACGGCTACAACATCTTCCCCGACGAGATCGAGGCGGTCCTCGCCCGGCACCCGCAGATCGAGGACGTCGCCATCGTCAGCCAGCGCACCGATCTCAGCCAGGAACTTCCCGTCGCCTTCGTCGTGGCCCGCAGCGCCATCGCCAGCGACGAGCTGCACCGCTATTGCGCCAGCCAATTGACGCAGTACAAGCGGCCGCGCGCGTTCTACTTCGTCCCTTCGCTGCCCAGGAACGACATGGGCAAGGTGCTGCGCCGCGAGCTGCGCTCCCGCCTGCCGGTCATCGTGTCCAGCACCCTGGCGCCGCTCTCCAGCGTCTGACCGGGCTCCTAATTCGTCGCCCGGCTCGTTTCACGGCTCGATTTTCGCGCCCGGACGCCTAAATAGAAGCTGCCGGCCCGCCGCCGGCGCCATCGAAGGAGCCTCGCCGCCATGCGCCGCCTGTTCGTCCTGCTCGCCGTCGCCCTCATTGCCGCCGCACCCGCCGCCGCCGAAACCATCGGCGCGGTCGGCTACAAGTTCAAATGGATCGGGCCCAACGACAAGATCGTGGTCGAGGCCTTCGACGATCCCGACGTCAAGGGCGTCGCCTGCTATCTCTCGCGCGCCGATATCGGCGGCGTCTCCGGCGCCATGGGCCTGGCGGAGAACCCGTCCGACGTCTCGATCGCCTGCCGCCAGGTCGGCCCGATCGATCCCGGCGCTCTCGCCGGGCTGAAGGACAAGCAGGAAGTGTTCTCCCAGCGCATCTCGATCATCTTCAAGAGCACGCAGGTCGTGCGCATGGTCGACCGCAAGCGCAACGTGCTGATCTACCTGACCTACTCCGACAAGATCATCGAAGGCAGCCCCAAGAACGCCATCTCAGTGGTGCCGGTGGGAAGGCAGTAAGGTCGTCACTTCCAGACGTTCGCCGCGCCGCCCATAACGTCATCCCCGCGAAAGCGGGGATCTCATGCGGGCGAGCCTGCGCCCTCGAAGACGGTGCGTTCGTTGGAGAAAGATCCCCGCTTACGCGGGGATGACGGGTTGGATTGGCGTTGCTGTCCGGCAGACCGCGATCAGAGCGTCTCTGGGATCTCTTCGACCGCTACAAGAATATCGTTGTCGTCAAATCGCTGAAGCCCGCAGCGAACGACGGTGCCAGGGCGAAATTCCCAAATTTCGCCAACACCGTCTTTCGCCGCAAGCAGACGGAATTTGCCGTGTCCTAACGCAAAAGCGGGCACCGGACGCATAACATCGGTCCCCTCGTCGAGCAGGCGCACGTAAACGATCGTTGCCGCCATTACAGATTGGCCCGCGCCACGTCGAGCCATTGCCGGTCCTCCGGCGGCATCTGCATCCGCCGCTTGCCGTAAAGCCGCTCGATCTCCTCGAACTGCGCTCTCGCCTTGGCCGGCTCGCCGGCCTTCTGCAGCATCAGCGCATGGCGGGCCTTGGCTTCCGGCCCGGCGTAATAGCGTGCCAGCGCTTCCATCTCCCGGCGCGCCTCGTCGAGCCGGCCGAGATTCTCCAGCGAACGCGCGTAGAGCATATGGGCGTCCTGCGACTGGAACTCCGGATTGTTTTCGCGCAGCCGATCGAGCGCGTCGAGCACGGGCTGCCAGTCCTCCAGCCCGAAGCGGGCGCGGGCGAGACCAAAGAGGATCGCCGGATCGTGCAGATGCGGGCCTTCCAGCGAACGCTCGAACAGCACCACCGCCTCGCCGTAGCGGCCCAGCGCGATGCATTCCTCGGCCAGGCGCCGGCGGTTCTCGACCGTGTCGGAAATCTCCAGCGCCTCGAAGCGCTCGCGATAGCCGCGCTCGGGGTCGATGGTGCGCGAGATTTCCGCCACCGCCTTGCGGCCGGTGCGCGAGTTGCGCAATTCGGGCAGCAGTTCGATCAGGAAATAGGCGGCCGGGCCCAGCACCGGGATCGTCATGACGATGATGATCCAGTAGAAGTGCCGGCCCGTCTTCATCGCATGGACGGCGCAGCCGAGCTGGATGATCAGCCCCAGACCGAAAAGCACCGGCATCGGAATTCCCCCAGAACGCGAAACCGGCGGGATTTTATCGCGCGTTGCGATTCGCAACAAGCTTCGGCGACGCCTTGTAGAGGAACGTTCCCAGCAGCACCCAGCGCCGCGCCGCTTCCGACCTGCCGCGTTTGGCCAGCAGCGGCGTCGTGTAGTGCCAGAACGGCAGGCGATAGGCGCTGACCAGCCCGTCCTGCGCCACGTCGACCTCGTGACTGAAATGCCCGGCTTTCGCATAGACGAGCCGTTGCGCCTTCACCGCCGCGGTGACGAAACCCAGATGCAGGTCGAGATAGCCGTCGCGCGCCTCGGCATCTTCCGGGTGATGATCGTTGTGCGGGCCGGAATAGTCGCCCGCGCCGTAGCACAGCACCTGCTGCCCCCATCTGTCGCGCAAGGGCCGGCCGGCGATGGCTTCGGCGAAGCGAAGGAACGACGCCGATTGCAGCAGGTCGACCAGCCCGATTTCCTCCGCCGCCTCCCACGCCGCCTCGCGCCGCGATTCCAGATAGGCGGTCCACACCAGCACCGTCTTGGGCAACATTTCGGCGTAGTTGCGCGTCATGTCCCACGTCGCTTCCGGCGGCACCGGCGTGTCGATGCGTTCCAGCCTGCCGATCAGTGCGCGCTCCAGAACGTTGCGCACGCGCGCCGCCTGGCGCGGCTCGATCAGGCCCGATGCCGCAACGAAGCGCGTGCGTGGATCCGCCAGCGCGCCCGCCAGCCGGTGCCTGCCGTCCAGCAGCCGCCGGCCATCGGCGGACAGCAGGCGGGCGAAATCGTCGGGAAGTCCTGTTGCCATCGCCGCAGATTAGCAGCGATAGTCGCGCCCATGCTCGGCCATCTCTCCTTCGGCGTCGCCGATCTGGCGCGCGCCACCGCCTTCTACGATGCCGCCCTCCGCTCGCTCAGCCTGGTGCGGGTGTGGTCGAGCGAACGCAGCGCCGGCTACGGCCCGCAAGGCGGTAACGACGTTCTGGCGCTGTTCGCCCGCCCCGGGCAGGCGCAGGCGCCGGGCCCCGGATTCCATCTCGCCTTCAACGCTCCCGATCGCGCCGCCGTCGACGCCTTCCATGCCGCCGCGCTGCTGGCAGGCGGCAGCGATGCCGGCGCGCCCGGCCCGCGGCCGCAATACAGCCCGAGTTACTACGCCGCCTTCGTGATCGATCCCGACGGCCACAAGCTGGAAGCGGTGCATCAGTAATGCCCTACGCCTCGCTGCGCGACTTCATCGCCAGGCTGGAGAAATCCGGCCGTCTGGTGCGCGTTACCGCGCCGGTCTCGCCGGTGCTGGAGATGACCGAGATCCAGACCCGCCTGCTGGCGCAACAGGGCCCGGCGGTCCTGTTCGAGAACGTCGTGCGTTCCGACGGCAGCCGCTACGACATGCCGGTGCTGGTCAATCTCTTCGGCACCGTCGAACGGGTCGCCTGGGGCATGGATCGCGAGCCGGCGCAGCTGCGTGGCGTCGGCGAGACGCTGGCCTTCCTGCGCCAGCCCGAGCCGCCCGGCGGCTGGCGCGAGGCGCTCGACATGCTGCCGCTGCTGCGCACCGTCATGGCGATGAAGCCGAAAACGGTTTCTTCCGCGCCGTGCCAGGAGATCGTGCTGCAGGGCGACGACATCGATCTCGCGCGCCTGCCAATCCAGACCTGCTGGCCGGGCGAGCCCGCGCCGCTCATCACCTGGCCACTGGTCGTCACCAAAGGACCGGGCAGGCGGCGCGAGGACGATTTCAACCTCGGCATCTACCGCATGCAGGTGACGGGCAGGAACACCACCTTGATGCGCTGGCTGCGCCATCGCGGCGGCGCCCAGCACCATGCGCGCTGGAAGGACGAGAAGCGCGAGCCGCTGCCCGCCGCCGTCGTCATAGGTGCGGATCCCGGCACCATCCTCGCCGCCGTCACGCCGGTGCCCGATACGCTGTCGGAGTACCAGTTCGCCGGCCTGCTGCGCGGGAAAAAGGTCGAGCTGGTCGACTGCAAAACCATCCCGCTGAAAGTGCCGGCCGAAGCGGAAATCGTGCTGGAAGGCCATGTCTCGCTCGACGACTACGGCGACGAAGGCCCCTATGGCGATCACACGGGCTATTACAACAGCGTCGAGCGGTTTCCTGTCTTCACCATCTCCGCCATCACCATGCGGCGCGAGCCGATCTATCTCTCGACCTTCACCGGAAGGCCGCCCGACGAGCCGTCCGTGCTGGGCGAGGCGCTGAACGAGGTGTTCATCCCGCTCTTCCAGCAGCAATTCCCCGAGATCGTCGATTTCTGGCTGCCGCCGGAAGGCTGCTCCTATCGCATCGCGGTGGTGTCGATGAAGAAGGCCTATCCCGGCCATGCCAAGCGCGTGATGTTCGGCGTCTGGTCCTATCTGCGCCAGTTCATGTACACCAAGTTCGTCATCGTCGTGGACGCCGACATCAACGCGCGCGACTGGAAGGACGTGATGTGGGCCGTCTCCACCCGCATGGACCCGGCCCGCGACATCACCGTCGTCGAGAACACGCCGATCGACTATCTCGACTTCGCCTCGCCGGTCTCCGGGCTAGGCTCCAAGATCGGTCTCGACGCCACCGACAAATGGCCTGGCGAAACCAGCCGCGAATGGGGCCGCAAGATCGCCATGGACGAAGACGTGGTGAAGAAAGTCGATGCGATGTGGGACGAGCTGGGCCTGGGCAAACCATGACAATCCACCCCGGCTCCTGCCATTGCGGCGCCGTCGTCTTCTCCATCGACGCCGAGATTGCCGAGCTCACCACCTGCGACTGCTCGCTGTGCGTGAAGAAGAACGCATTGATGACCAAAGTGCCCGAAACCGCACTGACGATCGTAAAGGGCGAGGACGCGCTGACGCTCTATCAATGGAACACGCGCCGGGCGAAGCATTATTTCTGCAAGCATTGCGGCATCTACGTCTTCCACCGCAAGCGCTCCCAGCCCGACCATTTCGGCGTCAACGTCTTTTGCCTCGACGGCTTCGACCACACCAGGGTTCCCGTGCGCCCCACCGAGGGCAGAGGCATGAGCGTCGAAGCCAACGATCCACGGCCGGAATGGCCGGGACCGCGGGCCGGCGGCTGAACCGTGCTATCCTCCGTCGCGGGAGGAGAACCCCATGCCGGGTGCCAACGTTCTCATGCTTCTCGGCGCGATCGTGCTGGTCGCCGCCGGCGTCTTCGCCTTCGGTGGCGACAGCGGCGCGGAAGGCGGGTTGCCGCTGCTGTCCTGGGGCGCGATGGCGGCCGGGGCCGCGCTGATCGTCACCGGCTACATGCGCCGTCCGGTCCTCGCTTCCGCCGCAGCTGAAGTTGCGCCGCCGCTCGATTCGCTCCGCATCGATGCGATGGTGCGCTGCATGGGCTTCATCGCCGCCGCCGACGGTCGCATCGACGAGGCCGAGCGGTCGATCTTCGCCGACATCGTCGAGCGCGTCACCGGCCGCGCGCTGGGCGCCGAAGAGCGCCGGCGCCTGCTCGATCTCGCCGCCGACCAGATCTTCGATCCCGCCACCTTCGTCCGCCGACATGCCGGCGTGCTCGACGACGATTTCCGCCGCCTGATCGTCAAGGCCGGCTGCTTCATCGCCCTGGCCGACAGCGCCCTGTCCGACGGCGAGGCCGACCGCCTGCGCAGCCTGGCCGCCGCGCTCGGCATTCCCGCCGCCGAGTATGAGGCCATCGTCGTCGGCCTGCGCACCGATGTCACAGCCTGAAGCCGCGCCGCCGGTCGAACCGCTCGCCGACTACCAGGCCACGATCCGGCGCTCGGAAATCGCCATGCCGGCGCTGATCGGCGTCGCAATGCTGGCGGGCCTCGTGGTCACCGGCGTCGTGCTCTGGGCGGACGGCCCGGCCCTGGAATCGTCGATCCTGGTCGTGGCCGCCGCGACCGTCGCCGGCCTGCTGTGGTGCCTGGCGATGGCGTTCCGCGTCCATCGCTGGACCGCGACCGGCGACGGCGTCGTCATCCACGAACGGCCGAAACTGCCGCTGACCGGCCTCTCGCATCGCGCACTCGTGCGCTGGCCGGATATCGTCGCGTTTCGCGACGTCGAAAGCGGCTTCGACTTCCTGATCGAGATCGTCACGCGCGACGGCCGGCGCTATCGCATGGCGCAGACGATGGTGCAGGAGAAGGGCAAGCGCCTGCTCTCGGTCGATCCGAACGCGCGCCTGGGCGATTTCGTCGCCTCGCTGCAGCGATCGGCGGCGCGGGCCGGCCATCCCCTGCCGGCGACGACACAGGGCTTCAGCTTCTGGAACACCGTGCCGGGCCTGGCCTTCGTCGGCTTCCTGCTGGCGCTCTCGCTGGCGATTTCCGCAGTCGTGGTCTTCGCGCTGCTCGAGGGCTTCACCACCCGCCAGCCGCGCGGCGGCGAAGCGCTGGCTATCCTGCTGCTGCTGCCGGTCGGCGCCTTCTGGCTGCTGCGCCGCCTGTGGCGCCGCCGGCGCGTCGTGCTCGAAAGCCTGCGCCAGTCACGGCCGCTGCCCCGGTGAATGCCCGCTCATTCCCCGGGT
The DNA here is from genome assembly GCA_040255215.1 of Rhodospirillaceae bacterium. GTDB lineage: Bacteria > Pseudomonadota > Alphaproteobacteria > Reyranellales > JAQSWP01 > JAQSWP01. Next base: position 19,822 of record JBDZUM010000072.1, read on the forward strand.
TGACGGCCGCGCTTTCGCTGCTATCCTCCCGCCCGTCATGAACGCAACCAAACTCGCCCTGCTCCTTCTAACCGCCCGACTGTGACGCTCGTCGCAGGTTCGGTCGCGCCTTTCTCGCGGCCATGGTCGGAAGAAGTCGGTTCAGGCAGATTGCAGGGTTGCAGATCATGGTTTTCTCAAGCTTTTCCAGCACTTTAGGCTCCAGCGCCGCGTCCTTCGCCGGCCTGCTGCTCCTGCTGCGACTTACCGGCGGCTTGCGGGTCTGAGTTCTCTCGCCCGCAGGCCGGGACGCTGCCGCCCGTCGCCGGGCCGTCCGTCCCCGATCCGACATCGAACAGGCCGGGCTGGGCGTCGCCCCTGAACCCATTGCCGGCCGCGAAATCCAGGGGCGACGAAAGAGTATCGAGGAACCAGCCATGAGCCGCATGCCAACAGACGCTTTGCAGAAATACGTTCCCTACAAGCCCGTGCCCTTGCCCGACCGCAAATGGCCGTCGGTGGTCATCACCAAGCCGCCGATCTGGTGCTCGGTCGATCTGCGCGACGGCAACCAGGCGCTGATCGAGCCGATGGATGCCGACCGCAAGTCGCGCATGTTCAAGCTGCTCTGCAAGATGGGCTTCAAGGAAATCGAGGTCGGCTTCCCGGCCGCTTCGGAGACCGATTTCGATTTCGTGCGCCAGCTCATCGACCAGAACATGGTGCCCGACGACGTCACCATCCAGGTCCTCACCCAGTGCCGGCCGGAGCTGATCGAACGCACCTTCGAATCGCTCAAGGGCGCGCGCCGCGCCATCGTGCATTTCTACAATTCGACCTCGACCCTGCAGCGCCGCGTCGTGTTCGGCCTCGACACGGCCGGCATCACCGAGATCGCCGTCTCGGCGGCCAAGCTGGTCAAGAAGCTGGCCGCCGAGAACCCGCAGACGGAGTGGGTGTTCGAATACTCGCCCGAGAGCTTCACCGGCACCGAGCTCGACTACGCGCGCGACGTCTGCGCCGCGGTGTGCGACGTCATCCAGCCGACGCCGCAGAACAAGATCATCATCAACCTGCCGGCCACGGTCGAGATGTCGAGCGCCAACATCTACGCCGACCAGATCGAATGGTGCCATCGCAACTTC
>JBDZUM010000073.1:0-20895 GCA_040255215.1 Rhodospirillaceae bacterium
GATCATGGTGTTCTTCGTGGTCATGCCGGCGCTGATCGGCGGCTTCGGCAACTGGATGGTGCCGATCATGATCGGCGCGCCGGACATGGCCTTCCCGCGCATGAACAACATCTCCTACTGGCTGACCGTGGTGGCCTTCGTGATGCTGCTGCTGTCGGCCCTCGTGGGCGGCGGCGCCGGCACCGGATGGACGGTCTATCCGCCGCTGTCGAGCGCCACCGGCCATCCCGGGCCTGCCGTCGATTTCGCCATCTTCGCGCTGCATCTGGCCGGCGCCGGCTCGATCCTCGGCGCCATCAACTTCATCACCACCATCTTCAACATGCGCGCGCCGGGCATGACCCTGCATCGCATGCCGCTGTTCGCCTGGGCGGTGCTGGTGACCGCGTTCCTGCTGCTGCTGGCCCTGCCGGTGCTGGCCGGCGCCATCACCATGCTGCTGACCGACCGCAATTTCGGCACGCATTTCTTCGATCCGGCCGGCGGCGGCGATCCGATCCTGTTCCAGCATCTGTTCTGGTTCTTCGGCCACCCCGAAGTCTACATCATGATCCTGCCGGCCTTCGGCATCATCAGCCACATCGTCTCGACCTTCTCCAAGAAGCCGGTGTTCGGCTATCTCGGCATGGCCTACGCCATGGTGGCGATCGGCGTGGTCGGCTTCGTGGTGTGGGCGCACCACATGTACACGGTCGGCATGGACGTCGACACGCGCGCCTACTTCATGGCCGCGACGATGGTCATCGCCGTGCCGACGGGCGTGAAGATCTTCTCGTGGATCGCCACCATGTGGGGCGGCTCGCTGCGCTTCGACACGCCGATGCTGTGGGCGATCGGGCTGATCTTCCTGTTCACCGTCGGCGGCGTCACCGGCGTGGTGCTGGCCAATGCCGGCATCGACGCGGCGATGCACGACACCTATTACGTGGTGGCGCATTTCCACTACGTGCTGTCGCTTGGCGCGGTGTTCGGCATCTTCGCCGGCTTCTACTACTGGATCGGCAAGATGAGCGGCCGGCAATATCCGGAATGGGCCGGCAAGCTGCATTTCTGGTGGACCTTCATCGGCGTGAACGTGACGTTCTTCCCGATGCATTTCCTCGGCATGGCCGGCATGCCGCGCCGCTACGTCGACTATCCGGACGCCTTCCATGGCTGGAACGAGGTCGCCTCGTTCGGCGCCTACATCTCGTTCGCGGCCACGATCTTCTTCTGCGGCCTGGCGATCTACACGATCTTCTGGGGCAAGAAGATCGGCGAGAATCCCTGGGGCGAGGGCGCCACGACGCTGGAATGGACCCTGCCGTCGCCGCCGGCGTTCCACACCTATGACGAGTTGCCGGAGGTCAAGCCTTCGGCGCATCACTGAGACCGTTGCCGGGCGGCCAGACCGCCCGGCGCCTTTTCCAAGCACGGGAAGCGACCAGCGCCTTGAGCGACGTATCGATCCGCATTAGCCACGCCGACCGGGCGGCCCAGAGGCCGGCCGACGCCTCGCGCGTGTCCGACTACGTGGCGCTGCTCAAGCCGCGGGTGATGTCGCTGGTGGTGTTCACGGGCTTCGTCGGCATGATGCTGGCGCCGGGGCATATCCATCCGCTGCTGGGCGCCATCGCGGTGCTGTGCATCGCGCTGGGAGCGGGCGCCTCGGGCGCCATCAACATGTGGTACGACCGCGACATCGACGCGGTGATGGAGCGCACCAAGGGGCGTCCGCTGCCTTCCGGCCGGATCGCGCCCGACGATGCGCTGGCGTTCGGTATCCTGCTGTCGCTGTTTTCCATCGCGCTGATGGGGCTGGCGGTCCACTGGGCCGCGGCGGCGCTGCTGGCGCTGACCATCGGCTTCTACGTTTTCGTCTACACGATCTGGCTCAAGCGTCGCACGCCGCAGAACATCGTCATCGGCGGCGCCGCCGGCGCCTTCCCGCCGATGATCGGCTGGGCGGCGGTCAGCGGCGACGTATCGTGGACGTCGATCGCGCTGTTCCTGCTGATCTTCATGTGGACGCCGCCGCATTTCTGGGCGCTGGCGCTCTATCGCCGCGGCGACTACGCCGCCGCCGGCGTGCCGATGCTGCCGGTGGTGGCGGGCGAACGGGCGACCAGGATCCAGATGCTGGTCTATGCCGTGCTGCTGGTGCCGGTGTCGCTGGCCCCGACCCTGCTGGGTGCGGTCGGCTGGCTCTACGGCGTGCCGGCGCTGGCGCTCAGCCTGCTGTTCGTTGCGGCGTCGGTACGGGTGCTGGTCTCGACCGGCCATGGCCCGGCGCGGCAGATGTTCGCCTATTCGATCCTCTATCTGTTCCTGCTGTTCGCCCTGATGCTGGCGGACCGGCTGATCGGGTGATGAGCGCCATGGCCGACCAGCGCAAGCGTCCCGATCCCGGCGACACGCGTCGCCACCGCCAGCAGCGCGGCAAGAACCTCGCCGTGCTTGCGGTGCTGGTGGCGATGGTCGTGCTGTTCTATCTGCTGTCGATCGTGCGCATCGGCGGAGCCGGCTGATGAACCGGGAACTGCAGCGGCGCAATATCCGCCTGATGTGGGGCCTGCTGGGCTTCACCGGGCTGATGATCGGCATGGCCTTCGCCGCCGTGCCGCTCTACGACATGTTCTGCCGCGTCACCGGCTTCGGCGGCACGCCGCAGGTGGTCGATGCGGCGACCAAGCCGGTCGGCGAGCGGCTGGTGACGGTGCGCTTCAATTCCGACGTGTCTCCTTCGCTGCCCTGGGCGTTCGCGCCCGAACAGCACGACGTGACCGTGCGGGTCGGCGAGGAGAAGCTGGTGTTCTACCGCGCCACCAACCGTTCGGCGCAGGCCGTGGTCGGCACCGCCACCTTCAACGTCACGCCCGCCAAGGCCGGCATCTATTTCAACAAGACGCAGTGCTTCTGCTTCACCGAGCAGCTGCTGCAGCCGGGCCAGAGCGTCGACATGCCGGTCACGTTCTTCGTCGATCCCGATCTCGTCAAGGATCCGGAAATGAACGACGTGACCACGATTTCGCTGTCCTATACTTTCTTCGTCTCCAAGACCGAACGCGCGAAGCAGATGCTGAGCCTCAACGGTCATGGGGAAGGCCAACCAGGGGCAAGACAATGAGCGCAGTGCAGAAGCATCCCTACCATCTGGTCGATCCCAGCCCGTGGCCGTTCATCGGCTCGCTGGCCGCCCTCCTGCTGGGCTTCAGCGCCGTCACCTTCATGCATCCGGACATGTTCGGGCCGGAGACCGGCAAAACGCTCGAGCAGCTCGGCTACTGGAAGCTGGCGCCGGGCTTCATCCTGGTCTTCGCCACCATGTTCCTGTGGTGGCGCGACGTGGTGATGGAGGGCGAGCATCTGGGTCATCACACCCCGGTGGTCCAGCTCGGCCTGCGCTACGGCATGCTGCTGTTCATCGCCTCCGAGGTGCTGTTCTTCGCGGCCTTCTTCTGGGCGTTCTTCGACGCCAGCCTGTTCGCCACCGACCCGCAGCAATACGCCCGCGTCGAGGCCAATGGTGGCACCTGGCCGCCGGCCGGCGTCGAGCCGTTCAATCCGTTCGACCTGCCGCTGATGAACACGCTGATCCTGCTGCTGTCGGGCACCACGGTGACCTGGGCGCATCACGCCTTGCAGCATGGCGACCGCAAGGGGCTGATCCAGGGCCTGACCGTGACCGTCATTCTCGGCCTGTGCTTCACCGCGCTGCAGGCCTACGAGTACGCCCACGCCGCCTTCGGCTTCCGCGACGGCGTCTATTCCTCGACGTTCTTCATGGCGACTGGCTTCCATGGCTTCCACGTCATCGTCGGCACCATCTTCCTGGCGGTGTGCCTGTTCCGGGCGGTGAAGGGGCATTTCACGCCGACGCACCATTTCGGCTTCGAAGCGGCCGCCTGGTACTGGCACTTCGTCGACGTGGTGTGGCTGTTCCTGTTCATCGCCGTCTACATCTGGGGCGCCGGCGGGGCGGAATATGCCGCTCACTGACGAAAGCCCGGAATGACGCGGCAAGCGGGGGGCGGCGACTGGCCGCCCCTTTCCGCTTTGAGGACCGGCCTCGCCTGTCGTTGCCCGCGTTGCGGCCGGGGACCGCTCTACCAAGCCTACCTGAAGGTGGTCGAGAACTGCGCCGAATGCGGTCTCGACCTGCGGGCCCATGACAGCGGCGACGGGCCGGCGGTGTTCATCATCTTCATTCTCGGCTTCATCGTCGTGCCGCTGGCGGTGTGGATCGAGTTCCGTTTCGAGCCGCCGACATGGCTGCACGTGCTGGTGTGGCCCGCGGTGCTGCTGGGCGGCACTTTCGCGCTGTTGCCGCCGTTGAAGGCGATAATGGTGGCGCAGCAGTACCGGCACCGCTCGACGGCCGACGAGGACTGGCAGACATGATCGATATCCGACGTTTCAGATTTTCCCTGTGGCCGACGCTGATGAGCGTTCCCGCCGTGATCGTGATGATCGGGCTCGGCGTCTGGCAGCTCGACCGGCTGGCGTGGAAAACCGCCCTGATGGACCGCATCGCCGAACGCACGGCGCAGGAGCCGGTGCCGTTCGATCGGCTGAGCCAGGATCCGGCGCAGGACGAATACACGCCCGTCCGGTTGCGCGGCAGCTTCGTGCATGACCAGGAGCTCTATCTTGCCGCCCGCAGCCGCAACAACAATGTCGGCTTCCATGTCATCACGCCGTTCGTGCTGACCAACGGCATGGCGGTGCTGGTCAATCGCGGCTGGGTGCCGAGCGAGCGCAAGGATCCGGCGACTCGCGCCGAAGGCCAGATCAAGGGCGATACCGACGTGGTGGCGCTGGTCCGGCTCAGCCAGAAGCAGGGCATGATGCAGCCGGACAACGATGCGGCGAAGAACGTCTGGTTCTTCGTCGACGTGCCGGCGATGCGCGATGCGGCTGGCGTCGCCACCGAGGTCGACTACTGGTTCGAGGCCGGCCCGGCGCCCAACCCGGGCGGCTTCCCGATCGGCGGCCAGACCCGCATCAGCCTGCCCAACGACCATTTGCAATATGCCGTCACCTGGTTCGTGTTCGCCGCGACGCTGACGGTCATCTTCCTGATCTACAGCTACCGCAGGCGCGATGCAGCGGCTCCCGGCAATGGCGGAGCGGCGCCGCGATGAGCGCGAACTCCTCCACCGCTTATGCCACGCTGGAGACGCGCTTCCGCCGCGTCGGGCTGATCAACGACGCGCTGGCCATGCTGCAATGGGACCGCTCGGTCGTCATGCCGGCGGGCTCCGGCGCGGCGCGCGCCGAACAGACTTCCGGCCTCGAAGTCATCGCGCACGAGACGCTGTCGGCTCCGGACATGGGCGACTTGCTGGAGGCGGCGCAGGCGGCCGAGCTCGACGACTGGCAGGCGGCCAATCTGCGCGAAATGCGCCGCCGCTGGGTGCATGCCGCCGCCCTGGAGCCGCGCCTGGTCGAGGCGCGGGCCAAGGCCTGTGCGCAGTCGGAGATGGTCTGGCGCGAGGCGCGCGAGAAAAGCGATTTCCGCCTGCTGCTGCCCTTCATGCAGACGGTGCTCGATCTGACGCGCGAGGCCGGCCAGGCCAAGGCCGCCGCGCTGGGCTGCCCGCTCTACGATGCGCTGCTCGACGAATACGAGCCTGGCGGCAGTGCGGCGCGGATCGACGCCATCTTCGCCGAGCTCGAATCGTTCCTGCCGGCCATGCTGCAGGAAGTGCTGGAAGCGCAGAAGCGGCGCGGGCCGCCGCTGCCGCTGGAGGGCCCGTTCCCGATCGAGGCGCAGCGCGTGCTCGGCGTCCAGTTCATGGACGCGATCGGCTTCGATTTCACCAAAGGCCGGCTCGACGTGTCGCTCCACCCGTTCTCCGGCGGCACGCCCGACGATATTCGCATCACCACGCGCTACGACGAGGCGGATTTCGCCCGCTCGCTGATGGGCGTGCTGCACGAGACCGGCCATGCGCTCTACGAGGCCGGGCTGCCGGCGCAATGGCGGCAGCAGCCGGTCGGCGCCGCCCGCGGCATGGTGCTGCACGAAAGCCAGTCGCTACTGCTGGAAATGCAGGCCTGCCGCAGCCGCGAGTTCGTCGCCTTCGCCGCGCCCAGGATCCGCGCCGCTTTCGGTCGCGACGGCGAAGCCGACAGGCAGGCGTGGTCGGAGGACAACATCCACCGCATCTACACGCGCGTGCAGCCGGGCTTCATTCGCGTCGACGCCGACGAGGTCAGCTATCCCCTGCACGTCATGCTGCGCTACCGGCTGGAGCGGGCGCTGCTGCAGGGCGAGATGGCGCTGGCCGATCTGCCGACGGCGTGGAACGAAAGCATGAAGAAGTCGCTCGGCATCGTGCCGCCGGACGATCGGCTGGGCTGCCTGCAGGACATCCACTGGCCCGACGGCGCCTGGGGCTATTTCCCGACCTATACGCTGGGCGCGCTGGCGGCGGCGCAGCTCTTCGAAGCGGCGCGGAATGCCAAGCCCGAAATCCTGCCGTCGATCGCACGGGGCGATTTCAGCCCGCTCTATGCCTGGCTGCGCGCCAACGTTCACGCCAAAGGATCGCTGAAGGACACCGATACGCTGTTGCAGGAGGCGACGGGCCGGCGGCTCGGCGTCGACAGCTTCCGCCGCCATCTGCAGGCGCGCTACCTGGCGTGATATCCTCTCCGCGGCAACAGGGGAGGGAACCATGCTGACGCTGCGACCCAACTGCGAATGCTGCGATCGCGATCTGCCCAACGGCGCGCCCGAGGCGCTGATCTGCACCTTCGAATGCACCTTCTGCGTCGACTGCGCCGAGAACCGGCTCGGCGGACGTTGCCCCAATTGCGGCGGCGATCTGGTGAAACGGCCGACCCGGCCGCAGGCGATGCTGGCGAAGTTTCCCGCCTCGACCGAACGGGTACGCAAGCCGCACAAGGCCTGTGCCTGAAATTCAGGCCGCCTCGATGACGTGGCGGGCGAGATCGAAGGCCGACAATACCGCTTGGTAGCGGACATTGCTGGCCTCGCGGGCGGGAAAATCCCGGCGCATGATCTTGGTTTCGCCGCCGCGGCGCGCACCAGCGAGAAACATCAGCCCGACGGGGTTGCCGCGCTCGTCAGGCTCAGGGCCGGCGACGCCGGTGATGGCAATGGCTATATCGGCCGGACTGCGCTCCAGCGCCCCCTCGGCCATGGCGCGGGCCACGTCGCCGCAGACCGTGCCGCATTCCTCCATCAGTTCGGCCGGCACGTGCAGCACGGCCGACTTGTTGGCCTCGGTATAGGCAACGTAACCGCCATGCAGCGAATCGCCGGCGCCGGGCGCCGTGGAGAGGACGGCCGCCACCAGCCCGCCGGTGCAGGATTCCGCCGTAACCAGGGTGAGTTTCTTGCGCTGCAGCAGGCGCAGGACGACTTTCGCCTCGCGCAGCATGCGATCGTCGACGCGGGGAAAATCCTGATTCATCACAGCAAAGCGTTTCGGTGGAAGTCGGGAAAAGTCCCATACCCAGAACTTCCGAAACCGGCGTCGGTTCCCGCCTTGTCCAGGCCTTCGTCCGGAACAGCCGCCCCGCTGCACTCGTTCCCGATCACTTGGCCGTTCAAGAGAGTGGAAGGAGCGTTGCTATGTGGGGTGGATATGTCTGGGCGTCGGTCTGGTTGGGCGCCTTCGTGGTCGGGCTGGTCATGGTGTTGATCGCCCTGCGCTACACCCGCAATCATCGGCGTCGCCCCGCGGTCGAAAAGCGGGTTTCCGATGCCGTGACCCGCGAAAACTATCGCCATCCGGTCAAATAGCCGGCGCGGAGCGCCGCTTGCGCGGTGCTGCCGGGGCTTGTACTCTGAACTCCGAATTTAGCGAATTTTCGCAGGAGTTTCAGTGCGTTACATCAGCACCCGGGGTGCGGCGCCGGCCCTCGCCTTCGACGAGGTGCTGCTGGCGGGGCTGGCGCGCGACGGCGGTCTCTACGTGCCGGAAGCGTGGCCGCAATTCGATGCCGCCGCGATCGCTGCGCTGGCCGGCAAATCCTATCCGCAGGTCGTCGCTGCCGTGACCTTCCCGTTCGTCGCCGGCGCCATCGAGCGCGCCGACTACGAGCGGCTGGTCGGCGAAGCCTATGCCGGCTTCGATCATGCCGCCGTGGCGCCGCTGGTGCAGCTCGACGGCGGCACGTGGCTGATGGAGCTGTTCCATGGCCCGACCCTGTCGTTCAAGGATTACGCGCTGCAGTTGCTCGGCCGGCTGCTGGATTATGTCCTGCGCAAGCGCGGCCAGCGGGTGACGATCGTCGGCGCCACTTCGGGCGATACCGGCTCGGCGGCGATCGAAGCGGTGCAGGGACGCAGCGCCATCGACATCTTCATGCTGCATCCGAAGGGCCGAGTCAGCGAGGTGCAGCGCCGGCAGATGACCTCGGTGCTGTCGTCCAACGTCTTCAATATCGCCGTCGAGGGCAATTTCGACGACTGCCAGGATCTCGTGAAGGCGATGTTCAACGATCTCGCCTTCCGCGACGAGATGCATCTGACGGCGGTCAATTCGATCAACTTCGCGCGCATCATGGCGCAGATCGCCTATTATTTCTGGGCTGCGGTGGCGCTGGGCGCGCCGCATCGCCCGGTGCGGTTCTGCGTGCCCACCGGCAATTTCGGCAACGTCTATTCCGGGTACGCCGCCCGCGAGATGGGCCTGCCGATCGAGCACCTGCAGATCGGCTCGAACCGCAACGACATCCTGACCCGGTTCTTCGAGAGCGGCGCGATGAAGATCGAGGGCGTCACGCCCTCGCTCAGCCCCAGCATGGACATCCAGGTCTCGTCCAATTTCGAGCGGCTGCTGTTCGATCTCTACGGGCGGCGCGGGCCGGCCGTGGCCGAGACCATGGCGGGGTTCCGCGACAAGGGCGTCTACGAGGTCGGCGGCAACGCGCTGGCCGCCGCGCGCAAGCTCTTCTCCGCCTATCGACTGAGCGACGAGCAGACCTTGGAGATGATCGCCGAAACCCGGCGCCGCGCCGGCCTGGTGGTCGATCCGCACAGCGCCATCGGCATCGCCGGACCGTGGCGGCACGCCGTACAGTCGACGGCGCCGACCGTGGTGCTGGCGACGGCGCATCCGGCCAAGTTCCCCGATGCGGTCGAGAAGGCGATCGGCCTGCGTCCCGCGCTGCCGGCGGCCCTCGCCGATCTGGCGAAACGCGAGGAACGCTGCGCGGCATTGCCGAACGACGCGGCTGCGCTGCAAGCCTATATGCGGCGCCATGCCAGCCTGAAGGGAGCCGCCTGACATGCCAGTCAAGGTCACGACGCTGCCCAACGGCATGAAGGTCTGCACCGATTCGATGGATCACGTCGAGTCGGTGGCGCTCGGCGTCTGGGTCGATACCGGTACGCGCTACGAGCGGCCGGATAGCAACGGCATCGCCCATATGCTCGAGCATATGCTGTTCAAGGGCACGGCCCGGCGCACCGCGCGCGACATCGCCGAGCAGATCGAGGCGGTGGGCGGCAGCATGAATGCCTATACCGGGCGCGAGACCACCGCGTTCCATGCGTCGGTGCTCAAGGAAGACACCGGCCTGGCGATCGACGTCATCGCCGACATCCTGCAGAACTCGCAACTCGACGCGGCCGAACTCGAACGCGAAAAGACGGTCGTGCTGCAGGAAATCGGCCAGGCGCTCGACACGCCCGACGACGTCATCTTCGACCAGCTCCAGGCAACCGCTTTTCCCAACCAGATGCTGGGCAGCCCGGTGCTCGGCACCGAGGATACGGTCAAGGCGCTGAGCCGGGACGATCTGGCCGCCCATCTCGGCGCCTATTACACGCCCGACCGCATGATCCTCGCCGCTTCGGGCAGGCTGGAGCACGAGCGCGTCGTGGAGATGGCGCTGCGGTCCTTCCCCGGTCGGGCGGCCGCCAACGACCGGCCGCCGCCGGCGCCGGCCCTCTATCGCGGCGGCGAACATCGCGATGCGCGACCGCTGGAGCAGGCGCACCTCACCCTGGGCTTCGAGGGCATGGGCTATCGCGATCCCGATTTCTACGCCCTGGCGGTGTTCTCGACCCTGTTCGGCGGCGGCATGTCCTCGCGGCTGTTCCAGACGGTGCGCGAGGATCGTGGCCTGGTCTATTCGATCTATTCCTTCGCCTCGTCCTATGCCGAGACCGGATTGTTCGGCATCTATGCCGGTACCGGCGCCAGCGAAGTCGAGCAAGTGGTGCCGCTGGTGTGCGAGGAATTCGCCAAGGTGGCGCAGGATCTGCAGGAGGACGAGCTGGTGCGCGCGCGCAACCAGCTCAAGGCGGCGACCTTGATGTCGCTGGAAAGCACGTCGAGCCGCTGCGAGAGCCTGGCGCGCCAGATGCTGGTCTGGGGCCGGCCGCTTTCGGTCGACGAGGTGGTGGCGCGCATCGCGGCGGTCGACCAGGACGCGGTGCGCCGCGTCGTCGCCCGGCTGCTGGCGTCACGGCCGACCCTGGCGGCGCTGGGGCCGCTGCAGGGGCTGGAGGCGATGGACCGCATCGCGCAACGGCTGGCGGCCTGATACGGAGACGGGGGCGGGGCGATGTTCAGACTATCCGACGTGCCGCTGTCCCTGGTCTCGACGCCGCGCCTCAATGGCCGCCGGGTCTATCTGCGCGCGCCGCATGCCGACGACTGGCGCGAATGGGCCGAACTGCGCGCCCAGAGCCGCGCCTTCCTGCAACCCTGGGAACCGACCTGGCCCGAGGACGCGCTGACCCGCGACGCCTATCGCCGGCGTTTGCGGCAACAAATGCGCGAATGGAAATCGGGCGAAGGCTACGCGCTGTTCGCCTTCGAACGCGACGGCAAGAAGCTGATCGGCGGCTGCAACATCTCCAACGTGCGCCGCGGCGTGGCGCAATGCGCGTCGCTCGGCTACTGGATGGGACAGCCGTTTGCCGGCAAGGGCCTGATGAAGGACGCAGTGCGCGCCCTGCTGCCTTTCATCTTCGAGGAGTTGCGCCTGCATCGGCTGGAAGCGGCCTGCCTGCCCGACAACGAGCCCAGCAAGGGCGTGCTGCGCGCCACCGGCTTCCGCGAGGAGGGGCTGGCGCGCCAGTATCTGCGCATCAACGGCGTCTGGCACGATCACCTGCTCTTCGCCATGCTGCGCAACGAGTACGAGCGGATCGCAGCGCAACGCTAAGCAAGCGCCGACAAGTCCTGCCAATCCAGTTCCGTCATCCCCGCGAATGCGGGGATCTCAGGCGGGCGAGCCTGTGCCCTCAACGGAAGTGTCCGCATAGGAGAAAGATCCCCGCTTTCGCGGGGATGACGCAATTGGTTGGGCAGAAGCGGGCTAGTCCGCCGCCTTCCGCCGATCCCGCCAGCGCGTCATCGCCAGGATCAGCCCGCCGGCCACCAGGCCCCAGAACGCGCCGGAGATGCCGAAGAAGCTCAGGCCCGAAGCGGTAACGACGAAGGTCGCCACCGCAGCCTCGCGATCGGAGGGCTCGGCAACCGCACCCATCATCGCGCCGGCCAGCGCGCCCAGCAGCGCCAGCCCGGCGACGGCCTGAATCAGGATCGGCGGCGATGCGGTGATGAAAGACGTGGCGAGACTGGCGAGAAGCCCGAACGCGATATAGGCGATGCCGGCGACCACGGCGGCCCAGTAGCGGCGCGCCGGTTCCGGATGCGCGTCGGGCCCGGCGCACAACGCCGCGGTGATGGCGGCGAGGTTGACGGCATGGCCGCCGAACGGCGCGGAGGCCAGGCTGTAGAGGCCGGTGGTGCGGAACAGCGGCCCCGGCTCGGGCCGGTAGCCATTGACGTTGAGCACGGCGATGCCGGGAATGTTCTGCGACGCCATGGTGACGATGAACAGCGGCAGGGCGATGCCGACGACGCCGGCGAGCGAGAAATGCGGCGTCACCAGCACCGGGTCGGGCAGCAACGAGGCGGCGGCCAGCCCGTCGAGCGGCGTGGTCAGTCCGATCAGCGCCATGGTGAGGGCGACGGCGACCGGCACGGCGTAGAGCCGCCTGAACACCACCAGCACCGCCCAGACGGCGATCACCGGCAGGGCGAGTTCGGGTACTTCCGCCGCCGCCTTGACCGGCGCCAGGCACAACCCCAGCAGCACGCCGGCCAGCATCGCATTGGCCAGCGATGCGGGGATCGAGGCGACCCAGTTTCCCAGCCGCTTCCACATGCCGGCGATGACGATCAGAACGCCGCACACCAGAAAAGCGCCGACCGCCGTGGCGAAGCCGCCATCGACGGTGGCGGTGGTGGCCAGCAGCGCCGCGCCCGGCGTCGACCACGCGATGGAGATCGGCTGGCGATGGCGCAGCGACAGCCAGATGGCGCAGATGCCCATGACGATCGACAGCGCCATCAGTCCCGACGCCGCCTCGCGCTGGCTGGCGCCGACGGCGGTCAGACCCTGCAGCACGACGGGAAAGGAAGAGGCGAAACCGACGACGGCGGCGAGAATGCCGGTGGCCAGGGCCTGAAGGGAGAAATCGGAGCGCATGGCGGACGTGATCGAAAACTGCGGAGGCGGCACTCTAGCGCATTCGGCCGGCGATGCTATCGAGGCCGAAGACTAGGGCGCGCTGCGTCGTCGGCCGTGCTCGGCGATGGCGTCGCGCACCAGGGTCAGCGCCGCCAGGCCGGTGAAGAAGCCCATGGTGCAGAAGGCCAGCGCGTAGGATTGCGAGACGACGAGGATCAGGCCGAACAGCGCCGGACCGAGCAGGGGCCCTGCGAACATGAAAACGGCGGCGCCGCCGGTGATCTCGCCGGCCTTGCCGGGGCCGGCCAGGCGGGCGACCTCGGCCAGCACCACGCCGTTCCAGCCGATCGCCGTGCCGCCAAGTACCACCACGACGATCAGCAGCGCCCAGTGCGGCCAGCCGCCGTCGACCAGCGCCAGGGCCACGGCGCCGGCGGTCATGAAGATGGCCAGCACCGCCAGCAGCAGGCGCGGGCGGCGCGTGACGTCGGCGACGCTGCCCCAGAAGACGCGGCCCGTCACGCCGGCGATCTGCGTCACGGTCAGCACCAGCCCGGCGGCGATCAGCCCGGCGCCGGTGCGATCGATCAGGAAGATCACCAGATAGGTGGTGACGCAAACCTGGATGGCCGAGAACGACACCGAAATGATCGACAGCCGGCGCAGATCGGGAATGCCCCAGACGTTGCGCAGCGGCGTGAAGAGCTGGCGCAGCGTCGGGCGCGCGGTCGAAGGTCGCTCGACATCGAACTTGCGGCGCGCCGGCTGCAGCACGCAGACCAGCACGAGGCAGGCGCCGGCCAGCGCCAGCGTGGCGCCCTGCCAGCCGATGAACACGACCAGCGGCGCCATGATCGAGCCGGCGATGATGCCGCCCAGCGGCACGCCGGTCTGCTTGATCGAGAACACCACGTTGAGCAGGCGCGGCGGCGTGACGCGCGCCAGGATCTGCGAGCTGGCCGGCGTTGCCGGCCCGTAGGCGACGCCCAGCACGATCGCGGCCGGCACCAGGATCCAGGGCGAGCCGATGGCGAAGATCAGCAGGCCGACCGTGCACAGGCCGAGCGAGATCTGGCTGACGCGGATCGCGCCGTGGCGGGCGGCGAAGGTGCCGCCGAACAGGGCGGCGATCATCGACACGAAATAGGAAGCCGAGACGAAGAACCCGACTCGGTCTTTCTCGACGCCGAAGCTGATCGCCGCTTCGGTGGCGAGGACCGGAATGGCCTGCGAGGCGGCGGAGGTCAGCGCCTGCACCGCCAGCATGAGGACCAGCGGTACGACGAAACCGGTGCGGGATGTCGAAGCCGGGTTCGACGACGGGGAGTGGCTCATGACGGGACCGGGCGGAGTGAACGCCGGTTCAGTCCGCGAATCAAGCCATGCTTTGGCAGGGCGGCCATGCATCCGCTGCCCAAACGCCTGAAATCAATGGCAAACCGACGCCGGCAGCAAAGCCGGGCAGTCGATTACCGCCGCGCCTTGCGGGCCGGCTTGCCCCGGGCACCCGAGCCGGACTTGGCGCCGCGCCAGGCGCGCGGATCGCGGTTGCCGCCGCGCAGCGTCGGGGCCGGCCGTGGCGCGCCGGGCGCGCGCGAGGCGCCGGTGGCGCCCGGCAGGCCAAGCTCGGCCTCCTCCAGGCGCCTGATCTCGTCGCGCAGGCGGGCTGCTTCCTCGAACTCGAGATTGCTGGCGGCATCGCGCATGCGCTTTTCCAGATCCGCCAGATAGGCCTGCAGGTTGTGGCCGATCAGGTTGTTGGTGGCCTCGTCGCCGGTCGGCACGGTGTAGTGGTCGCGCTCGTTCATGTTCTGCAGGATCTCGCCGATATTCTTGCGGATCGACGCCGGCGTGATGCCGTGTTCCTCGTTGTAGGCGCGCTGCTTGGTGCGGCGGCGCTCGGTCTCCTCCATGGCGACCTTCATCGCATTGGTGATCTTGTCGGCGTAGAGGATCACCTTGCCATCGACGTTGCGCGCGGCGCGGCCGATGGTCTGGATCAGCGAGGTCGGCGAGCGCAGGAAACCTTCCTTGTCGGCATCGAGAATGGCGACAAGGGCGCATTCGGGAATGTCCAGCCCCTCGCGCAGCAGGTTGATGCCGACCAGAACGTCGAACGCTCCCAGCCGCAGGTCGCGGATGATCTCGATGCGCTCCAGCGTGTCGATGTCGGAGTGCAGATAGCGCACGCGAACGCCGTTCTCGTGCAGATACTCGGTCAGGTCTTCCGCCATGCGCTTGGTCAGCGTGGTGACCAGCACGCGCTGGCCCTTCCTGGCGCACTCCTTGCACTCGGCCAGCAGATCGTCGACCTGCCTGTCGACGGGGCGGATGATGGTCGGCGGGTCGATCAGGCCGGTCGGGCGGATCACCTGCTCGACGAAGACGCCGCCGGTGCGCTCCATTTCCCAGTGTCCGGGCGTGGCGGAGACGAACACCGAGTCGGGCCGCATAACGTCCCATTCCTCGAATTTCAGCGGCCGATTGTCGATCGCCGAGGGCAGGCGGAAGCCGAACTCTGCCAGCACGGACTTGCGATTGAAATCGCCGCGGAACATGCCGCCGATCTGCGGCACGGTAACATGGCTTTCGTCGACGATCAGCAGCGCGCCCTTCGGCAGATACTCGAACAGGGTCGGCGGCGGATCGCCCGGACGGCGGCCGGTCAGGTAGCGGGAATAGTTCTCGATGCCGGCGCAGGAGCCGGTCGACTGCAGCATCTCCAGATCGAAATTGGTGCGCTGCTCCAGACGTTCGGCCTCCAGCAGCTTGCCGGCGTTGCGGAATTCCTCGAGACGCTGCTTGAGGTCGACCTTGATGCGCTCGACCGCCTGATGCAGCGTCGGCTTGGGCGTCACGTAATGGCTGTTGGCGTAGATGGTGACTTCCTGCAGCGAGGCCATCTTCTCGCCGGTCAGCGGATCGAATTCGTGGATCGCTTCCAGCTCGTCGCCGAACAGCGACAGCCGCCACGCCCTGTCCTCCAGATGCGCCGGATAGAGTTCGACCGTGTCGCCGCGCACCCGGAAGGTGCCGCGCGAGAAGGCCGCGTCGTTGCGCCGATAGGCCTGCTCGACCAGCCGCCGCAGCAGCGCGCCGCGCTCGACCCGATCGCCGGCCTTCAGGGTCTGCTTCATCGCCTCGTAGGTCTCGACCGAGCCGATGCCGTAGATGCAGGAGACCGAGGCGACGATGATCACGTCCTTGCGTTCGAGCAGGGCGCGCGTCGCGGAGTGGCGCATACGGTCGATCTGCTCGTTGATCGACGAATCCTTCTCGATATAGGTGTCGGTGCGCGGTACGTAGGCTTCGGGCTGGTAGTAGTCGTAGTAGGAGACGAAATACTCGACCGCGTTGTCGGGGAAGAACGACTTCATCTCGCCGTAGAGCTGCGCCGCCAGCGTCTTGTTGGGCGCCAGGATCAGGGTCGGGCGCTGCACCGTCTGGATGACATGCGCCATGGTGAAGGTCTTGCCCGAGCCGGTGACGCCCAGCAGCACCTGGTCGTGCTCGCTCTCCCGCAGGCCGGCGATGAGCTGCCTGATCGCCTCGGGCTGGTCGCCAGCCGGTTCGAACTCCGACACGACGCGGAAATCCTGGCCCGCTGTCGGGATCGGCCGCCGCTCGGTCATGAAGATCGGAAGATTGTCCATCGGCGCTATATTGGGTCGGGCGGGGCCGATCCGCCACCCCGGCGGCGTCGTTTTGCCGGATGGCAGGCTTGCGTCTAGAGTGCCGGCCCGCCTGCATTTCGCCAGCATCGATGCCCGATTTTCTGCTCCCGTTGCTCACCTGGCCGACCCTGATCGCCGTTGCCGCCGTGCTGCTGGCCGGGGTGGTGCGCGGCTTCTCGGGCTTCGGCGCGGCCATGATCATGGTGCCGGTGCTGGCCGCGCTCTACGGGCCGGTGCGGGCCGTACCGATCGCGCTGCTGCTGGAGATGGCGGTGTCGCTGCCGCTGTTGCCGCCGGCGGTGCGCTTGGTCGACTGGAAGCGGATATTGCTGCTGCTGGTTTCCGCCGGCGCCGCCATACCGCTGGGCGTCTGGGCGTTGCGCACGCTGGACGAGGCTGTGACGCGCTATATCCTCTCGGCCATCGTCATCACCGCCGTCATTCTGCTGGCGACGGGGTTCCGCTATACCGGCCGGCCGGGGATCGCGCCGACTATCGCCACGGGCCTCGCCAGCGGCGCGATGAACGGGCTGGCCGGCATGGCCGGCCCGCCGGTGGTGTTCTTCTACCTTTCCGGCTCGGACGGCGCTGCGACCAGCCGGGCGAGCTTCATCGTCTACTTCGCCGTCGTCGATCTGTTCACGCTCGCGGTCTTCGCGTTGGACGACGCCTATGAGCGCGACGGGGTGGTGCTGGCCATCGTGCTCGCCGCGCCCTTCGTGCTCGGCGGCTTGATTGGCGCCCGCCTGTTCGGCAAAGCCAGCGACCGCTTCTACCGCATCGTGGCGCTGGCCATCCTGGCCTGCATCGCGGTGGGGACGCTGCTGGCGTGAGCCCGGACTATCGGTTGAAATACCTCAATATCGATCTCCAATGCATTGTCGCAAAAAGAGGAAATGGCATTCTCTAAAAGTTTTCGCAGAGTACTTGAAAAGGATAAAAGAAGTCCTTTAATCTTCTTCCATGGCTTCTAGGCGAAAAACCGCTCCGGAAGGACACGTTCGGCTCCGGCTAGCCCCCGACGACGCCCAGCGGCGAGCGCTGGAGTTGCTGCTCGGCACTTACGAAAAGTTGCAGAACTGGCTGATGACGACTATTCCGGCAGGCCATTCTCATGATTTGGTTTCGCTGCATCGCGGCTTCTACGAATCGGCCCGGCAGATTAGCGGATTGCCGGCTCAACTCGTGACCTTGGCGCTTCGCGACTGGTCCTTGCGCAGTCAGGGCGAAACGCCAGCCGGCGTGCCGCTGGACGACAAGCTCTATTCCGTGCGCGGCATCGCCACGGTGTCGCTGGCGACGCTCGATGGCCGTATCGCGGTGCCCTTTGCTGTCGACGGCTACGAAGCTGGCTGGCACGGATCGGCGCCGGCGCGTCTGGTGTCGGAGAACGGCGACTGGGAAATGCGAATTGCCACTGAACAGCAATTGTCGAATTTCGGAAGGAGGACGGTCATGGCGACGGAGAACGTGCTTACGCAGATCGGTCGGGTGATTGCAGGCATGACGCGGGCGGCGATCGACGCTGCGGAGAATGCCAACCCGGAAGCGATCCTGAGCCAGTCGATCCGCGAGATTGACGCAGCGGCAGACGAGGTGCGCGGCGAATTGGGCAAGGCGCTGGCGGAGAAGCAGCGGCTTGAGATGCGCAAGCGAGAGCTGGAGCGCGAGCGGCTGGAGCTGGAAGAGAAGGTGCGGCTGGCGGTGAGTCAGAATCGCGACGATCTGGCGGAGGCCGGCATTTCGCGGCAGATGGACATCGAGGCGCAGACCGGCGTGCTGTCGCGTCTGCTCGACGACTGCGCCGATCGCGTCAGCCAGCTCAACGCCACGCTCGACGCCGTCAACGCCAGCCGGCGCGAAGGCGAAGCGCGCCTGGCGGAGTTTCGCGCTTCACGTCGCAGCGAAGGGATTGATGCGGACGGTCAGCCCGTGCCGGGCGGCAATGCTGTGGCCGGAGCCACGCGCAAGGTCGAACGGGCGCAAGCCGCCGCCGAGCGCGTCACCGGTGTGCCGGCGGGTAGCGCACATACCGATCAGAAGGCGATCGACGAGTTGAACGAGATGGTGCGTCGTCATGCGGTGCAGGAGCGTCTCGCGCGGCTGAAGGCCCAACGGTCCTGAGACGCGGCGCCGGACAGGGAGGCAGCCATGTTGGCCGCGCTGTTTACGGGACCGTTCCAGCCCTTCGCCGTTGCTGCCCTGATCATGATCGGGCTGCTGGCGCTGGAGTTGGTTAGTCTGCTGTTGGGCAATCCGCTCTCGGGCGTAATCGATGGTCTCTTCGATCATGACCTGGGGGGGCCGAACGCGGACGGTCCAAGCGAAGGTGTCCTAGGCAACGCATTGGACTGGCTCAACCCCGGTCGGGTGCCGCTCTTGGTAATCCTGGTAATCGCACTGACGGCGTTCGCCGTCACCGGCCTGATCGCGCAGACCGTGCTGCTGAAGCTGGTGTTTCCGCTGCCGGGCTGGATTGCAGCGCTGCTGGTATTTCCCTTCGTCTTTCCCATGACGCGTTGGAGCACGCGCCTTGTGGCGAAGGTGATGCCGCACGATGAGTCCTATGCGCTTGAGGACGAGGATTTCATCGGTATGACCGGAACAGTCACCATTGGGCCGGCGCGTCAAGGCGTGGTTGCTCGCGCCCGGCTGGTCGACGCCCGGGGCAATGCGCACTTTCCGCGCGTCGAACCCTTCGATCTCTCCGAAACCTATCCCGAAGGCACGTCCATCATGGTGGTGGAGGTGCGGTCGCATGTGCTTGCCGTGAGCTTGGCAGATCCGCGCTTGAAAAAGTCGGCCGATCAGCCGCCGTCAATCTGAGGTGGAGACATCAATGTTCGAGAGCATCATGGACGTCATTGTGCCCACGTTGCTGGGGCTCGTTGCGCTGATTACGATCACGATGATCGTGGCGCGACTCTATCGTCGCGCCGAAAAGGATCGCGCCTATGTGCGCACTGGACTGGGCGGACAGAAGGTCGTGCTCGACGGCGGCGCTATGGTGCTGCCGGTGTTCCAGAGCATCTCCTGGGTCAATCTGCAGACTTTGCGGCTTGAGGTGCGGCGCGACAATGCCGACGCCATGATCACGCGCGACCGCATGCGCGCCGACATCGGCGTCGAGTTCTACGTGCGCGTCAAGCCCGACGTGTCTTCGATCGCGCTGGCTGCCCAGACGCTTGGCGAGCGGACCAACGATGCCGACATGCTCCGCCAACTGGTCGAGGCCAAGTTCGTCGACGCGCTGCGTTCGGTTGCCGCCACCATGTCGCTGGCTGAACTGCAGGAACAGCGCGCCACTTTCGTGCAATCGGTGCAAACCGCGGTGGCGCGCGATTTGGAGCTGAATGGCCTGGAGCTGGAAAGCGCCTCGCTGACCAAGCTCGACCAGACGGACAACAAGTTCTTCAATCCCAATAACTCCTTCGACGCCGAAGGCCTAACGGCGCTCACCAAGATCACCGAATCGCGTCGTCAGGAGCGTAATCTGACCATCCGCAACACCGAGGTTGCTATCGCGCAGCAGGATCTGGAGGCGCGCCAGCGTACGCTCGACATCGAGCGGCAGAAGAAGGAAGCCGAGCTGACCCAACAGCGCGACATCGTCAACAAGACGGCCGAGACACGGGCCGCCTCCGCGCAGCGCGAGGCCGAGGCGCGGCAGGCCGAGGAAGAGGCGCGCATCGCCGCCGAACAGGCCATCGCCCAGCGGCAGGCTACTGCGTTGCGGGCGCAGGAGACCGCAAGGCTGGAGGCCGATCTGGCCATTCGCCAGACCCAGATCGCCAACGAGCGCGCGGCCGAGACGCTTGCCATCGCGAAGAAGCGGGACGTCGAGATCGCCGATCAGGATCGCGCCATCGCCGTCAACAACAAGAGTCGCGACGAGTCCGAGGCCCGGGCGCTGGCCGAAACGGCGCGCGCCACCGCCAAAGCGGCAGAAGAAAGCGTGGAGACCGCCAAGCAGGTCGCTATCGCTGAACGTGGCCGCGAGACCGCCGTTATCGCCGCCAAGCAGGATGCAGAGCGCGACGCCGCGAAAGTGACCATCTCCGCGCAGGCCGAGCGGCAAGCGGCAGAAGACCGCGCCATGGCGGTGCGCACGCAGGCGCAGGCGGATGCCGATGCCGCCAAGATCGCCGCCGAAGCGCAGCAGAAGACCTATGCCGTCGAAGCCGAAGGCCAGCGGCTGATCAACGAGGCGCGCAACACGCTGTCCTCTCTGATCGTCGAACTTGAGATCACCAAGGAACGGCTGCGCGTCATTCCGCAGGCTCTGGCCGAGGCGGTCAAGCCGCTGGAGAAGATCGGCGACGTGCGTATCATCGACATGGGCGGCGGTCTGCCGGGCCACGCCAATGGCGGCGGAAACGGCGTGGCCAACGGCGGAGGTGGCGGCAGCCCCAGCGATTCGCTGCTCAACGCACTCTTGGCCTATCGCGCCAATTCTCCGATCGTCGACAGGCTTCTGGCCGAAGCGGGCTTCACCGGTTCGAACCCAATAGAGGCTTTGGTGGGCGCGACGCAGACGCCAGCCCACAAGGACTGAACGAACGGAGGTCGGCCGGGATGAAGATTCCGGCCGATCTTTCGTTCGGGTGTCCCGGTTGGCATTTCGCTATCCGCCTGATCAGCTACTGCTTGCAGCCAATTTCAGGTACGAGCCGGTTGCCTGTCGCTGGACCGTTGCCTGTGGCAATGGGCCGCTACGCGTCAGGCGATGATGCGGTCGAACATGCGGCGCAGTTCGGGTTCGATCTGCTTG
>JBDZUM010000074.1:0-20375 GCA_040255215.1 Rhodospirillaceae bacterium
AGAACTCGACGCCGCACACGCCCATCTCCAGCACCGGGTCGCGGAACTGCGCATCATCCGAAGCCACGATCAAATCGCACGCCCAGGCCAGCATCAGCCCGCCGGCGATACACTTGCCCTGCACCTGCGCGATGGTCGGTTTGGGAATGTTGCGCCAGCGCTCGGTGATGCCCTGATAGATCTCCTTCTCGCGGGCGAAGCGGCCTTCCGCCCCGCCGCAATCGAAACCGCACCAGGTGCCGACCGTATCGAAATCGCGCCACGTCTTGCCGCTGTCGCCCGACAGATCGTGGCCCAAGGAGAAATGCGGATCGGAGCCGGCCAGGATGATGACCTTGATGGCGTCGTCCTGGGCGGCGCGATCGAACGCGGCGTTGAGATCGTAGGTCAACTGCAGATCCTGCGCATTGCGCTGCTGCGGCCTATTCATCACGATGCGCGCCACGTTGGGCGCCGGCGTTTCGTAGAGGACGGTCTGTGTCATGGCTTCCTCGTATGGCAAAGGCGGCTACCGCGCGGAGATCCAGGATCGGCCGTCGTCGCGTGGCTTGCTGGCATCGCCGATTCCGATCTTCCATTCGCGCACGAATGCCTGCGGTTCGCGTGCCGTGGCGTCCAGAACGCGTCGAATGCGGACTTTCTCGAAGATACGCTCGTCGATCAGCACATAGCCGCTTGATCCGGCTTCGCGTGCCAGTTTGACGGCTTCCTGGTGCATGCTGACGCGCGTCGTTTCAAATTTCGCTTCCGATGCGGGCCGGTCGGCGCGAATTTGCGTCGCCATGGCGAGCAGATAGTGGTCGGCGTCGATGCGCTCGCTATAGACGCTTTCCGGACTGTCTGCCGCCTTCTGCGAAAGCTGCGAGGCATTGGGGCCGCCAGCGCAGCCGGACAGCAGCGACGACAGAAGGACAAGTATCGAAAGGCCGCGCAACATTGCAAAGTTCTTCGCAGTTCTGATCTCTCAGATCCCAAACGCGTGCCGTACATTGGCACCAAGCAGTCGTGCCCGCGCTTTCTCCGGCAGCTCTCCGGCCATCGCTTCCAGCGCCTGCAGATAGTCGCCGGTATGGTCGGGATGCGGATAGTCGGACGCCCAGAAGAACCGGTCCTCGCCGTAGAGTTTCATCAGGGCCGGGATCGTGCGCTCGTCGGGATCGCAGGAGATGAAGCACTGGCGGCGGAAATAGTCGGACGGCTTGTCCTTGAGCGCTGTGCGATTGCCCAGGAAGGTCGCTTCGAACACGCCGTCCAGCCGATCGAGCCAGTAGCCGATCCAGCCGCCGCCCGATTCCAGCAGCACGATCTTCAGCTTCGGGAAGCGTTCGAACACCGCGTAGTCAAACATGGTGGTGAAGGCGTGTCGCACGCCATCGGCGGCGGTGACGGCCGACAGCAGCGGCAGGCGATGGCCGTCGGCGAAGCGGCGCGAGCGCAGCTCGAACGGCTCGAAGCTCGGGTGGATGGCGATCGGGACGTTCAGCTCTTGTGCTGCGGCGAATACCGGATCGTGCGCGGGATCGCCATGCGCCTTGCGGGTGATCGTGAAGGGCGTGACGAAAGCCCCGCGGCAGCCATCCTTCACCGCACGACGCAGTTCGGCCGCCGCCGCCTGCGGATCGCCCAGCGACAGATGCGCGATGGCAATCAATCGGCCGTTGCTGTTGCGGCAGAACTCGGCGATCCAGCGATTGTAGGCGCGGCAATAGGCCTGGCTCAGCTCGACATCCTCGAGCTCGGCTTCCCACAATATTCCCAGGGTCGGGTAGAGCACGGCGGCATCCAGTCCCTCGGCATCGAGCAATGCCAGACGCTCGGTGGCGTCCATCGCGCCAAAGGGTGCGTTGGCCATGTAGGTCTTGTCGGGCGAGGGCGTGAAGGCTTCCAGTTCGCGCTCGCCCATGCGACCCAACGTGGCGGGATAGCCCTTGCGCGTCATCTTCGAGGGCTGGCCGCCGATCTCCAGATACTCGAGCCCGTCCCTGTCGCGGGCGATGCGCATGGCCCGGTCCCGGAACTTCGCCTCGATGAAATCGTCCCAGAGAGTGGCGGGCTCCAGCACATGCCCGTCGGCATCGACCGCTCCCGGCCAGCGAATGCGATAGACGTCCTTGATGTCGAAAACCGGCCGCATGATTCCTCCCGAGCGGATCGCCGCTGAACGGCTGTTCATTTCCGGCGATTGTAGCGGCCGTCCGCAACTTGGCCAGCATGGCGCCGCTTCCTTCACGGCAGGGCTTGACCTTCCAGTTGCTGGAAGGTCCATATACCGGGTCAACAGGAGTTGACCATGAACGCGC
Organism: Rhodospirillaceae bacterium; assembly: GCA_040255215.1. Classification (GTDB taxonomy): domain Bacteria; phylum Pseudomonadota; class Alphaproteobacteria; order Reyranellales; family JAQSWP01; genus JAQSWP01. Next base: position 2,301 of record JBDZUM010000074.1, read on the forward strand.
TACCAACCAGATCGCCGGATATTTCCCTTTCCAATCAATCGCCTGGGCCGATTTTTCTGCCCGTCGAGGGCATGACCTGCGCCGGCTGCGCCGGCCGGGTGGAGCGGGCGCTGAAGGCGGTGCCGGGGGTCCGGACGGCCTCGGTCAACCTCGCCACCATGGCGGCGCGCATCGAGGCCGATGCCAGCCCGACGGCGCTGGTCGCGGCGATCGAAAAGGCCGGCTATGGCGTCGCGCACGAACAGCGCGACATCGCCATCGCCGGCATGACCTGCGCCACTTGCGCCGGCCGCGTCGAGAAGGCGCTGGCGCGGGTGCCGGGGGTCATCGCCGCCAGCGTCAATCTCGCCACCGAGCGCGCGCATGTCGAACGCATCGCCGGCCTGGCAGGCGACGATGAACTGCGCGCTGCCGTCGAAGCCGCCGGCTATGGCGCCAGCATGGCTGAGACCGAGGCGCGACCGGTGCAGCCATCGCGCTGGCGTGATCTGTGGCCGTTGCTGGGTGCCTGGGCGTGCGCCCTGCCGTTCCTTGTCGACATGGTCTACCGCCTCATCGTCGGTCACCACGCGCTGTCGCCCTGGGTGCAGCTGGCACTTGCCGCGCCGGTGCAGTTCGTGTTCGGCGCCCGGTTCTATGTCGCCGCCTTCAAGGCGCTGCGGGCGCGCACCGGCAACATGGATCTGCTGGTGGCGCTGGGCACGACGGCAGCCTTCGCGCTGAGCCTGGCCATCATGCTGGGACTGGTCGGTGCCCATGATGCGGCCCATCCCGAGCTCTATTTCGAGGCGGCGGCCGTGGTGATCGCCATGGTGCTGCTGGGCCGATATCTCGAGGGCCGGGCCAAGCATGCCACCACCGAGGCGATCAGGGCGCTGGAGGCGCTGCGGCCGACCATGGCGCGGGTGCGGCGCGAAGGCGAGTGGGTCGAGGTGCCGGCCGCCGAGCTGCGCAGCAACGAGATCGTGCTGGTGCGACCGGGCGAGGACGTGCCGGCCGACGGCGAGATCGTGTCGGGCGCCAGCAGCTTCGACGAGGCGATGCTGACCGGCGAGAGCGCACCGGTGGCGCGCAGTGTCGGTGACACAGTGATCGGCGGCACGTCGAACGGCGAGGGTGCGGTCGAGATCCGCGTCGCCGCCGTTGGCGCCGGTTCGCGCCTGTCGCGCATCGTACGCCTGGTCGAACAGGCGCAGGCCACCCGCATGCCGGTGCAGGCGCTGGTCGACCGCATCAGCGCGGTGTTCGTGCCCGTCGTGCTGGCCATTGCCGTCGCCACGCTGATCGGCTGGCTGGCGCTGGGATATTCGACCGAAGCCGCCATCGTCGCCGCCGTTTCAGTGCTGGTCATCGCCTGTCCCTGTGCGCTGGGGCTGGCGACGCCGACCGTGGTCGCCGTCGGGCTGGGCATGGCGGCGCGGCGCGGCATCCTGGTTCGCGATGCCGCTGCCCTGCAGGCGCTGGCCGAGGTGAAGATGGTCGCTTTCGACAAGACCGGCACCTTGACCGAGGGCCGGCCGCATCTCGTCGACGTGCAGACCACCGACGCGATCGGTGGCGACGACCTGCGCCGCCTGGTGGCCGCCGTCCAGCAGGGCAGCGAACATCCACTGGCCCGCGCCATGCGCGAAAGCGTGCCTGCGTCGAGCCTGCCGGTTGTTACGGACTTCAAGGCCGCGACCGGATCGGGCGTGCTGGCGCGGGTCGACGGCCAGCGCCTGGCGATCGGCAATCGCGCCTTGATGCAGGCCCACGGCATTGATGTCGCGGCCCTCGAACGGTTTGCGAGCGAACGCGAGGCGCGCGGCGAGACGGTGGTGTTTGCCGCCCGTCTCGAACCGCAGCCGGTCCTGCTCGGTGCTCTGTCGCTGGCGGACAGGCCGCGCCCGGCGGCGCGCGAGGCCGTAGCCGCCCTGCGGGCGCTGGGCGTGCGCGTGGCGATGCTGAGCGGCGACAATGCGCGCACGGCGGCGGCGATCGCCGCCGATCTCGGTATCGACGACGTGCGGGCCGAGGTGACGCCCGAACGCAAGGCGAGCGTCATCGGCGAACTGAAGCGCCAGCACGGCGTGGTCGCCATGGCGGGCGACGGCGTCAACGATGCGCCGGCGCTGGCCGCCGCCTCGGTCGGCATCGCCATGGGCGGCGGGTCCGACGTGGCTGTGGCGGCGGCGCAGGCTGCGTTGCTGCGCGACGATCCGCTGCTGGTGCCGCAGGCGGTGACGCTGTCGCGGCGCATTCGCGCCAAGATCGCCCAGAACCTGTTCTGGGCCTTTGCCTACAACGTCGTCGGCATTCCGCTGGCCGCACTCGGCCTGCTCAGCCCGGTGATCGCCGGCGCGGCGATGGCGCTGTCGAGCGTGTCGGTGGTGGCCAACGCCCTGACGCTGCGGCTGGGAGATGGGAGGCAGCGATGAATATCGGCGAGGTGGCGCAACGCTCCGGCCTCAACAGCCGGACCATCCGGTTCTACGAAAGCATCGGCCTGGTCTCGCCGGCCGGCCGCAGCGCCGGCGGCTATCGCGAATACGCCGAGAACGACGTGCACCGGCTGCGCTTCGTCGCCTCGGCGCGGGCGCTGGGTTTCTCGGTCGACGAAATCCGCCGCCTGTTGACGTTGTACGACGATCGCGATCGTTCCAGCGCCGACGTCAAGCGGTTGGTGGTCGAGCATGTCGGCGAAATCGACCGCAAGCTCGACGAGCTGAAGGCGATGCGCCGCACCCTGATGCATCTGGCCGAACGCTGCCACGGCGACGAACGGCCGGACTGCCCGATCCTCGACGGGCTGTCGGCGCGCCAGCCCTCCGGTTGATGCGCCTCGTCAAATTCCTTGCGCTCGGGCTGCTGGCCCTCTGTGCGCTGACAGTGGCTGTCGTTCTGGTGGTCGGGCTGCGATTCGACATCGAGCCGGCGGCTCTCGTGGAGAAATACGCCGGACCACCCTCGCGCTTCGTCGATCTCGACGGATTGTCGGTGCACTATCGCGATCGCGGCCCGCGCGAGGGGCCAGTATTGCTGCTGCTGCACGGATCGTCGGCATCGCTGCACACCTGGGAGGGCTGGGCGGCGGCGCTGTCCGACCGATTCCGCGTCGTAGCCGTCGATCTGCCGGGCCATGGCATGACCGGTCCGTGGCCGGCGGGCGACGACTACAGCCTGAAAGCCTTTGCCGATTTCCTCGACCGCTTCGCCGACCGGCTGGGCCTGCAGCGTTTTGCGCTCGCCGGCAATTCGCTGGGCGGCACCATCGCCTGGACCTATGCCGGCCTGCATCCGGGGCGTGTCGAGCGCCTGATCCTGATCGACGCAGCCGGCTACCCGCGGCCCGAGCAGCGGCGTTTCTTCGGCCTGCTGGACTTTCCCGGCGCCGAGCTGGCGTTGCGCTGGATCACGCCGCGCTTTCTCGTTGCCGCCACCATCCGCTCGATCTACGCCGATCCGTCGAAAGTCGACGATGCGCTCGTCGATCGCTATCGCGACATGGTGCTGCGGGCGGGCAATCGCGCGGCGATCCTGCCGCGGCTCAGGCAATACGCGCCGGATCTCTCGCTGCTGCAGCGTCTCGACATGCCGGTGCTGGTGATGTGGGGGGCGCAGGATCGCGTCGTGCCGCCAGCCGACGCCTTCCGTTTTCAGAACGACATCGCAGACGCGAGCTTGCAGATCTACAGCGATCTCGGCCATGTGCCGATGGAGGAAGATCCCGCCCGCAGCGCCGCCGACGCGCGCCGCTTCCTGCTCGGCGACTAGAGCAAATCAGGTTTGACGGAATCGCTGGCGATCCCGTCAAACCCTGTGAATTTGCTCTAAACATCAATAGTAGAGCGGATCCCGATCCGCTCCAACCGCTCAGGCCAGCGGATCGATGCGGCCAGGCGGTGCGGCTTGATTCTCCGGCGGCTTGCCGTCGACGCGCACGGCTTCGCCGTTCAGCTTCGCCGGCGGCGGAGCGGCTGTCGCCGGTGCGGCGCTGGTGGGGCCCGTCGGGGAAACGACGGCGGGCGGCGCGGTAGTTGTTTTGGTTGGGCCGGGCGCGGGCGTCATGTCGGCGGGTTCTGCGGCGATCGCCTTGACGTCCTCGGCGCCGACGCTCTCCTCGAGGCTGAGAATGCCGGAATAGCCCGGCGGCGGGCTGCGCCAGTCGATGGTGCCGAAGGCGCCGCAATTGGGGCACACCGATTGCCAGCGTTCGGTGACCATGCCGCAGGGCTGGCAGCGCCAGTGCTTGTCGATCGGGGCGGCGGTGGCGCGGGTCAGCCACAGGCGCACGCGCTCGCCATCGCCGAATTCGCTTTCTTCGAGATCGGCCATCAGGCGGCAGACCCGGGCCGGCGGGTTGTCGCCGCCTGCCGCCACCAGATGCCGTCTGGCCTCGCCCCATAGCCGCGCTTCCAGCGCTTCGCGCGCCAGCACCAGATGCGTTTCGATGTCGTCGGGCCGTTCGGCGGTCAGCTCCTGCAGCGCCTGCACCCGCTTCAGCGGATCGGTGCTGCCCGAGGCGGCGAGATAGAGCTGCGCCAGATCGGGGTGCGGGCGCAACGACCAGGCGCGCGTCAGGTTCTTGCGCGCGCGCTTGAGGTCGCCCTCGGCCACCAGCCGCTCGCCGTAACGCTGCGCTACGGGAATGCGCGAGGGTTCGGTGAGGAAGGCTTCGCGCGCGAACTGCGTCGCCTCCGCCGCGTTGCCGCGATTCTCGGCCTGGCGGCTGCGCTCGACCAGCAGAATGGCCTTCAGGGTGCGGCCGCGCTCGACCGGCACGACCTTGTTGCGCAGCGCGTCCTGCAGGGTTTCCTGCGCGCGCAGCCACTGGCCGGCGCGCGCCTGCATGTCGAACAGCGATTGCACCACCCAGGGCGTGTTGGGGCGCATGCGATGCGCTTCCTCGGCCAGGCGCAGCGCCTCGGGCGCGTTGTGCTCGCGGTTGGCCTGCATCAGCAGGCCGCGCACGCCGAGGAAGGCGGTTTCGGGATTCTCCAGCATCGCCTTGAAATAGCGCTGCGCCGCCTGCGTATCGCCGGTGAGCTGCGCGGCCTGCGCCGACAGCAGCATGGTGAGCGGCGGATCTTCGAGCAGATTCTCAGCCCGCTTCGCCTGACGCTGCGCCTCGTCGGCGTCGCCGGCGGCGACCGCCACCATGCCGAGGCTCAGCGCGCGATAGCCGCGCCGACGCCGGCTGTCGCTGCGGCTGCCGAACCAGGCGCCGGGTGCGCCGACCAGGCCACGCCACAGCAGGTAGATCAGCGCCAGGGCGGCGCCCAGCAGCAGCACGCCGGCGCCGAGCACGCCGACGGAGGTGTCGACGCGATAGCCCAGCCATTCGATGGCGACGTCGCCCGGCCGGTCGGCCAGCCAGGCGGCGGCCGATACCACGATGGCGAAAAGCAGGACGCCGGTGATCAGTCGGATCATGGGGGCAGCATCCTCAGCGCGTCGCCGGCGGCGTGCCGGCGCCGTTCGCCAGCAGCGCCGCGCCGCGCGCCACGATGCGGTCGGCGGCGGTCTGCGCCGCCAGCAGCTTCTCGGCATCGGCGATCCAGGGCGCGGCTTCCTTCGCCGCCTGGCCGCCGAGCGGCTTCAGCGCCGCCACCGCCTGATCCAGCCGGCCGGCCTTGAGCGCGGCTTCCGCCTGCGCCACCCGCGCCTCCGCATCCTCGCCCTCGATGCCGGGACCGGTGCGGCGCACGGAGACGAGGTTCTGCACGCGCGCCCAGGCCTTCTCCCACCACGTTGCCGCCTGATCGCCGGCATCGGCCGTCACGATCTCGCGCGCTACGGCTGGAAAGCGCTGGCGCAGCTGCTCCAGGGTGGCTGGCGCCGCACCCTGCGGCAGCGCGCCGATCGCCGCCGTCAATTCCTCGTCGCCACTGGCAAGCGGGCGCAGCGCCGCCAGGGCGGCGGCAGTGTCCTGTCCCTGCGCAACCTCCTGACGCACGCGCGCGCCGAGTGCGACGATGGCGGCAGCCTGCGCCGCCTCGACGGCGCGGCGATCCATGTCGCGCTGCGCGGCCGCGGCCTTCTCGATTTCGCTCAGGCGCCCGTCGATGGCGGCGTTGCGTTCGCCCAGCTTGCCCAGCTCGGCGATCAGCGCATCCATCTCGCCGCGCAGGCCGCGCGTGCGGTCGAGCGTCGGCACGGCGTCCTGCAGTTCCTGCTCCAGCCGGTCGAGCCGCTCGCGCAGCGGGCCGAGATCGGTCGCACCGGCGGCGGGAGGCGGCGTTGCTTCGAGGCGCGCCAGCGTTTCGCTGGCGCTCTTCTGCGCGCCGGCCAGCCGGGTCAGCTCTTCGCGCAACGCGGCGATCTGGGCCGACAGCGTTTCGCCGGCGCCGGCATCGCCGCTGGGACGGGAGGCAAGCTGCTCGATGCGCGCCGCCAGTTCGGCGATGCGCGGATCGGGCTGAGCGGGGGCCGGCGCGGCGGCGGGCTGCGCGGCCACGCCGGGGACCAGAGGCGTCCAGCGCGGCGCGGTCGCAATCAGAAGGCCAGCGACCACGATGCTGACCACCAGCGCCACGACGGCGACACCCGCAACACCCATGCCGCGACGCGGCGCAGCGCTGGGTGCGGTAGGGGCGGGTTTGGCAGCAGGTTTGGCGTCCGGCTTCGCCGTAGAGCCGGCACCGGCGGCAGAAGCGGCCGACGGCTTCGTGGTCGTTTCTGCCGGTTTCGTGGCGGCAGTCGGTCCCGTCGCCTTGTTCGGCGTGGCGCCGATGGCCGAACCGGTCGGGCCGACCGGCTCCAGCGGCGTGCCAGTGGGACGGGGGCCGGCGGGCGGATCGTTGCGTTCGCTGTTCATGTCTGTGAAACCGCCTCTTTTGTCGGACATCCGGACCGCGCATCGAGGCCGGTCCTGCTGTCTTAACGCGTCAGACCGCGATAGTGCCGTCGCGCCAACCCGTCAACGTCTCGAGCAGGGCGTCGGCGCTGGGTGCCGCCGGAACCAGCCGGCTGCGCCAGAGCAGGTCGCCGGTGGCCTCGGCCACGTTCTGGCTCAGGGCCAGCAGCACGATGCCGGCGCAGGCGTTCTCGAGCCCGCCCTGGCGCACGAGACTAGCAAAGATGGCCGCGCTGCGGGCGGAAAAAAGCAAGACGCCGTCGATACTTGTCTCCCGCAGGGCGGCATCGAGCCGGGGCCGCAGGACAGTCGCCGGCTCGGCGGCATAGGCGACGATTTCATCGACCGTGAAGCCCGACGCGCCAAGCTCGCCGGCAAGGTCGCCAGCGACGTCGCGGCCGCGCATGTAGAGCACCGGGCCACCCTCGGGGCTGAGCCGGCGGCGGCACAGCTCGACCAGCGCATTGACATTGCCCTGCGCGCTGTGGGTATCGACGAAGCCCGAGGCCCGCGCCAGCAGCGCCGTCGCGTCGCCCACCGTCAGCACCTGGATGAAGCGCTTGCGCGTGAACTCGGCCAGGCGTCGCACCCCGTTGGCGCTGGTCACCACCACCGCCTGGGCCGCACTCAGGCGGGCGTCGAAATCCTCGGGCGGGGTCTGCGGCACGATGCGCAGCATCGGCTGGTAAAGCGCGGTGAAGCCAGCCGCCGCGATCGCTTCCGATAGCGGGCCGGTCTGCGCGATGCTGCGCCCGACGATCAACCGACCGATCATGGCGCGAAAAACCCCGGGCCGCCGCGTGCCTTCAGCTCGTCGGCGGCGTCGCGGCCCATGGCGATGCCGTCGCCGACACCGCCGTTGCGTTCGGTGCCGTGCACGATGGTGCCGTCGGGCTTGGCGATCAGGGCGCGAAAGCGCATGCGCTCGCCGTTGATCTGCGCGAAGGCGGCGATCGGCGTGCGGCAGGAACCGTCGAGCACGGCGAGCAGCGCATGCTCGGCCTGCACGCATTGCGCCGTCGGCCAGTGGTTGATCGGCTCGAGCAGGGCGGCGATGCGGTCGTTGCCGTCGGCATGCTCGACGCAGATCGCGCCCTGGCCGACCGCCGGCAGGATCTCGTCGATCGGCACGGCATGGCCGAGGTCGTGACGGCCAAGCCGGTCTAGTCCGGCCCGTGCCAGCAGTGTGCCCTGGACCTCGCCGTCGGCCAGCTTGCGCAAGCGCGTCTGGACGTTGCCGCGCAAGGGCACGACGACCAGATCGGGCCGGCGATGGCGCAGCAGCGCCTGGCGGCGCAGGCTGGCGGTGCCGATCAGCGCGCCGGGCGGCAGTTCGGCGATCGATTTCGTTTCGCCGGCGATCAGCACGTCGCGCGGATCGGCGCGTTCGCAGAAGCAGCCCAGCACCAGCCCGTCGGGCAGGCGGGTGGGCATGTCTTTCATGCTGTGCACCGCCATGTCGATGCTGCCTTCGAGCAGCGCTTCCTCGATCTCCTTGGTGAACAGCCCCTTGCCGCCGAGTTCCGCCAGGGTGCGGTCCTGGATTCGGTCGCCGGTCGTGCGGATCGGCACGATCTCGACGGCATCGTCCGGCGCCAGCGCGGGATGGGCGGCGGCGAGGCGCTGGCGGACCTGATTGGTCTGCGCCAGGGCCAGCGGGCTTGCCCGCGTGCCGATTCGCAGGAGGGGGGCGGTCATGGCGCTGTGTTTAGAGCTTCGCCGCGGGCGAGAAAAGGGTTGATTCGCCGCATATTGGGGCCAATAACGGCCCCGGCCCAGCCGTTCCGACGCGGCGGGCGGAGCAGGTGATGGCGCGGATCGTTCTGGGCATCGAGACAAGCTGCGACGAAACCGCGGTGGCGCTGGTCGATTCGGACCGGCGCATCGTGGCCGAGCGGCTGCTGTCGCAGATCGCCGAGCACACGCCCTTTGGCGGCGTGGTGCCGGAAATCGCCGCCCGCGCCCATCTCGACCATCTCGACCGCCTGATCGCCGAGACCATGGCCGAAGCCGGTCTGGGTTTCGACGCGCTCGACGCCGTCGCCGCCACCGCCGGACCGGGCCTGATTGGCGGGGTGATCGTCGGCGTCGGCATGGCCAAGGCGCTGGCCCTGGCGCACGATCTGCCTTTCATCGGCGTCAATCATCTGGAAGGCCACGCGCTCACCGCGCGCCTGACCGACGATGTCGCTTTTCCCTTCCTGCTGTTGCTGGTTTCCGGCGGCCATTGCCAGTTGCTGGCGGTCGAGGGCGTCGGGCGCTACCGGCGGCTCGGCACCACCATCGACGACGCCATCGGCGAGGCTTTCGACAAGACGGCCAAGCTGCTCGATCTCGGTTTCCCCGGCGGGCCGGCGGTCGAACGGGCTGCGCGCGCCGGCCGCGCCGACCGCTTCGCCTTGCCGCGGCCATTGCTCGGCCGTCCCGGCTGCGATTTCTCCCTGGCCGGCCTGAAGACGGCCGTGCGCCAGACGGTGCAGAAGCTCGGCAAGCCGGACGACCGCGACATCGCCGATCTGTGCGCCTCGTTCCAGGCCGCCATCGGCGACGTGCTGGTCGATCGCTGTCGGCGGGCGCTCGATGCGTTCGCGGCCGAGCACGAGGCGGCGCCGGTGCTGGTGGTGGCCGGCGGCGTGGCGGCCAACGCCTATCTGCGCCAGCGGCTGCAGGAAATGGCTAAAGCCCGAGGAACGCGCCTGGTGGCGCCGCCGCCGCGCCTGTGCACCGATAACGCCGCCATGATCGCCTGGGCCGGCATGGAGCGTCTGCAGCTTGGCCAGACCGACACGCTCGATCTGGCGCCGCGGCCGCGCTGGCCGCTCGACCCGTCGGCGCAGGCCCGCATCGGCCGCGCCAATGTCGGCGCCGGCGTCAAGGTTTGACGGCGCAGGCCCGGGCGTCGGAGAATCCTCGCATGGCAATGCCCCCCAATCCCGCCGCCGGCATGCGGCCCGGCGCCATCGATGTCGTGCCGCTGTTCGCCACGCCGGTGGCGCGGCTGCTGCTGCAGGATGCGGCCGGCATCAACGCCAGCCTGCGCGAGGCGATCCTGGCGCGCGAGAAGTCGCATCCCAGCTCGCAGCACAGCAATCTCGGCGGCTACCAGTCGAGCTGGGACATGGAGCAATGGGGCGGGCCCGCCGTGGCGCGCGTGATGGAGCAGGCGCGCGCGGTGGCCTCGCGACTGACCTGCGACCGCAACGGCCAACCGGTGCCGGTGGCGTGGAAGACCAATTGCTGGGCCAACGTCAACCGCAGCGGCCACGGCAACGAATTCCACGCCCACCCCGGCAGCTTCTGGTCCGGCACCTACTATGTCGACGATGGCGGCATTGCGGGCGACCCGTCGCTGGGCGGCGAGCTGGAGTTTCTCGACCCGCGCGGCGTCGGTCCGGCCATGTACGCGCCCAACCTCGCCTTCGCCGTGCCCGGCGGCCGCGCCATCGGCGCCAGCGAGGTGGTGCCGCCGGCCGCAGGCGTGCTGGTGCTGTTCCCGGCCTGGATCTTCCATCAGGTGCGCCCCTATGCCGGCACGGCGACCCGCATCTCCATCGCCTTCAATCTTTCGATCTGAGACCACGAGGAACGCATGGCCCACTGGCTGGTGAAATCCGAACCCTCGGCCTACGCCTGGACGCAGATGGTCAAGGACAAGCGCACCGCCTGGAACGGGGTGCGCAATTTCCAGGCGCGCAACAATCTGATGGCGATGAAGAAGGGCGATCGCGCCTTCTTCTACCACTCCAACGAAGGCCTGGAGATCGTCGGCATCGTCGAGATCGTGCGCGAGTTCTATCCCGATCCCAAGGACGAGACGGGCAAGTTCGGCATGGTCGACGTCAAGGCGGTCAAGCCGCTCAAGACGCCGGTGACCCTGGCGGCGTTGAAGGCCGACAAGCGCTTCGCCGAGCTGGGCCTGCTGCGCCAGTCTCGCCTCTCCGTGGTGCCGGTCAGCGACGCGCACTGGCAGGCGATCTGCGCCATGGGCGGCATCGCTTGAACCAGCGCCTGCGCCTCAATCCCGACAAGGACGGTCAGGTCGTGCTGGCCTCGGCCCCGCGTCGCGCCGATGGCCAGCCGCGCTTCGTCATGCCGCTGCTGGCGGCGATGGTCGAGAAGGATGCCGGCATTTCCTACATGGTGCGGCACGAGGTGTTCCACGACGGCTTCGAGCGCGTCACGCGCGACATCATCGACGCGCATCTGCAGCCGGACGACGTCTTCGTCGATATCGGCGCGCATTGGGGCATCATCACGCTTTCGGCGCTGACGCGGCATCCCGGCCGCATCGCCGGCATCGCCATCGAGCCGCATCCGCTCAACGTGCAGCAGCTCATGCGCGCGATCGCCGCCAATCGTCTGGCCGAACAGGTCGAGATCGTCCCCGCCGCCGCTGGCAGCGGCTTCGGCACCGCGCCCTTGTCTTTCAACAGCACCATGGGCCACAGCCTGCTGCAGGAAAGCGGCCGCCATGTCGCCGGCGCTTCGCGGCTGCGCGTGCCGGTGGTGTCGCTCGACGAGTTGCTGGCCGAACGGCGCGATCTCGACGGCAGGCGCCTGGTGGTGAAGATCGACGTCGAAGGCTTCGAGCCGGAAGTGCTGCAGGGCGCCCGCCGCGCCTTCGAGGCCGGCCGCGTCGGCCTGCTGGTATGGGAACGCGGCCACGATTATCGTCGGCCCGAGCGCCGCGCCGCCGTCGATCGCGCCGTCGACTGGCTGGCCGGGCTCGGCTTCCGCCATTTCGCGCTGCCCTATGCCGAATGGGGCGGCCCGCTGCTGCCGTTGAGCGGCGATGTGTTTCTCGGCAACGTGTTCAGCTTCGCGGCGGGCGTCGACAAGCGCGACGCCTATCCGCAGAGCTTCGCGCGGCGGCCGCCATTCAATGCCACCTTCCGCCTCGACCGCAGCCCGCAGGGGCTGGCGACGGCGACCGAACATTACATGAAGGCGCGTTCCAGCGACGGGCCGCGCTGGGCCGATCCCGAGGCCATGCCGGCCGGCGCCGACGAGCGCGCCGCGGCGGCGGCCTCGATGATCGCGCCGGGCAGTTCGGTGCTCGATCTCGGTTGCGGCGTCATGGCGTTGCGCGGTCGCCTGCCCGACGGCTGCCGCTACGTGCCGGCCGACCTGATCGCCCGCGGCGAGGACACGATTCTGGTCGATCTCAACCAGGGCCAGTTCCCGCCGGGCCAGTTCGACGTGGTGGCGCTGCTCGATGTCATCGACTTTCTGCACGAGCCGCAGGCGCTGCTGGCGCGATGCCGGAAAGCGGCGAACACGCTGATACTGAGTTGCCATCCGCATGCCGGCGGCCATAGCGACTCGCGTCGCCAGCGCGGCTATTTCAGCGATCTCAGCGAACGCGAGCTGGAGGCAGCGCTCAAGCAGGCGGGCTGGCGCATCGACATGCGCGGCACGGCCGGCGACGGGCTGATGCTGCGCTGCGTAGCGACCTAAGGGACTAGTCGCCGCCGTTGTTGGTGCCGGCGCCGGGCTGCGACGTCGGTTCGGGCCGCTCGCCCTCCTCGCCGCAATTGGCGTCGCCGGCGCCGACATGATCGAAGCCCTCGATCAGCACCACGTTGCAGACTTCGCCCGGACCTTCGGCGCGGCAACCCTGGATGTCGATGCGGCTGATGTTGGCGGGCAGCGTCGCACCCGGCGGCGGCAGGCCAAGCAGGGCGGCGATCGCCGTGCGCGTGCGCCGCTGCTTCAGCACCAGCGTCACCGCCTGTAGCCGGCCGCCGACATGCGCCAGCTGCAGCCGGTCGAACTCGGGCGACACCTTGCTCGCCATGGCCGCATCGAAACTCGGACCTTCGTAATAGGCATCGACCTGGGTGCAGGCATTGCCGCGATTGACGTAGTTGCGCAGGGCGCAGTTGAAGCGCGCATCGCGCATGTCGAACGCGCGTTCCAGCATGCAGCCGAGCCGGTCGACCGGCGCGCGCGGCCAGGTCAGCACGTTGTTGGGATCGAGCGCGGATGCGTCCTGCGCCATGGCCGCAGTCGACCAGCCAATGATGACTGCCATCGCCAGCGCCAGCCGTTTCATCGCCGCCCGCCCGCCAGCTTCGCCGCATCCGGATGGGCGCGCAGCCGTGCCATGGCGATAACCCCCAGCAGCGGGCCCAGCGCCAGCGGCATGAAGGCGTAGCGCCAGCCCAGCGCATCGACCCAGAGCGGCATCAGATGGATGGTGATCAAGGTCAGGGTGAAGCCCAGTGCGGTTTGCAAGGTCAGCATCGTGCCGGTCAGCGCCGGGTCGGACAACTCGGCGACCGAGGCCGAGAACTGCGCGCTATCGGCGACGATCGAAATGCCCCAGACGAGGCAGACGATGGCCAGCAGCAGCGGCGAGGCGTCGAACAGCAGGCCGATGGTCAGCGCGCAGGCGCCGCTGACCGCCATCGCCACCATGGTCAGCGTCGTGCGGCCCCAGCGATCGGCGAAGATGCCGGCCAGCAGCGAACCCACCGCGCCGATGCCGATAGTGGCGAAGGTCGTCAGCCGCGCCCAAAACGAGGCGGTGTCGCCATCGAAGCTGTGGGCGAAGCTGGCGGCGAGGAACGCGCCGATCCAGGCCCACATGGCGTAGAGCTCCCACATGTGGCCGAAATAGCCGAAATTCGCCAGGCGCACCGATTTCACCCGCCACGCCGCCAGCACCATGGCGGGTCGGAAGGGCGGCGCGGGCGCCATGCGCGGGCCGATGCCGACGGCGCCGATCAGCAGCGCCGAAGCGGCCGCGGCGATGCTGGCGCCGCCGACGGCGATGCGCCAGTCGACCCCGCCGAAGGCATTGAACAGATGCGGCACGGCCGATCCAAGGGTCAGCGCCCCGACCAGAAAGCCGACCAGGATGCCGAGATCGCTCTTGCCCGTCCGGCGCGACCAGCTGGCGGCGAGCTTCATACCGACGGGATAGATGCCGGCCATGCAGGCGCCCGTGACGAAGCGGGCGATGGGCAGCAGCGGGCCGGCGGGATCGACGATCAGCAGGCTGGCGTTGGCGATGGCGGCGATGGCGGCGCAGACGGCGAAGTAACGGCGCGGATCGAGACGGTCGGCAAGGCCGAGCAGGGCGGAGGCAAGCGAACCCACGACGAAGCCCAGCTGCACGGCGCTGGTGAACAGCCCTTGCTGGAAACCGTCGAGCCGGTACTGCGCCGCGAGCGTCGGCACCACGGCCGAGGCCGAGAACCACAGCGACAAGGCAGCCGTCTCGGCGGCGGCGAGAAAGGCCAGCGACCAGAACTTGCTCGAATGGACGGCGCGCAACACCGCCGGCTCCGCGTCAGGTCGGCGTGCCGGCGAAGCCGCGATAGTCGTTCGAAATGTCGGCGACGGCCGCCTCGTAGAGCCGCTGCCCGGCCTCGCGGGTGGCGAGATCGGGATTGGAGCCGATGCGCCCGTCGGGAAAATTGCGCCGGTAGTCGAAGGCGTCGGTGAAGCTGCCCGACGGGGCGATGGCGGGCTCGAGCTTCTGGTGCCGCTCCGCCTCGGGCCAGCCGAACCAGGTCAGCGCCACTTCGGATGGCGTCGCGTGGCCGCCTTCGGCGCGGCCATAGAGTTCCTTCGACAGGCGGTTGACGCCGGGGCTCTCCCACCAGTTCTTCAGCCGGCAATGGATGCCCGGCGTGTTGGAGCCGCCGGCCAGGCTGGCTTCGGCGTAGATCTCGGAGAAGGCCGCGGTCACCGTGGCGACGTTGCCGCCATGGCCGTTGATGAAGAAGAAGCGGCGGAAGCCGTGGCGCGCCAGCGACGTCACCATGTCGCGCACGACGGCGATCAGGGTCGAGGGCCGCAGGGTCATCGAACCGGGAAAGCCCAGATGGTGCTGCGCCATGCCGACATTGATGGTCGGCGCCACCAGCGCGCCGGTCTTCTCGCCGACACCCTTGGCGACGATCTCCGCGCACAGCGCGTCGGTGCCGATCAGTCCGATCGGCCCGTGCTGCTCGGTCGAGCCGATCGGCACGATGATGCCGTCGCTGGTCTTCAGGTAGGCCTCGATGTCGGGCCAGGTCTGGAGCTGGAGCTGCATGGCGATGGCCTTCCTGAAGGGCGGTTTCCGGGACGCGCATTACACCCCGCGCGGCACGCGAACGGCAAGGGGCGCGCCATGCGCCGCCCGCGTGCCCGGCTTGTTCGCTCCAGCCATTTCGCCAATAATCGCGCCAAACCGGCCGCGCTCCTCGCGCGGCGAACGATAAGCCCCGCCGGGAGAGCCGCCAATGTCCGACAGCCTCATCGCGATCAAGCCCGACTTCGCCGCCAAGGCCTATGTCGACGAGAAGAAGTACAAGGAAATGTACGAGCGCTCGATCAAGGATCCGGAAGGCTTCTGGGCCGAGCACGGCAAGCGCATCGACTGGATCAAGCCCTTCACCAAGGTCAAGGACACCTCCTACGAGGGCAATGTCGGCATTCGCTGGTACTGGGACGGCACCTTGAACGTGTCGGCCAACTGCCTCGACCGGCATCTGGCCAAGCGCGGCGACCAGACGGCGATCATCTGGGAGGGCGACGATCCCAAGGACAGCGCCCACATCACCTACCGCCAGATGCACGAGCATGTCTGCCGGCTGGCCAACGTGCTGAAGGCGCGCGGCGTGAAGAAGGGCGACCGGGTGACGATCTACATGCCGATGATCCCCGAGGCCGCCTACGCCATGCTGGCCTGCGCTCGCATCGGCGCCATCCACTCGGTGGTGTTCGGCGGCTTCTCGCCGGATTCGCTGGTCAACCGCATTCAGGATTGCGATTCGAACTGCGTCATCACCGCCGACGAAGGCCTGCGCGCCGGGCGCAAGGTGCCGTTGAAGGCCAATACCGACGAGGCGCTGCAGAAATGCCCCAGCGTCAAGACGGTGGTCGTCGTCAAGCGCACCGGCGGCAAGACCGGCTGGGTCGACGGCCGCGACGTCTGGTACCACGAGGAATGCGCCAAGGCTTCGGCCGAGTGCAAGCCGGAGGAGATGAACGCGGAGGATCCGCTTTTCATCCTCTACACCTCGGGCTCGACCGGCAAGCCCAAGGGCGTGCTGCACACCAATGGCGGCTATCTCGTCTACGCCTCGATGACGCATCAATACGTCTTCGACTATCACGACGGCGACATCTACTGGTGCACCGCCGACGTGGGCTGGGTGACCGGCCACAGCTACATCGTCTACGGTCCGCTGGCCAACGGCGCCACGACCCTGATGTTCGAGGGCGTGCCCAACTATCCCGACTCGTCGCGCTTCTGGCAGGTCATCGACAAGCACAAGGTCAACATCTTCTACACCGCGCCCACCGCTATTCGCGCGCTGATGCGTGAAGGCGAGGGGCCGGTGAAGAAGACGTCGCGCAAGTCGCTGCGCCTGCTGGGATCGGTCGGCGAGCCGATCAATCCCGAAGCCTGGCTGTGGTACTACAACGTCGTCGGCGACGCCCGCAGCCCGATCGTCGACACCTGGTGGCAGACCGAGACCGGCGGCATCATGATCACGCCGCTGCCCGGCGCCATCGCGCAGAAGCCCGGCTCGGCGACCAAGCCGTTCTTCGGCGTCAGGCCGGAGATCGTCGACGGCGAGGGCAAGGTTCTGGAAGGCGCCACCGAGGGCAATCTCTGCATCGCAGATTCCTGGCCCGGCCAGATGCGCACCGTCTATGGCGATCACCAGCGCTTCATCGACACCTACTTCAAGACCTTCCCCGGCAAGTATTTCACCGGCGACGGCTGCCGGCGCGACGGAGACGGCTACTACTGGATCACTGGCCGCGTCGACGACGTCATCAACGTCTCGGGCCATCGCATGGGCACGGCGGAAGTCGAAAGCGCGCTGGTCGCGCATGCCAAGGTGGCCGAGGCCGCCGTGGTCGGCTATCCGCACGACATCAAGGGCCAGGGCATCTATGCCTACGTCACGCTGAACGCCGGCGAGCATCCCAGCGAGGAGCTGCGCAAGGAGCTGGTCGCCTGGGTGCGCAAGGAGATCGGTCCCATCGCCGCGCCCGACCTGATCCAGTGGGCGCCGGGCCTGCCCAAGACGCGCTCGGGCAAGATCATGCGCCGCATCCTGCGCAAGATCGCCGAGAACGAGTATTCCAATCTCGGCGACACCTCGACCCTGGCCGATCCGGCCGTGGTCGACGACCTGGTGAACAACCGCATGAACCGCAAGTGAGCGCGCCGCAATCGGCCAACGCCGACCAGATCGCTTTCTGGAACGGCCCCGGTGGTGCGCAGTGGCTGGCGCGGCATGACCGGCTGGAGCCGCAGCTGGCGCCGCTCGGTATTGCGGCCATCGAGGCGGCGGTGCCGAAGCCGGGCGAGCGGGTCATCGATATCGGCTGCGGCACCGGTTCGACATCGCTCAGACTGGCCGATCTGGTCGGCGAGCGCGGCGAGGTGCTGGGTGTCGACGTGTCTGAACCTCTGGTCGAGGCGGCGCGGCGCAACGCCGCCGGCCGACCCAACGTCCAGTTCCTGCTGGGCGACGCCTCGCAGCACAGTCTGGGCGGCGGCTTCGATCTGCTGTTCTCGCGCTTCGGCGTTATGTTCTTCGCCGATCCGGCGGCCGCCTTCCGCCACCTGCGCGCGGCGCTGAAGCCCGGCGGCCGTCTGGCCTTCGTCTGCTGGCGCCCCTTCAAGGAAAACGGCTGGGCCTTCCTGCCCTTCATGGCGGCGGTGCCGCACCTGCCGCCGATCAAACGGCCGGCGCCCAACGCGCCCGGGCCTTTCGCCTTCGGCGAGGACGCGCGGGTGAAATCCATCCTCAACGAGGCGGGCTTCGACGACATCGCCATCAAGCCGCTGGATCGGGTCATGCAGGCCGGCCAGAACGTGGAAGACGCCACCCTGTTCGCTAGCGACACGGGTCCGGTTTCCCGCGTGCTGAACGACGCCTCGCCAGAGCAGCGCCAGGCGGCGGTCGGCGCGATCCGCCAGATGTTCGAGAAGCGGGTCGCCGACGGCAAAGGCTTCGCCCTGCCGGCCGCCTGCTGGATCGTCACCGCGCGCAATTGAGGCATTCCGGTCTGCGGTGGCTCGCGGCTTGACCGCGGCCGCCGGTCTTTCGATAGTGACGCCATCGCATCGGTGAGGGAGCGCCGTAGCGATCCGACATCGCCGCCGGCCGGCGCGCGATGCGGCAAGACCGGCCAAGGCCTTTTCGTGTGCGACACCGCTTCCCTCGCCGTCAAACCGGCCATCGCCAAGACCACCATCGAGCAGGCGATTCTCGCCGGCC
>JBDZUM010000198.1:0-3743 GCA_040255215.1 Rhodospirillaceae bacterium
ATGGGGAACCGTCGATGGCCGGGAATTTGCGCCGGGATGGGGGTGGTGTCAATTGGCTGGCGGCGTTGCCGTCGAACTGGCGTCAGCGGTCCCGGCTCTCCGCCCTGCGGGTTGTGGCCGGGATGAGAACTCCGCCTTATCGCCTGCATCCTAATTCAAACTGCCGGCCAGCTCGGTTCTGTCGCTTTCGGACAGACTGGTGTTGAGCCTCAGATAATCCTGCGCCCGCCTACCGTCAGTGTCCTGCAATTGCCGGTCGGCTCCATGAGCCAGCAACAGCTCGATCATGCGGCGATCGGAGTTCTCGGCGGCGTACATCAAAGCCGAGCGGCCCGCTATTCTGACGCCAACCTCCGGCGAGCTCTTGGTGGTCTGGCGATTGGGATTGGCACCGAAATTCAGAAGTGATTCGGCCGATTCGAGCAAGTTGAAATGAGCGGCATACATCAGAGGCGTTTTGCCAAACGTGTTGGTTTCTTCCAAGGCGCTCTTTCCGTTGCGCAGAACAATGTGCTTGATCAAATGCGGCCAACGAACAGCGAGTACAATTTCGGGCTCGCTCAATTCTTTCTTCGACTCAGCCGACAGATTGCCAATGCTGTCGGCTGGCTTTCCATACAGAAGTGATCTCTGGTAAACCAGCAACTGCCTTTTTCTATCGACGGCCGCTTGCCATTCGTAGTATTCCGCAGCCGAGCCCCATGGTGGCTCAGCAACGAGAAGGGCGTTTGCGGCTTGCAGCAGGGATTTTTCCCTCACTCTCGACTTGTCGATTTCCGGTGCCAGTCCGAGATGCGAAGCGAGAAACGAGAATAGCGCCCTATCGGCAAATCTTTCGGCTTCGCGTGCGGGCATGGAAAACTGCCGGACATAATACGCTATGAGATCGCCGCGCGTTCTCGGCAACGTCCTCTTGATCCGCAACGTAACCTCGTATGGCCATGCGCCATGCATGGACCAATAGTTAAGGACGTGGATTGCGCGATTGCCCAAACTTGCCGTGTTTTGACGCTGATTAATACCGAGCGCCAGCGACCAAGGCTGCCTGGTTATTCTCCAGAACGCGGCATCTGCCGCGGCGCGGATAGCATTCTTCGGACACAGGCTGCCGCAACGATCGGATGTCCCAACCACATGAAGCAAATGGCTGGAAAGTTCCGATAGCGAGGCGGGAATCTCCGGATCACGACCTTCGCGACTTACGACCTGCAATTCGCAAACTGTCTCGGGCTCCGCACCTTCGCGAAGACGCCAGATTGACAATTTGTCTCCTACCGTCCGTTCATCGCCATAGGGAACATCGCTGGCAAAATATACGGTGCCATCGTAACGGATCAGACGAGGAACCGGCAGATGCCATAGGAATCTAGGAACATTGGCATCCACTATCTCGTTTGGATGCGCCCTTTCGATGTCGTCAATCGATCCTGCTCGACGCGTCGGATCACGGAAAGCGGCAACGACCGAATAGCGGTAGAGATAATTGAAGTCTGCGACGCCGACGACAAACCGCAGAGGTCTTCCGTTGCCATAGACATCCAGGTCCAGGAAGTGCGCGTCGCCATTCCCCGGTAGCTCGATCAACCGGCTCGGCGGTGCAGGAGAAAGCGGACGTCCAGTCACAAAGTCGGAAGCGGCAACCGTTAGCCATTCACGGCATAGCGGATGATCGCCTCCGACAGTCAATTCCGGACCGAATGGCACACTTCGGCCGGGTCGCCATTCCTCCGACAGAAAGAACGAAGAAACGGCGACGGCAATCAAAATGACCAAGCCAACGAGCGCTTTTGGTTCTCGAATATGGCCGGCCATCAGTCTGCTCCCAACCGATTAACTTCTCACCGTATGCGCGTGGTTGAGCGGGCCGTGGCCGTGGCCGAAGCCGGGCGCGGTGCGGATGGCTTCCTGGACGTAGGCGCGGGCGCGTTCGACCGATTCGCGGATCGTCATGCCCTGCGCCAGGCCGGTGGCGATGGCCGAGGCCAGCGTGCAGCCAGTGCCATGCGTGCTGGTCGACGGGATGCGCGGCGATTCGAAAATCTCCAGCCCGTCGTCGGCGAAGAGAAAATCCTGCACCACCGGGCCCTCGACATGGCCGCCCTTGACCAGCACCGCGCGCGGGCCCATGCCGGCCAGCCGCTCGGCGGCGTGTTCGAGATCGCCCGGCGTCTCGACCCGCAATCCCGTCAGCGCCGCCGCTTCCGGCGCGTTGGGCGTGACGATGGTGGCCAGCGGCAGCAGGATCTGGCGCAGCGCGCCGGTCGCCTCGGGATCGAGCAGCGAAGCGCCGCCCTTGGCGACCATCACCGGATCGACCACCAGCGGAATGCGACGGCCCTTGGCCGTCACGGCGTCGGCCACCGCCTCGATCACCTCGGCGCTGTGCAGCATGCCGGTCTTGATCGCGTCGGCGCCGATATCGTCAAGCACCAGGTCGATCTGCTGGCGGATGAAATCGATCGGCACCGCGTGCACCCCGAACACGCCGTTCGTGTTCTGCGCCGTCAGCGCGGTGATGGCGGTGGCGGCGTAGCCGTTCAGCGCCGTCACGGTCTTGATATCGGCCTGGATGCCGGCGCCGCCGCCGGAATCGGAGCCGGCGACGATGAGAACGCGGCCCTTCATCGTTATTCGGCCGCCGCGCCGGCGCGCGCGATGGTGCCGGCGATGTCGTCGACGACGCGGCGCACGACGGCCTCGTCGTCGCCCTCGGCCATGACGCGGATCAGCGGCTCGGTGCCCGAGCGGCGGATCAGCAGACGGCCCTTGCCGTCCAGCGCGCTTTCGCCGGCGGCGATCGCCTTGCGCACCGGATCGCTGTCCAAGGTCGCGGCGGCGAGCGCGATATCCGACACGCGCACGTTCTTGAGAAGCTGCGGCACCGGCTCGAAGACGCGAAAGACTTCGGAGGCCGGCCGCTTTTCCTGCACCAGCACGGCCAGCGCCTGCAGCGCCGCCATCAGCCCGTCGCCGGTGGTGGCGTAGTCGGACATGATGATATGGCCCGACTGCTCGCCGCCGAGATTGCAGCCGTCGGCGCGCATGCGTTCGAGCACGTAGCGGTCGCCCACCTGGGTGCGCACCAGTTTCAGCGCGCGGCTGGCGAGGAAGCGTTCGAGCCCGAGATTGGACATCACCGTCGAGATCAGACAGTCGCCGCGCAGCCTGCCGTCGGCGCGCCAGGCATCGGCGATCACGCCCATGAGCTGGTCGCCGTCGACCAGGCGACCGGTCTCGTCGGCCATGACGAGGCGGTCGGCGTCGCCGTCGAGCGCTATGCCGAGATCGGCGCCCTGCGCCACGACCTGACGCGCCATTTCCTGCGGGCTGGTCGAACCGCAGTCGCGGTTGATGTTGAAGCCGTCGGGCGACACGCCGATCGGCACGATCTCCGCCCCCAGTTCCCACAGCACGGCGGGCGCCACCTTGTAGGCCGCGCCATTGGCGCCATCGACCACGATCTTCAGCCCATCCAGCCGCAGGCCGCGCGGGAAGCCGGTCTTGACGAATTCGGCATAGCGGCCCAGCGCGTCGTCGAGGCGTCGGGCGCGGCCCAGCGCATCGGGCGCGGCGCGCCGCTGCTCGATGTCGCCCGCCATCAGGGATTCGATCTCGGCCTCGGTGTCGTCGGACAGCTTATAGCCGTCGGGGCCGAACAGCTTGATGCCGTTGTCCTGGTAGGGATTGTGCGAGGCGGAGATCATCACCCCGAGATCGGCGCGCAGCGAGCGCGTCAGCATCGA
>JBDZUM010000199.1:0-3737 GCA_040255215.1 Rhodospirillaceae bacterium
CGCAGAACCAGCCCGTCCTGCTTCTTCGGCAGCAATTCGAGAAAGGCCGCGAAATCGTCCGCATCGAACTTCTTGGTCGCCATGAACTGCCAGTTGATCGGCCCCAGTTTCGGACCGAGTTCGGTCAGCCCCTGCTCCATGAACTTCCTGATCGAGGGACCGCCCTCGGCCAGCACGCGACGATTGGTGCAAAAGCGCGACGCCTTGACCGAGAACACGAAACCGTCCGGCGTCTCGTCGCGCCATTTGCGCCAGCTGTCGGGCTTGAAAGTCGAATAATAGGTGCCGTTGATCTCGATCGAGGTCAAGGCGCGCGAGGCGAATTCCAGCTCGCGCTTGTGCGGCAGACCGTCGGGATAGAACACGCCGCGCCACGGCTCGAAGGTCCAGCCGCCGATGCCGACATAGATCTTGCCGCCCATATCCGCCTCCGTTTCAGCGTTGCGCCAGTTCCAGCACCGCCTCCGCCCAGTCGGCTGGCGCCTCCTGCGGCAGGTTGTGGCCGACGACTGGAATCGTGCGGCGCTCGTATCTGCCGCTGAACATCCTGGCATGACCGGCCGAGCTTTCGGGCGGCGCCACGCCGTCGCCGTCGCCGTGCAGGCAGATCGTCGGCACGCCGATCTTCGGCTGCGTCGCCAACTGCGCCTCGATGTCGAGCAGCGCCGGATCGCCCTCGGCATAGGCATAGCGATGGCGGTAGGACTGGATCACCACCGGGACGAAATCGGGATTGTCGAACGAAGCGGCGGACTTCGCATAAGTCGGCTCGTCGAATTTCCAGTTCGGCGACCACAATTTCCACAGCAGCTTGCAGATCTCGTAACGATTGGCCTCGAGCCCGGCGCGGCCACGTTCGGTGTGGAAATAGTACTGGTACCAGTAGCGATGCTCCTGCTCGGCCGTTCCCGGCGTCGCGGACGCCGCGATGTCCTGAATGTTGTAGCCGCCGCCCGTGACTAGGCCGATCACGCGTTGCGGCCACAGCGCGCTGACGATGCAGGCAGCGCGGCCGCCCCAGTCGTATCCCGCCAGCACCGCCTTGCCGATCTTCAGCGCGTCCATGAAGTCGAGCAGATCCTTGCCCAGAGCCGCCTGTTCGCCCGAGCGCGGCGTTTTCTCGGACAGAAAGCGCGTTGGCCCGTAGCCGCGCAGATACGGCACGTAGACGCGACAGCCAGCTGAGACCAGCGACACGATCGTGTCGTCGTAGCAGCGCGGGTCGTAGGGAAAGCCGTGCAACTGGATGACGGGCGCGCCGGCCTCGGGACCATGCGCCTCGTAGGCGATGTCGAGGACGGGGGTGCGGATGCGCTGCAGACTCATTTCAGCGCATCGAGATTCAATTCCAGCTTCGCGCCCATCCAGATGGCCCAGTCGCGGTGTTCGCGGATGACGTCGCCGGTGTTGGGATGGGTGAAGACGATCAGCTCGCCACGATTGACCGAGAGAAAGGACATGATCTCGGCGAAATGCTCGGGCTGGTAGGCGATCTGGTAGGAGAACATCGGGTGCGGGCCGACGGGGCGCTCATGGAAGCGACCCATTTCCATCTTGCCGGCAAAGCGTTCGACGATCTTTTCGCGCAGCGTCCAAGCAGCGTCGCGCGTTTCGGGATCGAAATAGACGTGCGAGTGCCAGGACTCGATCGGCGGGGCGGGCGTCGTCATGCTACTTAAGCGCCTCTTCCACCGCCTTGACCAGTTCCGGCGATTGCGGCGCGACCTTGCTGGGGTAGGCGCCGAGCAGTTCGCCGTTTTTGCCGATCAGGTATTTGTGGAAGTTCCAGCGCGGCAGCTGGTCCTCGCCCAGTTCCTTGCCGATCCATTTGTAGAGCGGATGGGCATTGCCGCCGATGACGTGCTCCTTGGCCGTCATGGGAAAGCCGACGCCGAAGCTGGTCTCGCAGAAAGTCTTGATCTCCTTCTCGCTGCCGGGCTCCTGGGCGCCGAAATCGTTGCAGGGTACGCCCAGTACGACGAGGCCTTTCGGCCCGTATTGCTCGTGCAGTTTCTGCAGGCCGCCATATTGCGGGGTGAAACCGCAGGCCGAGGCGACGTTGACCAGCAGCACCGGTTTGCCGGCGAAATCCTTCATCGGCAGCTTGCCGCCGTCGATGGCCTTGAATTCGAAATCCTGTGCCGACATTTCTACTCTCCTTCGGTGTCGTAGCGCTGCTCCAGCCACGGATCGCCGACATTGTGGTAGCCGCGCACTTCCCAGAAGCCCGGCTTGTCGATGGCGACGAACTCGATGCGGCGCAGCCATTTGGCGCTCTTCCAGAAATAGAAACGCGGGATCACCACCCGCAGCGGCCCGCCATGCTCGCGGCCGATCTCCTCGCCCATCCAGTGGTCGGCCAGCAGCACGTCGGCTTGCGCGAAATGCTCCAGCGCCACGTTGGTGGTGTAGCCGTCGTAGGAATGGAACACGACGTGGCGCGCGTCCGGCAGCGGCCTGACGCGCTCGATCAGTTCGAGGGCGGCGACGCCTTCCCAGTCGTTGTCGTAGCGCGACCAGGCGGTGACGCAATGGATGTCGGAGCGGATGCGCACGCGCGGCAGATCGGTGAATTCGCCCCAGTTCAGCGACAGCCCGTTCTCGACCAGCCCGTCGATATCAAGCCGCCACGACACCTTGGGAATTTCCGGCTGCACACCGAGATCGAGCACCGGCCAGGATTCGGTCAGCCGCTGGCCGGGCGGCAGGCGCTGCGAAGGCGGCGCACTGTGGCCGGTCAGCAACCGGCCATCCTTCGCCCATTGCTGCTTGGAGGCGATCAGCTTGTCCTTGATCCTGCCCATCATGGTCGGTTTGTCGCTCATGCGGGGGAGTTTGGCATGGTAGCTATTGAGCGCAAGGGCACTGTCCTGCTGCCCAAAGTCAGTTACCTGAGCGACAGCTGGTCACTGATAGGTGTCAGGAACTGGTAATACAACCTGGCCTCAAACAAAACGTAGACATGGTCGCCATCGTCGCTGAAGAACCGCCAGCATGCTTGGTCGGGCCGGCTCGCCTGACGGCTGAACATTCCCATGACGAGATAGCGGCCCGCATGAGCAGAGCCGCGGTGATAGCCCGGCATCTTGCAATCGGAGAACCGCGCGACGTCGATTGGATCAATGTCAAATTCCATGACGATCTGAACGTCGCTGCCGGCCGGCCCAGACTGCTTCATCGTGTTTTTGGCGAGCTTTGGGAGTTGGGAGAACTCCAATCCGCTGCCTTGCAGAACCTCAATCTCATTCGGGCCGCGAAACGGAACGACCCCATACAGAACGACCCCAATAAGCGCGACCACGGCCACAGCCGCTATGGAAAGAAGGCCGCACACAGCGTAAATCATCCGTGCAGCCATGGTCGGTTTGTCGCTCATGCGGGGGAGATTGGCATGGGCGAAACCTGGCTTCAAACCATGTCGTCTCGAGTGCAGCGGGAAATCTTTTTGCGTCGGCGAGTGGCATGCCTTGAGGAGAGGACAAAAGATGTCTCGCTCCGCTCGACATGACGGGAGGGGCGGGTTGTTTGCGGACTGACGGTGTCTTTGTTCTCCTCTCCCCGCTTGCGGGGAGAGGGGGCGAGCGCAGCGAGCGGGTGAGGGGCAGATGCAGGCAAGGAAGAGCCCCTCACCCTCCCACGGCTTCGCCGTGGGCCCCTCCCTCTCCCCGCTAAAGCGGGGCGAGGTGTAAAGGCGGGCCGTTCGCTGTTCCATGCCGCTCCCCGTTTCACGGGGAGAG
>JBDZUM010000200.1:0-3736 GCA_040255215.1 Rhodospirillaceae bacterium
GCTCCCGTCGCCGTAGGTGGCCGCCGATGAGGCATAGAGCAGCGGCACGCGAGCCTGCGCGCACCAGCGCCACAGTCGCAAGGTGGCGTCGACATTGTCGCGCTGCAGCCTTTCCCAGCTCTGTTCCGTGGTCGACGAGATGGCGCCGAGATGGCACACCGCCGCCAGCCGCCCGCCTTCCTGGGCCACGAAATGCGGCAGGTCTTCGGGCGGAAACAGCGCCGCGAGCGCTGCGCGATCGAGGTTGCCGGGCTTGGCCGGGTGGTCGAGCCGGTCGCACACCGCAATGCGCCGGCCGCCGGCGGCCAGCAGCGCCGCGACCAGATTGGCGCCGATGAATCCCGCGCCGCCCGTTATCAGAATCGTGTCCACGCCGACCTCCGGGGCCAGCATAGCCGCAGCCGGCCGGCGATGCTAAACATTGGCCGTCGCGCCCGATGGCGCGCTGGAGGCCGCCATGCAGACACGCAATCCCCTGCTCGACGATCTGGCGAAGCTGATGAGCGGCGCGCTGGGCGCTGCCGGCGGCATGCGCGAGGAGATGGAAGCCCGCATCCGCGAGCGCCTGCAGCGCGTGCTGGCCGGCATGGATCTGCCCACGCGCGAGGAATTCGACGCCGTGCGCGAGGTCGCCTCCCGCGCCCGCGCCGAGCAGGAGAAGCTCGAGGCGCGGGTCGCTGCGCTCGAGGCGGCTTTGGCCAGGCAGGGCGATACCGCAAGCCCGGCCGACGCCAATGTCAGCGTCGCCGAAACCGAGTCCGGACCGCAGATTTTCACGGACGACTGAGTCGGTACGCCGGCTTTTCCCCTGATATTTTGTTTCTCGGTCCGATTTGCCCTTGGCGGACTCTTGCGTGCGGAGTCTGACTCTGTCAGGCTAACTTTAGTAGGCCGACCGCAAGAAGCTACAAGATATCGCGGTTTTTGAGGGGGTTCGGCCCGGACGTTAAACCTGCCACTTGCAGGCCCGAAAAGGCCCGCCAGTGGCAGTCTGATTCAGCGGGGAGGGCTCATGGGGGCAACTCTGCACGACGACGCCGAGGAAGTATTCGTCAACCCACTCGATCTTATCGAGCAGATCGTGCTGGCCCATGATTGGCCTTTCGATCGCACCAGCGAACGCGAAATTGCCGCCGAAGTCACCGGAAGATGGTGCGACTACCGGCTCTATTTCAGCTGGCGGGAAGACGTGCAGGCGCTGCATTTCACCTGCGCTTTCGACGTGCGCGTGCCATCCGAGAAATCGCGCGAGGTCCACTCGCTGCTGGCCATGATCAACGAGAAGCTGTGGCTGGGGCATTTCGATCTGTGGACCGAGGAGGGGCTGCCGCTGTTCCGGCACGCGCTGCTGCTACGCGGCAGCAGCGGCCTGGCGGTCGAACAGATGGAAGACCTGGTCGACATCGCCATCACCGAGAGCGAGCGCTTCTATCCGGCGTTCCAGTACGTCGTATGGGGCGGCAAGTCGCCGCAGGAGGCGATGGCTTCCTCGATCCTCGAAACGGTCGGCGAGGCCTGAGCCATGGCCGCCGGCCGCATCATGCTTGTCGGCTGCGGCAAGATGGGCCGCGCCATGCTCGAGGGCTGGCTCGAGCAGGGCGTGAAGCCTGCCGATCTGCTGATCTGCGAGCCGCATCCGGGCGATCTGCCGCTGCCGGTCCGCGCGCGGGTGGTGGCCGACGCCACCAAGGCGCCGCGCGATTTCCGGCCCGAGATCGTCGTGCTGGCGGTCAAGCCGCAGTCGATGGATGCGGTGCTGCCGGCGCTGCGCGGCTATGCCGATGCCGGCGCCGCATTCCTGTCGATCGCCGCCGGCAAGACTTTGGCCTATTTCTCCAAGGGGCTGGGACCCTTGGCCCGCGTCGTCCGCACCATGCCCAACACGCCGGCTTCCGTGCGCCAAGGCATCACCGTCGCCGTTGCCGGGCCGAGCGTCGATCCGGTGCAGCGCCAGCGCTGCGATGCGCTGCTGAAGGCGGTGGGCGAGGTCGTCTGGGTCGAGGACGAAGGCCTGCTCGACGCCGTGACGGCCGTGTCGGGCAGTGGCCCGGCCTATGTGTTCCTGCTGGTCGAGGCGATGGCGGCGGGCGGCGTCAAGGCCGGCCTGCCGGCCGATCTGTCGATGCGCCTGGCGCGCGCCACGGTGGCCGGCTCCGGCGAATTGCTGCGTCGCTCGGCCGAACCCGCCGCGCAACTGCGCCAGAACGTCACCAGCCCGGGCGGCACCACCGCCGAGGCGCTCAAGGTGCTGATGGCCGATGACGGCGTGCAGGCAAGCTTCGACAAGGCGATCGCCGCCGCCACCCGGCGATCGCGCGAACTGGCGGGCTGACGCCGCCGGATTTCGGCCCCAATGCCTGCCCATGGTTGAGGACAGAGGCGATGGCGGAGGGCTGAGCATGACCCAGACCGAACAAACGTTGCGGCTCCTTGAGGCCGTGCGCGTGCTGCTCGAGGAAGGCGGCATTGCCGCGATCCGTCTGCCGCGGCTGGCACAGCAGGCGGGGCTCGATTTGGCTGCGACCCATCGTCTGGCGCCGACGCCGATGGCCGCCCTGCGTCTGGCTCTGGTGCATATCGACGAGCAGGTACTTGCGGGCGGCGAGAGCGATGCGGCCGAACCGGCGCGCGAGCGGCTGTTCGACGTCATGATGCGCCGCTACGACGCGCTGGTGCCCTGGCGGACGGCGCTGCGCGCCCTGCTGCGCTCGCCACCCTTCGATCCCCTGTTGGCACTCGGCATCGGCTGGAACGTCGAGCGGTCGATGGCGACGATGCTGGAAGTCGCCGGCATTGGCGCCAGCGGCCTGCCCGGCGCTGCCCGCGTCCGCGGCTTGTGCCTGATTCATGCCGACGTGTTGCGTCGTTTCGTCGACGACGAGAGCGAGGATCTTTCGGCGACGATGAAGGCGCTGGACACGCGATTGCGCCAGGCGGCTCCCTTCGCCTCGTTCCTCGATCGGCTGGAGCATTTGCCCCGCAGTGCCGCAAAATCAGGCGGCAGCCCTATGCATCAGAATAGGGCAGATCAGGCGTCGACAGGCTCCGAAGCCATCCATTAATTTATTGATTTTATTATGTTAAGAGCTATTTTTGTGCAGCGCAAAAAAGTGGCTTGACGCGCCGGGTCCGCATCCCTATCTTCCCCTTGCTGCACCGCAACATGAACGCGGTTTGAGCAGACAGATTAGAAACCGCTAGAGACCTCAGGAGCGAGACATGGCCTACACGGCGCAGGAGACGTTTGCCGCGTTCAATCCGTTCAAGGATCTGGACGTCACCAAGATCATGGGCGACATGAAATTCCCGGTTGTCGGCTTCGACACCCTCGTCGAAGCGCAGCGCAAGAACATCGAAGCGCTGACCGCCGCCAACCAGACCGCATTCGAAGGCGTGCAGGCGCTGTTCCAGCGTCAGGCCGAAGTCGTGCGCAGCTCGGTCGAGGAAATGACCAAGGCCACGACCGACCTGTGGTCCGCCGCCTCGCCGGAAGAGAAGGCCGCCAAGCAGGCCGATCTGGTCAAGAAGGGCTACGAGAACGCCATCGCCAATCTGCGCGAAGCGATCGACATGCTGGCCAAGTCGAACACCCAGGCTGCCGACCTGATCAACAAGCGCGTCGGCGAGAGCCTCGACGAGATCAAGGTCGCCGTCGGCAAGAAGTAGTTCTTTCGCGCCCGGTACGGGCGCTCGAGAGATGGAACGGCGGATGCCTTCAGGCATCCGCCGTTTTCTT
>JBDZUM010000075.1:0-20272 GCA_040255215.1 Rhodospirillaceae bacterium
AATGCGCGCCATCGTGTGCCGGAAATGGGGAACGCCCGAAGACCTGAAGATCGAGGACGTGCAACTGCCGGCGCTGCGGCCGGACCAGCTGCGCATCGAGGTCAAGGCGGCGGGCGTCTCCTTCGCTTCCTCGCTGGTGATCGCCGGCAAGTACCAGCGCAAGCCGCCCTTCCCCTTCACGCCCGGCACCGAGATCACCGGCGTCGTGCTGGAAATCGGCAGCGCCGTGACGCGCTTCAAGGCCGGCGATCGCGTGCTGGCCTGCGTCGACTGGGGCGGCATGGCCGAGCAGACCCTGGCGCGCGAGGTCAACACCTACGCGCTGCCGTCGAAGATCGACTTCGCCACCGGCATCGGCCTGGCGACGTCGTACCCGACCTCAGCCGCCGCCCTGCTGTGGCCGCATCTGCTGCACGTGCAGGCGGGGCAGACGCTGCTGGTGCATGGCGCGGCGGGCGGCGTCGGCATGGGCGCCTGCGAGATCGGCAAGGCGCTGGGCGCGACGGTGATCGCCACGGCCGGCGGCCCGGAGAAAGTCGCCTTCGCGCTGGAGCACGGCGCCGATCACGGCATCGACTATCGCAAGGACGATTTCCGCGCCGCCGTGCTCGACATCACCAAAGGCCGCGGCGTCGACGCGGTGTTCGACCCGGTGGGCGGCGACGTGTTCGACACCTCGCTGCGCTGCATGGCGCCGGAAGCGCGCATCGCGCCGATCGGCTTCGCCTCGGGCCGCATCCCGCAGATCCCGGCCAACATATTGCTGGTCAAGAACCTGATCGTCACCGGCTTCAACTGGGGCTACTACATCGGCTGGAGCCCCGACGACGTGCGCGAGCGCGAGTTCCCCAAGGTCAAGGCGGTGATGGACCGGCTGCACGACTGGACCGAAAGCGGCGCCGTCAGACTCAGCCCGACGCAGACCTTCAGGCTCGACGAATGGCTGAAGGCCTACGAGGCGGTGCTGGGCCGCAGCGCCAAGGGCCGCGTCGCGCTGGCGCCGTAGCGCCCGGCGCCGGCCCCTCTAGTCGATCGGCCGGCGGGCGCGGCGGCGGCGCAGGAAGGCGCTGACGCCGCCGAACAGGGCGACGGCGGCGACGATCCACAGTTTCTTCGCCGCCACCAGCACGGCCAGAATCGCGCCGAAGAAACCGGCCTTCTTCAGGACGCCGCCGGCGACCAGCGCCGCCAGCCCGTAGCCCGCGACCGCATCGACCGACGAATCGAACTCCTCGTAGCGATAGCCGGGCTTGAAGTTCACCTCGGCCATGACGCGCGGGATCGCGCGGCGGATGGTGTCGAGCTGCTCCATGCCGGCGACGAAGTTGAGCTCCAGCACGCCGTTGCGGCCCAGCGCGCGCAGATTGTAGTTCAGCGTGTTGCCGGTCTCGCCGTCGAAATGCAGCTCCTTGGCCCAGTGCAGCTTGTGCGTCGCCTTGTCGTAATAGGGCGTGCTGGCCCAGCCGACCAGCTCGATGGCGGGATAGCCGCGTTTGCGGCGCTCCTCGTTGCTGTCGACGACGTCCTCGCGCATGGCTTCCAGCAATTCGGCGTAGTCGATGGCGTCGGCATCGTCGTCCTCGACGTAGCCCGACTTGTCGTAGCGCACCACGATGGCCCAGCTCTCGGGCGACAGCGGATCGACGTCGCGCGGCAGCAGCATGCCGAGCACGCCCGAGGCCGAGCCCTTGGGATTGTCCCACGCATCCTCGAGCAGGCGGCGCGCGTCGGCCGGGCCGAGATAGGCCAGGCTCGTGGCGTTGACCTCGGCGACCTCGCCCAGCGGCTGCAGCCCGCTCTTGAAGTCGAGCTGGCGGACGATGGTCTCGGGATCGTCCGCGGCGGGCAGGCGCTGGGCGCTGGCGGTGGCGCTCCACGTCGCGCTCCACAGAACGACGAGCAACGACAGAACGACTCCGATCGGACGCACCATGACCACTCCCCCTCTGCAGCCGGTCCGTTGCGATCCTGCCCCGGCGACGGCGGCGCCGGCTACTGGCAGAATTGTCAGGTGGGCAGATTCGCAGGATCGGTCGCCTTGCCGCCGGCCGCGACGATGCGCGGGAAGCCGCTGGCCAGCAGCCCGACCCACCAGCCCAGCGCGCCGGCCAGCAGATCGGGCAGGCCGCTCCAGTCGAACGGCGCGTCGGCGAAGAGCCAGGCAAGGGCTATCGCCGCGACGTGGTTGAACAGGGCGGCGATCAGCAGCGCGCCCAGCAGCAGCGCCATCGATGGCCAGCCGCGCCAGCGCCCCAGTGTCCAGCCGCCCAGCAGGGCGTAGATGCCGGCGGCGAGGAAGCCCAGCACGCCGGCGACGAGCAGGCCGACGATCGGCGAGAACAGCACCATCAAGCCGGGTGCGCGCATGTCCTGCCCGGTGCCGCTGGCCAGCTCGCGCAGGCCGAAGGCCAGCACCATGGCGACGGCGGGGACGTAGTTCAGCACGGCGAAGAAGATGGACGACGAGGACGCGGCGTCTTCCATCAGGGCGCGCGGCGGCAGCCTTGCCTGCAGGGCGGCGCACCAGTAGCCGGTGACGATGGCGGGCACGATGCTGGCGACGACGATGGTGAAGCTGGCCAGCGAGGCGGAGCCGGCGACCGCCTCGTCGAGGCTGTTGCTGATCAGCTCCAGCAGGGTCAGCGCCAGGGCGAAGACGAGCGCCAGGCGCAGGGCCGAGCGCAGCGGCCGGCGGCCGGCGAACAGGGCGGCGAAGGGTTCGCCGTGTCCGGCGGCCTCGCCGGAGAGCGATCGGCCAAGCACGAAATCCTGCACCGGGCCGACCAGCACGACGGCGACGCCGACCACCAGCAGGGCGGAGAAGACGCGGGCCGGGCGCAGCGAGTCGCCCAGCGCCTGCCAGAATTCGCCCTGCGCCATCAGGGTGAACACGACGCTGCCCAGCGCGGCGGCGACGACCACGAACCAGCGCCGCACGCGATCGCGCTCGGACAGCGGCAGCGGCGACGACCCGTCGGCCGGGCGCAGCAGCAGGATGTCGCGCAGGCCGGCGAAGAAGGCGGCCAGACGGGTGCGGGCGGCAAGCCGCAGCAACAGCAGCAGCAAGGCAAGGATCGCCGGCGCGGCCAGCGCGCCGATGGCGGCGTCGCGGGCGAAGGCCAGCCAGTCGTCGCGCTCGAAATGCACGTCGACGGCGATGGCGGCGGCGATGCCGATGGCCGCGGCCAGGCCCCAGCGCCAGCGCGCGCCGACGCACAGCGCCACGACGCAGACGAAGCCGAAGGCCCAGACGCCGAAGCCGAGCGCGATGACGACATGCTGGTCCATGCTCAACCGCCCGCTTCGCCGCCGCGCGCCAGCCGGCCGAGTTCGGCGTCGGACGCGTCCGCCCGATCGGCGCAGCTCTTGCGCAGATAGGTCAGGCCGCGGGCGCGCGCGAACTCGGCGCCGTCGCTGCGTTCGAGATCGGCATGGCTGTCGGCGCGATAGGCATAGCCTTCGAGGCGGCCGCGGCAGTCGAACGCCAGGTCGGGCACGTGGAAATAGCGGATCCACGACAGCAGCGACACCGTCCAGGCCTCGAGATGACCGCGCAGATGCAGCGAGGGGCAGTCGACGTACCAGTCGGCGCCGCTCAGCCCGGGCGCTCTGATGCGGGCGCACCATTGCGGGCCGCGCGCGGCGGCGATCAGCCCGTCGAGAAAGGGAAACTCCTCGCAGCGCAGGAACACGAGGCTGAAGCGGTCCTCGCCCGGATAGAGCTCGCGCGGATCGTAGAAACGGAACTCGACGCCGCGCAAATGCAGGCGCGACACGCGGACATGCGGCCAGGAATGGCCCGGCGAGCGCACGACTTCAGGCGCCGGGTGCGCGGCGGCCGCCGCTTCGGCCAGGGCGGCGCGATCCTCCAGCAAATCGCCGCAGATCAGCACGTTGCCCTCGACGGTTTCGTCCCAGTGCCGCAGATCGGGGTCGACCGGCAGACCCTCGCCGCGGTCGGCGGCCAGCAGCTCGGAAACGCGGGGCAGCGGCGGCGGTGCGGCGCGGCGGGCGGCGCGACGGGCGGCGTGGGCGGCGGCCAGCGGCTCGATTTCCTCGAGCAGCCGGGCCTGGGCTGCGACATCGGCGCAGCGGCCTTTCCACGTGACCATCACCGACGACATCACGGTCTCCCGCAGGCGGCGTCGCGCCGCCCCGACAGGCTAGCAACCGGCGAACCCGATTGCCACCGCCCCTTGCGTCAGCGGCCGAGCAACTCGGCGGTGATGTCCTGACCCTCGTAGACGGCCATGCGCGTCGTCTCCGCCGCCAGCGCCCGCGCCGTCTTGACGAAGGCGCGCGCCTCGGCGTCGGCGAAATGCGCCGCCACAGCTTCCCGGTCGCGCCACAGCTCGACGAACACCAGCCGCAACGGGTTCTCCGCGTCGACATGCACGGCATGGTGCAGGCAGCCATCCTCGGTGCGCGAGCGCACGCTGTGCGCGATGCACACGCGGCGCAGCTCGTCGAAGGTCCCGGGACGGGCCAGGATGGCGCCGGTGATGAGGATCAAGCGCCTGCTCCGCCGCCGCCTATTCCGCCGCCCCCTACTCCGCCGCCTGCGCCGGCTTGCGGTTGGGCAGGTCGGCGTGGAAGGCGATGGCGATGCGGTTCCACGAGCTCATCAGGCCGACGGCGAAGATCAGGTCGGTCAGATCGCGCGGGCTGAAGGCCTTGCTGGCGCGCGCATAGAGTTCGTCGGGGACGCCGTCGCGGCAGACCGGCACCAGCGCCTCGACGATCTCCAGCGCGATGCGCTCGCGCTCGTCGAACAGCGATGCCGCCTCGCGCCAGCCGGCCAGCACGTCCATCTTGCGCTGGTCGAACTTCATCCCGCGCAGGGCGGTCGAATGCATGTCGAGGCAGTAGGCGCAGCCGTTGATCTGCGACACGCGCAGATAGACTAGCTCGACCATCTGCTTGCCGAGCGGCGAGGCCGCCAGGTAGGCGCTGAGGCTGCGCTGGATCTTCACCGCCTCGGGGGCGTCTTCGTAGTACTTGGCGCGCATGGCTTGCTCCGTGAGTTGGAACTGGAACAGTGACGTGAAATCGGCGCGGCAGGCATGACGATTGCGAAGCCCTGACCGCCGAAGATCGCGGACCCTCGCCGGTTATTTGCCCGTGAAGGCGGGCGGGCGCTTTTCCAGGAAGGCGCCGATGCCCTCGCGGAAATCCTCGGTCTGCATCAGGGGGAGAAGCTGCAGGAAGACGTGGTGGACATGCTCGTTGAAGGGCTCGTTCCAGCCCATGCGCATCATGCGCTTGGCCGCCTGCACGGCCAGCGGCGCGTTGGCGGCGATCTCGGCGGCGATCTGGCGGGCGCGATGCAGCACGGCGGCATCGTCGGCGATCTCGGAGACCAGGCCGAGCTCGAGCGATTTCGCCGCGTCCAGCGTGCGGCCGGTGAAGATCAGCTCAGCGGCCTTCGACCAGCCGAGCAGGCGCGGCAGATGCCAGGTGCCGCCCGATTCGGGCACCACGCCGCGCTTGACGAAGGCGGCGGCCATCTTGGCCGAGCGCGCCATGACGCGGATGTCGCAACCCAGCGCCAAATCCATGCCATAGCCGGCGGCCGAGCCGTTGAGCGCGCAGATCACCGGCGTATCCATGGCGTGCAGCACGGTGGGCGGGGTGTTGCGCAGGTCGATATTGGTGCGGGTGACGCCGGAGCCGACCGAGATCGTGTCCTTGCCCTCGCGCTGGGCCTCCAGATTGAGCCCGGCGCAGAAGGCGCGGCCGGTGCCGGTCAGGATCGCCACCCGCACCTCGGGATCGTCGTTGGCCTGCTGCAGGCATTGCGTCAGCGCGCCCAGCATCGGGCCGGAGATGGTGTTCATGCGCTGCGGGGCGTTGAGGGTGATGGTAGCGACGTGATCGGCGACGGCGTAGAGCACTTCGTCGGCGGCGGCCGTCAGCGTGGCGGGCTAGGACATGGTTTCCTCCACAGCGCCTGCATCGGTCGGCGCTTTGCGCTATTCTCGACCGGCAAATCCCAGGGTTCAATCGAAAGCGGTGGCAGCGGTGACGGGCGTTTCGCGGGACAAAATCCGCCGGCTGGAAGACCGGAGATTCCTCACCGGCGAAGGCCGCTACACGGCGGACCTGGCGCCGCAGGACGCGCTGCATGCCTACGTGCTGCGCTCGCCGATGGCGCATGTCGCCATTCTCTCGATCGACGTCGAGGCCGCGCGCGCGATGGCGGGCGTCGCCGGCATCTGGACCGGCGCCGATCTGGCCGGTCTGGGACCGCTGGCCTGCCCGGTCGAGATGAGCGGGCGCGACGGCAAACGTTATGTCGAGCCCTTCCGGCCGGTGCTGGCGCGCGAGCGCGTGAAATTCGTCGGCGAACCCGTGGCGCTGGTGGTGGCGCAGTCCCTGGCGCAGGCGCGCGATGCGGCCGAGGCGATCTTCGTCGACTACGATGCGCTGCCGTCGGTGACCGACGTGCGCGCCGCCGCCGCCGCGGGCGCGCCGGCGGTGTGGGACGAGGCGCCCGACAACCGCTCGATGGTCTGGGAGAAAGGCGATCGCGCGGCGACCGATGCCGCCTTCGCCGGCGCCGCGCATGTCGTACGGCTGCAGAGCTACAACAACAGGCTGGTGGCGGCGTCGATCGAGAACCGCGCCGCTTTCGCCCAACACGATGCGCAAGCTGGCGTCACGACCCTGACGACGCCGTCGCAGGGCGCGCATCTGCTGCGCGATTTGCTGTGCGACAAGGTGTTCAACGAACCGCGTGAGAAGCTGCGCGTGGTGACGCCCGATGTCGGCGGCGGCTTCGGGCCGAAATTCTATCTCTACCCGGAGCACGCGCTGGTCGTGGTCGCCGCACGCGAGCTCGGCCGGCCGGTGTACTGGTCAGCCGACCGCAGCGAGACGTTCCTCAGCGAGGCGCATGCACGCGACCAGCAGACGACAGGCGAACTTGCGCTCGACGCGCAGGGCAAGTTCGTCGGTTTGCGCCTGCACGGGCTGGCCAGCCTCGGCGCCTACACGTCCACCTTCGCGCCTTCCATCCCGACCACCGGAATGGCCAAGGTGGCGTCAGGCCTCTACGCCATTCCGGCGATCCACATGGAAATGCACTGCCTGTTCACCAACACCGTGCCGGTCGACGCGTTTCGCGGCGCCGGCAAGCCGGAGACGCTGTTCGTGGTGGAACGGCTGGTCGATCTGGCGGCGGCGAAGACCGGCATCGACCGCCTCGAGCTGCGCCGGCGCAACCTGGTGCCGGCGGCCGCCATGCCCTATCGTACCGCACTGGGCTTCGTCTACGACAGCGGCGACTTCCCGCGCCTGTTTGAAGAAGCGCTGGCGCAGTCCGACCATGCGGGCTTCGCCGAACGCCGCGCCGCCACCGAGGCCAGGGGCTTGCGGCGGGGATACGGCATCTCCTGCTATCTGCATGGCACCGGCGGCGTCGCCGACGAGAACAGCCGCGTCGAAGTCGCCGGGAACGGAAACATCAACGTCTATACCGGCACGCAATCGAGCGGCCAGGGGCACGAGACCGTCTATGCGCAGGTCGCCGCTGCCCTGCTCGACGTGCCGATCGACAGCATCCGCGTGCTGCAGGGCGACACCGCGCGCATCGGCACCGGCGGCGGCACCGGCGGTTCGTCCTCGACCATCATCAGCGCCACGACGATCCACCAGGCGACGGAGAAGCTGGTCGAGCGTTTGCGCCTGATCGGCGCGCATCTGCTCGAAGCCGCGCCGGCCGATATCGCGCTCGAAAACGGCCATGTCGCCATCGCCGGCACCGACCGGCGGCTGTCGCTGGCCGAGATCGCCGTCCGCGCCGCTGGCGACGGGCTGCCGGAAGAGTTGCGCGGACCGGTGCGCGGCGAGGCGAAATTCGCCGACCAGATCCTGTCCTATCCCAGCGGCGTCATCGCCTGCGAGGTCGAGGTCGATCCATTGACCGGCGCCACGCGCATCGACCGCCTGCTGACCTTGCAGGACGTCGGCACCGTCATCAACCAGGCGCTGGTCGACGGCCAGATGCATGGCGGCATCGCCCAGGGCATCGGCCAGGCCATGGTCGAGAATTGCGTCTACGACGCCGAGAGCGGCCAGCTGCTGAGCGGTTCGTTCATGGATTACGGCATACCGCACTTCCCGGACCTGCCATCCATGGAGAGCGCGACGATCTCCACCCCCTCGCCCAACAACCGTCTGGGCATCAAGGGGGTCGGCGAACTGGGGCCGATCGGCGCGCCGCCGGCCGTAATTGGCGCCATCGTCGACGCCCTGGCGCAGGACGGTGTGGCGCATATCGAAATGCCGGCGACGGCGGCGCGGGTGTGGCAGGCGATCCAGCTCGCGCGGAAGTAAGGCCTCAACGACCGGCGAAATACGCCCCCAGATCGGGCGGCATTTTCTCCGTATCGGCCTCGAACAGTTCCAGCAACACGTTGTCGGGCGCGGCGCACATGATGTAGCGCCACGAGCCGAACTCGCGA
Source organism: Rhodospirillaceae bacterium (assembly GCA_040255215.1). Taxonomy (GTDB): domain Bacteria; phylum Pseudomonadota; class Alphaproteobacteria; order Reyranellales; family JAQSWP01; genus JAQSWP01. Next base: position 8,466 of record JBDZUM010000075.1, read on the forward strand.
ATGCCGCTGCGGAAGGCGACGCCCTGGGCCATCATGGCGGCGACGCGCGCCGGCAGGTCGCGGCACTGGATGCCGACATGATGGACCGCCCCGGCCGGCGCGGTATTTGGCGCCCCGCGCGGCTTCTGGTCGTAGAGATGCAGCCGGCCGCGGCCGACCCGCATGAAAACGTTGCGGGCACCGCCGAATTCGCCGTCGAACGCCACCTCCCCGCCCATGACGTCGCGCCACCAGGCGATGGTCGCCTCGATATCGCTGGCGAAGAGATGCACGTGATGCAGATCGGCTTGCATGGTGGTCCTTCCTGACGGCACGGATGCTTCTGCTAGAGTGGACTCACATGTTTTGACGGGATCGCCAGCGATTCCGCCAAAACATGATTTGCTCTAGAGTATGGACGTATCGCCGCCATTGGAGGAATACCGCCGTGGTCCTGGCACGCTTCGCAGCCTTATGGCTTGCGCTGGTCCTTGCGTTCGGCCCGGTCCCCGCTCCGGCCGCCGAGGAGGTCGATCTCGAACTGGTGCTGGCCATCGACGTTTCCGGCAGCGTCGATCCCGAGGAAGCCCGCCTGCAGCGCCAGGGCTACATCGACGCCTTCGCCGATCCCCGCATCCTGCGCGCCATCGGGGCCGGCCCCAAGGGCCGCATCGCCGTCAGTTATTTCGAATGGTCGGACGGCGTCTACCAGCGGCTGGTGGTCGACTGGACGATCGTCTCCGACGCCGACTCAGCCGCCGCCTTCGCCGCGCGGCTCGACAAGGCCAGCATCAGCATCGCCACCCGCACGTCGATATCCGGCGCCCTGACCTATGCCCGGTCGCTGTTCGGCCGCAGTCCCTACGCCTCGGCGCGGCGCGTGGTCGACGTCTCCGGCGACGGGCCGAACAACGACGGCGACTTCGTCAACGAGGCGCGCGACCGGCTGGTGGCGGACAAGATCACCGTAAACGGCCTGCCGATCATCAACGACCGGCCCAACCGCATGGGCTTTCCCTCGATGCCAGATCTCGATCTCTACTACCAGGATTGCGTGATCGGCGGGCGTGGCGCCTTCATGGTCGTGGCGCGCGACTTCTCGAGCTTCGCCGCGGCGATCAAGCAGAAGCTGTTCCTGGAGATCGCCGGCATGGACGCGATCGAGTTCGACCGGCAGGCGGATGCGCTCGGTTTCGCGCTGCCGGTGAGCTGGGCGCGCAAGGCGGAAGGGCCATTGAAGCGCGCGCGCTTCGACGGCGATTGCCAGATCGGCGAGCGGCAGAGCCACGAGTTCTGGCGTTTCCGCCAGACGTTCCCCGATTGAATATTTCAGATATCAAGACAATCTGGGATTGTCGTCTGGCGTATCCGTTTGAATAGTGTATTTAACCGACGCGTTCTGGTGAACTGAATCATTGTTCAGTTCCGGCGGATTGTTTGCGCAAAACCGCCGGCTCCGAACGCCAGAAACGGCTGAAACAATTTGCGGCGACGCTGCGAAATCACAGTCGTCGTGCAGTTGTTTCTGCATACGGTTCAGTTGTCGTTCGCCACTACTATATGTTCTTCATGTGACGTTTGAAGAAGATGCCAGTGACGATTGACGTAGTTGAGTTAAATCTTTAGCGTAATTGATCGTACGATTGCGCAGGGGAAGGCCCGGGTCAGATCGAGGCATTCCGCAGTCGATACAAGTCAAGGGGGCGAGGCTAGCTGATGGGGAGCGGCCTGAGATGAGTCAAAGGGCAATCACCGTCGTCCTGGCGGACGACCATCGCATGGTGCGGGAAGCGCTGGTCCCGTTCGTGCGTCGCATCGGCGACAAGGTCACCGTGATCGAAGCGGGCACGCTCGACGAAGTCGTCGAGGTCGCCAGCAAGCCGGAAGCCGTCGTCGACCTCATCATTCTCGATCTCTACATGCCGGGCATGAACGGTCCGGGCGGCCTGCGCCGCCTGCGCGAAATCCGGCCCGAGACGCCGGTGGCGGTTCTGTCGGGCTCGGTCAACGCCCAGGATATCGAGGGCGTACTCGATGCCGGCGCGGCAGGCTATCTGCCCAAGACCATGATCGGCGCCGCCTTCGTCAACGCGCTGTCGCTGGTGCTGAACGGCGAGCGTTTCGTTCCGTCCGAATTCTATCTCGGCCTGCGCGATCGCGGCCCCAACATGGCGGCGCAGGAAGCCGACGCCGGCGGCGATCGCGCGCCGGTCGGCCTGACCTCGCGGCAATGGGCCGTGCTGCGCGAACTGGTCGCCGGCCGCTCGAACAAGGAAATCGCCAAGATCCTCGGCATCGAGGAGATCACCGTGAAGGTGCATCTCCAGGCGGTGTTCAAGCGCCTGCAGGTGTCCAACCGGACCCAGGCGGCGACCTACGCCATGCAGCGCGGCTGGTTCAACAACCGGGCGCAGCGCAGCGACATTTCGCCGAGCTAGCGCATGCGCCGTCGCGGCGCCGGCGATCCGGCGGCCGGCAGATCGCCGGTCCAGCGCCGCCCCGTCAAACGAAGCTCCGCCAAGCGGCCCGCCTCGCAGGGACAGGCCCGCCATGCCGCGCTGTTCGAATCGGCCACGGTGGCGCTGGCGATCGTGGGACGCGACGGCCGGATCGACGATCTCAACACCGCCTGTCTCGACTTTCTCGGTCTCGTCGAACGCGGCGCGGCGACGGGGCAGCCTCTGCATGGCTGGGTCGGCCCCGACCAGCGCATCGCCCTCGAAGCGGCGCTGGCCAGCGCCTTCGCCGGCAAGCCGGTCGACGTCGAGTGCCAGGTCATCGGCGACGCGGCGAACCCGCGCTGGGCCGAGCTGTCGGTAGCGCCGCTGGCCGACGCTGCCGGCGCGTCGGACGCCGCCGTCGTGCTGCTGCGCGACATCAGCCGCCATCGCCAGGCCGAGGAACGCCTGCGCGAGGCGGAGAAACTCGAGGCGATCGGCCGGCTGACTGGCGGCGTGGCGCACGACTTCAACAACATACTGACCGTCATCATCGGCAACAGCGAGTTGCTGTCGGAACGGCTGGCGGCTGACGAGGAGACGCGCGGGCTGGCGGAGATCTCGCTCGCCGCCGCGCGCGCCGGCGCCGATCTGACGCGCATGCTGCTGGCCTATTCGCGACGCCAGACGCTGCAGCCCAGCGAATTCTGCGCCGCCGACATGCTGCGCGAGGTGCGCGGCCTGCTGGAGCGCAGCCTGGGCGACGCGGTGGCGATCGAAATCGAGGCGGACGAAGAGCCGTGGGGCGTGGTGGCCGACCGCGCCCAGCTCGCCAGCGTGCTTCTCAATCTCTCGCTAAACGCGCGCGATGCGATGCCGCGCGGCGGGCGCATCCTGATCGAGGCCCGCAACGCGGTGCTCGACGGCGACTACGCCCGCCTCAATCCCGAAATCCAGCCCGGCGAATACGTGCTGCTGGCCGTGACCGACAGCGGCCAGGGCATGCCGCAGCACGTGCTGGAACGCGCCTTCGAGCCCTTCTTCACCACCAAGGAAGTCGGCAAGGGCAGCGGGCTGGGGCTTTCGATGGTCTACGGTTTCGCGCGCCAATCGGGCGGCCACGTCAAGATCTACTCCGAGCCGGGCCGCGGCACGGTGGTGCGGCTTTATCTGCCGCGGGCGCAGGTGCAGCTCGGCCTGCCCAACATGGACACCGAACCGGCGAGCCTGAATGCCCGCGCCGGCGAGACCGTCATGCTGGTCGAGGACAATGCGCAGGTGCGGGCCTACGTGGCGGGCGAACTGCGGCGGCTGGGTTATGCCGTGGTTGCCGCCGCCGACGGCAAGGCGGCCCTGGCCAGCCTGCGCGACCTGGCGCGACTGGACCTGCTGCTGAGCGACATCGTGATGCCCGGTCTCGACGGGTTGCGCCTGATCGAGCGCGCAAGACGGCTGCGGCCCGGACTGGCCATCATGCTGATGTCGGGATTCACGGAGCACGGGCTGGCGCGGGACGGTCTTGCCGTGGCTTCCGGACTGCTGCTGAGCAAGCCGTTCTCGCGCCTCGACCTCGCCCGCAAGGTCCGCGCCGCGATCGACGGACGCCTCGCGTCATAGACGCTTCACAGAGCTCATACTCAAGCTCAGTTTCTGCAGTCTAGGTGCTGAGACAACTCAGCTTTTCGTCTTATCCACGCAGTTTTCCCCATACGTTGCGCGAGCCGTACTATCCGGCCGAAGCGACCAAGTTCCAAACAGTTAGGGGAATTGCTGGAAGTATTAACTCAATAGCATCCGCAAACTACCGTTCTGGAATGTTTTTCGCCGCAAAGAAAACGGAGAGACTCAACACCGTTCCGGCATGTGAGTCGGTACGAGGGATTGGGGACTCAACAGAATCAGAGCCGTAACAATGCGGCCTCACCCGATCCTTCATCAATTTGGGCAATGGATTCCAGACCAAGGAGACAAACCATGCGTTCCACGTTCAAGCGTCTGATCAAAGACGACTCCGGCGCCACCATGATCGAATACGGCCTGATCGCCGCTCTGATCTCGGTTGCCGCCATTGGCGCCCTGACCCTGATGGGCGGCTCGCTGCAGACCATGTTCGGCACGGTGTCGACCGCTCTGTCGACCGCGGTCGGCAATGCCGGCGGTGAAGGCGGCGAAGGCGGCGAGGGCGGCGAGTAAGCCCTTTCGTCTGACGTTGCGGGACGGCGCCTGGCGCCGTCCCTTTCTTTCCCCTCGTTCGGAATGCGGATCGAATCATGGCTCTCCATGAGATGCTGATTCTCGCGCTGGTCGCCGCCATCGCCTGGGGCGCGGTCAACGACGTGATGTGGTTCCGCATTCCCAACGCGGTGCCGATAATCATCCTCGCGCTGTTCCCGGCCTATCTGCTGGCCGGCGGCCAGGGCCTGGCGCAGCTTCACTGGGCCGTCGCGATCGCCGCCGGAACCTTCCTGGTCGGCGCCTTCATGTTTTCGCGCGGCTGGATGGGCGGCGGCGACGTCAAGCTGCTCACGGTGCTGGCGCTGTGGGCCGGCCCCGAACATTTCCCGGTCCTGATCGTCACCACGTCGCTGGCCGGCGGGCTTCTGGCGCTGATCGGCATGATGCCCGGTCGCGCCGCGACGATCGCCTGGATCGCCCTCAATCTGCGGATCGCCCTTGCCTTGCCGGAAGCGCCGCGCTCGACCACCGGTCGGCGCACGCTGCCCTACGGCGTGGCGATCGCGCTGGGCGGGCTGGTGGTCTGCGCGCAACTGAAACTGGCGGGCGCCGCCTAGGCATGACGGAGGCATAGAATGCGCATCGGCAAGATCGCACTGGTCGCCATAGCCCTGCTGCTGGCGGGCGCGACGGCCTTCATGGCCAAGAGCTGGATCGACGCGGAACGCTCGGCGATGCGCAAGGCGTCGGCGCCCAAGCAGAACGCCGGGCAGCGCGTGCTGGTCGCCAAGACGAGGATCGGCACCGGCCAGTTCATCAACCAGGAGAACGTCCACTGGGTCGTGTGGCCGGAGACCAGCATGTCCTCGGCCTATTTCGTCCAGGGCAAGCACAAGCTGGAAGACGTGGTCGGCTCGGTGGTGCGCAGCCCGGTCGGCGTCGGCGAGCCGCTCAACAACGGCCGCGTCGTGTCGCCCAACGGCCGCGGCTTCATGGCCGCCGTGCTGCAGCCGGGCATGCGCGCGGTCTCGGTGCCGGTGACGCTGACCACCGGCATCTCGGGATTCATTTTCCCCGGCGACCGCGTCGACATCATTCTCACCCACACCTATCAGCAGGGCCAGGACGGCGCGCGCGACCGCAAGGCGGGCGAGACAGTGCTGACCGACGTGCGCGTGCTGGCGCTCGACCAGCGCACCGACAGCAAGCCCGGCGAGACGCATATCGCGCGCACCGTGACGTTCGAGGTGACGCCCAAGCAGAGCGAGACGCTGGCCGTGGCGCTCGATCTCGGCAAGCTGTCGCTGACCCTGCGCAGCCTGGCGCGCGACGAGGCCGCGGAAGAGGCCGAAACCGCCGCCGCGTCCGGCAACAAGGTCAGCCGCACGACATTCACGCTGGACAGCGAGGCGAGCTCCCTGCTGGCCGGCAGCGGCAATTCGCGCACCAAGGTCACGGTGCTGCGCGGCAAGAGCGACGAGAAGTAACCATGCGCAAAACCAGGACCATAGCGGCTGTACTGGCGCTGGCCCTGGCCGGCGGCGCCATGCTGGCGCATCGCCTCGATCAGCGCGATCCGATGAACACCGCCTCGGTGTGGATCGGCCCGACTTCCGACAACGACCGGGCGGTCAACGCTTCGCCCGATGCCGGCCCGCTGGTGCCGGTGCGCAGCGCCGATCCGGCCAAGGCGCAGATGGCGGCCTCGCCAGCCAACGGCCAGCCGATCGCCATCGTGCCGAAGCTCGACGCCGCCCGCGCCGCCGAACCGCCGACGATCCTGCGCGGCGAGGCGAAAGCCGACGAGCCGGTCGCCAAGGCGTCCGACCTTCCGTCCACCGATCTGCCGGCCGCCGCCATGGCGCCGACCGCATCGATCGACGACAAGGTCGAAAGCGCCCCCCTGCCCGCCCTGCCGGCCTCGTTCGAGACCGCGCAGGCCACCTTGCCGGTGCCGCCGCGCATTATCGCCGCGCCGTCCGTGCCGTCGCCGCCGGCCAACCCGGTGCTGCCCGCGCAGCAGACCCCGGCCGCGCCGGCGCAGATGACCCGGCCGCCGCTCGACACCAGCCCGCCGCCGGCCGCGCCGCCGCCGGTCGTCGCCGCTCCGGCTGCGCCGCCAGCCGCCAACACGCTGTCGGGCGGCGCGGTGTTCACCGGCACCAGCGGCAAGGATCTGAACATCGAAATCAACCGCGGCGCGCTGGTTCGTCTCAGCAAGGCGGCCGACACGGTGTTCGTCGCCAATCCCGACATCGCCGACATCCAGGTCAAGTCGACCCGCATGATCTACGTGTTCGGCAAGAAGGCCGGCGAAACGGTGCTCTACGCCGTCGACGGCGACGACAACGTGCTGTTGAACACGCGGGTGCGGGTGACGCACAATCTCGCCGCCTTCCGCACCGCCCTGCGCAGCGCGGCGCCGACCTCGGCGATCGAAGTCTCGACGGTCGGCGATTCGCTGGTGCTGAGCGGCGATGCCGGTTCGGCGGTGCAGGCCGAAAACGTGCGCCGGCTGGCGACGCGCTTCGCGCCCGGCGAAGGCGCGGTCGTCAACCAGATGCGCGTCACGACGCCGAACCAGATCAACCTGCGCGTCCGCATCGCCGAAGTGGCGCGCGAGGATCTCAAGCAATTCGGCATCAACTGGGATGCCGCCTTCAACATCAGCGGTTTCACCTTCGGGCTGTTCACCGGCAATCCCGTCGTCCTCGGCGACTTCGTGCTCGGCGGGGCCAACACGATCAGCCGACGCGCCAACAACGTGAACAACGCCTATGGCGGCTATCAGAAGGGCGGCTACGACATCAACGGCCTGATCGACGCGCTGGCGACCGAAAACCTCATCACCGTGCTGGCCGAGCCGAACCTGACCGCCATGTCCGGCGAGACCGCCAACTTCCTGGCCGGTGGCGAATTCCCCATTCCGGTGGCGCAGTCGGGCAATGCCAACGCGATCACCATCGAGTTCAAGAAGTTCGGCGTGGGGCTCGCCTTCACCCCGACCATTCTCGAGAACGGCCGGGTCAACCTGAAGGTGCGCCCGGAAGTCAGCCAGCTTTCCACCGTCGGCAGCATCCAGGCGGTTGGATTCAACATTCCCTCGCTGACGACGCGGCGGGCGGAAACGACGGTCGAGCTGGCGAGCGGCCAGAGCTTCGCCATCGCCGGCCTGCTGCAGAACAATTCGACCCAGGACGTCAACAAGGTGCCGTTCCTCGGCGACGTGCCGATCCTGGGCGCGCTGTTCAAGTCCGACCGTTACCGGCGCAACGAGACCGAGCTGGTCATCGTCGTCACCCCCTATCTCGTCAACCCGGTGTCGGCCAACGTCGTCGCCGCCCCCACCGACGGTTACGTCCAGCCGACGGACGGTCAGCGCATCCTCTTCGGCTCGACGCGCGGCCAGACCGTGACCGAGGGCGCGCCGATCGTGCGCGGGCCCGACGGCAACGCGCTGATCGGGCCGGCCGGTTTCCAGCTCGATTGAGTAGTACGCCATGACCAGTATCCCGCTTCGCCTCGCCCTCGCCGCCGCGCTTGCGATCGCCGGCCTGTCGCTGGGCGCCTGCGGCGATTCGCAGCCCGAATGGTCGACGGCGCAGGCGCCCAAGCACAACAAGGTCAGCATCGCGCGGCAGGAGCACGTCGTGCGTTTCGCCCATGGCCGCAGCGATCTGGCGCCCGACGAGGCGGCGCGGCTTGCCGAGTTTCTGGGCGGGCAAGGCGGCCAGTCGAATGCCGGCGCCACGATCTCGGTCGGGCCCTCGACGGGCCCGAGCAGCGTCGGCGGCGGGCGCGAGCGGGCGGTGCGCGAGGCGCTCTCCCGCCGCGGCTACGGCACGGTCGACGTCATCCATACCGGCAGCGATACCAGCGGCGTCAACCAGGTCACCGTCGCCGTCAACCGCTACGTGGTGACGACGCCGCGCTGTCCCGATTTCAGCAAGGCGCCGGAATACAACTACACCAACACGCCGTCGTCGAATTTCGGCTGCGCCAATGCGCATAATCTCGGCGTCATGGTCGCCGACCCGGCCGATCTCGCCCGCGGCCGGCCGACCGGCGCGCAGGACGGCACCCAGGCGGTGCTCGGCGTGCAGCGCTATCGGGTCGGCAAGGTCACGCCGCTCATCAAGGACGATACGGGTTCGCCTTCGAGTCAAGAATCCGGGGGGCAGTGATGTCCGGGCTGGCCGCCGACAATGGCCAACCACCCCGACGCGGAGCGCCGCCCCGCGCGGCGATCGGACTCGTCGCCGATCAGGCCACGCTCGATCTGCTGAACGACGCTGCCGCCCGTCGCGGCATTGCCTGCGCTTTCGCGCTGGGCGGCATCGACGAGGCGCTGGCCGGCCTGCATCCGGACGAAACCGCCGACTGCGTCATCATCGATCTCGAACCGACACCCGACGCGATCGACGACATCGCCGTGCTGGTCACCGGCCTGCCGCATTATGCCGAGCTGATCGTGCTGGGCCGGTTCAGCGAGCCGCAGGCGCTCGAACTGATGCAGGCCGGCGCCAGCCTGTGCCTGTCCAAACCGCTGTCCGAATCCGCCATCAATCGCATCTTCGGCGGGCTGCCCGCCCGCGCGCCCCTGCGCCGCCCTGCACCCGAGCCGCAGCCCGTCGCCGCACCGAACCCACCGGCCGAACCGATGCAGCGGATCCGACGCGACGACACGCTGCCGGCGCCCTTCGCAACCCCGCCGGCGCCTGCAGTCGAGCCCGCACCGCCGCCGTCGATCCGCAACGACTGGCGGCCCGAGCCCGAACCGGCGCAACCGGCGTGGCAGCCGCAGCCCGAGCGCGCCCCGCCACCCATCTGGCAACCGCCGGAAGAAGCGCCGGCCGCGCTCGAACGACCGCCGGCCCTGCCGCCGCGCCAGCCTGAAAGGCGTTACGAACTGGCAGAACCACTGCCGGCAGCGCGTGCGGCGGCAGCGCCGGTCGAGACGCTTACTCAGTCGCCACAAACCTTCAATCCGGCCGAGCCGCCGCCGTCCTTCGGCCAGCCGCCGGCGCGCACCGCGCTTGCCAAGGGACGTGTCGTCAGCGTCGTGGGCTGCCGCGGCGGCGTCGGCGCATCGACCATCGCGGTCGGGCTCGCCTGGCTGCTGGCCGAGGACATGGGACGCAACACCGCCCTGCTCGACCTCGACCCGTTCTTCGGCTCTATCGCCCTGGCGCTCAATCTCGACCCGGGCGATGCTCTGCAGCAGGCGCTGGAACGGCCGTCGAGGGTCGACGCCGTGTTCCTCGACCGCGCCATGCGCAAGGTCGGACAGAACCTCTACGTGCTGTGCTCGGAACAGTCGCTCGACCGCTCCACCCGCATGGATGGGAACGGTGCGACGGTGCTGATTCGCAGCCTGAGCGGCCGCTACGAGCGCGTCGTCGTCGACCTGCCGCGCGGCGAGCCGGAGACCATGACCAGGGCGCTGTCGCTCTCGGACGAGATCCTGCTGGTGACCGATCTGTCGCTTGCCGGAGCGCGCGACGCCATGCGTTTGATGATGCTGGTGCGCAGCGCCACGTCCTACGCGCGGGTGCGCATCGTCGGCGGCGGCGCACGCGACGCCGGCAAGTCGCCGATCCTGTCGCCGTCCGAGTTCCGCCGCGCCGTCGGCGCGCCGGTCGAGATCGCCATCCCCTACGACGGCGAGACCGCCAGCGACGCGGCCCGTTCGGGCCGGGCGATGCCGAAGGTGTTTCCCCGCAGCAGCGCCAGCAAGGCGCTGCGCAATCTGGCGCAATCCCTGGAAAGCCACGAACAGCCCGAGCAGAAACGCCGGCTGCTGTGGTGGAAGCGATAGGAGGCCGGCATGTTCGGATTCGGTGGCGGCAAGGAACCCGGCGGCGAGACGGTCAGCCTGCTGCGACGCGGGCCGGCGCTGCGCGTCGTCTCCTCCGAGACGGCCGAGGGCGGCCAGAGCGGACCGCAGCTCGACGACCGCATCCTGGGCGAACTCGTCGAGGCCGTGCGCGAAGCGGTCGCGGGCCCCGGCAGCCGTCCGCTGCCGCGCGGCGAAGCCGCCCGCCAGGCGAGCGAAATCGTCAGTCGCCATCTCACCCAGTATGGCGTCAAGCTGGCGCCGCTCGATCTGCGCAACATCGTCAAGCTGCTGCTCGACGAGGTGCTGACGCCCAAACCGGCGGCGGCCGCCGCGCCCGCCACACCGCCGCGAACCGCAGCCGGCCGCCAGGCCGAGCGCCGCGGGCGCGAAGCGGCTCCCGAACAGCAGCGCATCAAGCTGCTGCGCGAGCAGACCGACGGCCAGCTCTTTTTCGGCGTCCACAACCAGCCCGACGATGGCGCCGCGGTCGACCACCGCGCCGTCGAGATCGCGCGCGACCGGCTGCATCCGCAGGTCATGGATCGCATCGATCTCGCCAGCACCACGCGCCTGCCGCGCCCCGAACTGGAGCGCCAGCTCACCGATCTGGTCGGCGATCTGCTGCTGGAGAACAGGCTGCACCTGAACCAGATGGAGCAGCGCTACCTGGTGACGCTGCTGGTCGACGACATGCTGGGGCTGGGGCCGCTCGAGCCGCTGCTAGCCGAGGAATCCATCACCGACATCATGGTGAACGGCCCCAAGCAGGTCTATATCGAGCGCCAGGGCAAGCTGCACATCACCGACGTCACCTTCCGCGACGACGAGCATGTGCTCAACATCGCCAAGCGCATCGTCTCCCGGGTCGGCCGCCGCATCGACGAAACCACGCCGCTGGTCGACGCCCGCCTGCTCGACGGCAGCCGCGTCAACGTCATCATTCCGCCGCTGGCGATCGACGGCCCGACCATCTCGATCCGCAAATTCTCCAAGAAGAAGATCACGCTCGACCGCATGGTCGAGCAGAACAACGTCTCGGTCGAGATGGCCAAGGTGCTGCAGATCGCCTCCCGCTCACGCCTCAACATCCTGATCTCGGGCGGCACGGGCTCGGGCAAGACGACGCTGCTCAACGCCATGTCGCGCATGATCGACCACGGCGAACGCATCGTAACGATCGAGGACGCGGCCGAACTGCAGCTGCAGCAGCCGCATGTCGTGCGATTGGAAACGCGCCCGGCCAGCATCGAAGGCGGCGGCGAAATCGTGCAGCGCGACCTGCTGAAGAACGCGCTGCGCATGCGGCCCGACCGCATCATCCTCGGCGAGGTGCGCGGCGGCGAAGCGCTGGACATGCTGCAGGCGATGAACACCGG
>JBDZUM010000076.1:0-20101 GCA_040255215.1 Rhodospirillaceae bacterium
TGCGCGAGGACGACGAGCGCACGGTGCTGACCGGTCGCATGACCGGGCGGGTCGAAGGACGGTTGCGGGCCGGCGAGCCCGCGACGGTGCTGGCCTGGCCGATTTCGGCCGATGGCCGCAAGCTGACCTCCGGCACGGCGGTGATCGATGCCGCCGGCCGGGTTTGCGCCAGGGCGATAACGCTCTGGATCGTCTTGAAGAACTGACCGTGCTCTGTCGTTGACGCAATCCTGATCGCCAGCCGCGCGAAAATCGCGTATCCTGTCCGGGTAACAACTGGAGAGGAGGTGGTCGAATGAGAATGCCTGTGCTGGCCGTTGCCGCTCTTCTGGTTTCGGCCTACGCGTTGCCGGCGCTCGCTGAAGGCTGCGGGTGGAGCGCCAAGACAACGACGGCAAGCGATACCTCGGTTTCGACGACGGTGATCGCGACGGATACGGGGGCCAAGCAGTCCAAGCCTGCCAATCCGAAGAACTGACCGTCCAACGCGGAATGCAGGGAACGGCCCGCCGTCAAGCGGGCCGTTTTCTTTTGCCTCCAACTGTCGGACAATCGCGCATCGCCATCAGGGCCGGAGCCCGATATGTCCTCCCAGCGCCAGCAAGCCATCGCCAATGCCACCGGCTATTTCGACGACGGCCGTTTTCTCGCCGATCTCGACCGGCGCGTCGGCTATCGCACGGTCAGCCAGGATCCGTCCTTCGCCGACCATCTGACGGCATACCTGAAGGACGAGATCGGCCCGTCGCTCGAGCGGCTGGGTTACGTCGTCTCGATCCATCCCAATCCGGTGCGGCAATTCGGTCCCTTCCTGATCGGTCGCCGCATCGAGGGCGCCAATTTGCCGACGGTGCTGACCTACGGTCATGGCGACGTCATCCGCGGCCTGGACGAGCAATGGGCCGATGGCCTGTCGCCCTGGAAGATTTCGGTGCGCGGCGACCGGCTCTACGGCCGCGGCACCGCCGACAACAAAGGCCAGCACACCGTCAATCTCGGCGCGTTGGCCGCCGTCATCGCCGCACGCGGCCGGCTGGGCTTCAACTCCGTCGTGCTGATCGAGACCGGCGAGGAGACCGGCTCGCCCGGCCTGCACGAATTCTGCGCCGCCAATCGCGAGGCGCTGAAGGCCGACGTGCTGCTGGCCTCGGACGGCCCGCGCCTGACGCCGCAGCGACCGACGCTGTTTACCGGCACGCGCGGCGTTCTGAACTTCGAACTGTCGCTGAACCTGCGTGCTGGTGGGCATCATTCGGGCAACTGGGGCGGCTTGCTCGCCAGCCCCGGCACCCTGCTGTCGCACGCCCTGGCCTGCATCGTCGACCGGCGCGGCGCCATCCAGGTGCCGGAATGGCGGCCGAGTTCCCTGACGCCGGCCGTGCGCGAGGCGCTGGCCGACGCGGTGATCGATGGCGGCGAAGGCGCACCCGAGATCGACGTCGAGTGGGGCGAACCGGATCTGACGCCGGCCGAGCGCGTGTTCGGCTGGAACAGCTTCGAGATCCTGGCGCTGAAGATCGGCAATCCCGACAATCCGGTTAACGCCATTCCTCCGACCGCCAAGGCGACCTGCCAGCTGCGCTTCGTGGTCGGCACCGATGCCGGCGACGTCATCCCCGCATTGCGCCGGCATCTCGACCGCAACGGCTTTGCCATGATCGACGTCGCGCCGACGCGCCAGACCAGCATGAATGCGACGCGGCTCGACCCGGCCTCGCCGCTGATGCGCTGGGCGCGCGACTCGGTGGCCGCAAGCTTCGGCGCCGCGCCCAGCATTCTGCCCAATCTCGGCGGCTCGCTGCCCAACGACGCCTTCACCGACGTGCTCGGCGTGCCGACGATCTGGGTGCCGCATTCCTACGCCTCATGCTCGCAGCACGCGCCCGACGAGCACATGCTGGCGCCGCTGGCGCGCGAGGGCCTGGCGATCATGGCCGGGCTGTTCTTCGACGTCGGCGAGGGCACCATGCCGTCGCCGTCCGCCTAGTCGCGCGGAAGGTTCTGTTCGCGTCCGCGCGGCGTGCGGATCACCGGCGCGGCGCAAATAAAAATTTCATCCGCCTGCATCCAGGCGCCGTAATTCCTCGCGTGTCGGATGACACAAGCGGCCACGCCGCCGCACCAAATCGAGACCCGAGGAGAGAGAAAATGCGAACTCTGAAGTCCGCAGTGCTGGGCTGCGCCCTGGTGCTTCCCATCGTCTTCGGCGCCGGCATGGCGCGCGCCGCCGACATCGTCGACACCGCCGTCGCCGCCGGTTCGTTCAAGACGCTGGTCGCCGCGGTCAAGGCCGCGGGCCTGGTCGAGACGTTGAAGGGCAAGGGCCCGTTCACCGTCTTCGCCCCGACCGACGAAGCCTTCGCCAAGCTGCCGCCGGGCACGGTCGAGAACCTGCTGAAGCCCGAGAACAAGGCCAAGCTGCAGGCCGTGCTCACCTACCATGTCGTGCCGGCCAAGGTCATGGCGGCCGACGTCAAGCCGGGCGAGCAGATGGTCGGCACCGTGCAGGGCAGCAAGGTCAACGTCACCGGCACCGGTGGTGCTGTCAGCGTCAACGACGCCAATGTGGTGAAGGCCGATATCGCCGCCGACAACGGCGTAATCCACGTCATCGACAAGGTCATTCTGCCGCCGATGTAGGCGGCGGATCGCACCCGACGGCCCGCGCGCGTCGCGGGCCGTCCCTGGCGCATGGCAGGAGAGCCCCTGGCGATGATCCGATCGGCCCAGCCCCGCGTATTGGCAGCATTGATGCAGCAAGGGCGGACGGGGATGACACGCCAGCGCGCGGGCCTTAGGCTCGCCCCAGCCAGCCGCGTCCGGGCAGCGTTCGCTGGCCGGAAGTCGCTGGGCGGGGCCGGACTATTGGAGAAGAACGCGGAGAAGATCGCTCTCGAAGACCGCTTCGGCGACCTGCTGGACGCCATAGCGGTGCGGCGCGACCGTGCCGCCTTCGCCGAGCTGTTCCGCCATTTCGCGCCGCGCCTGAAATCCTTCGGCCTGCGCGGCGGCGCCAACCCGGAAGCGGCCGAGGAAATGGCGCAGGAAGCGATGATCGCGGTCTGGCGCAAGGCGGCGACGTTCGACCGCCGCCGCGCTTCGCCGACGACGTGGATCTACACCATCGCGCGCAACAAGCGCATCGACATGCTGCGGCGCGACGCGCGACCGCCGATCGATGCCGAGGATTTCGCCATCGTCACGCAGCCGCCGCCGGCCGAGGATGCCGACGTGACGCTCGATGCGTTCCAGTCGCACGAGCGGGTCCGGCTGCTGCTGAACGATCTGCCGGG
This sequence comes from Rhodospirillaceae bacterium, assembly GCA_040255215.1. Lineage (GTDB taxonomy): Bacteria > Pseudomonadota > Alphaproteobacteria > Reyranellales > JAQSWP01 > JAQSWP01. Next base: position 3,294 of record JBDZUM010000076.1, read on the forward strand.
CGAGCAGCGCCTGGTGCTGGAGAAGGCGTTCTTCGAGGACAAGACGCATAGCGACATCGCCGCCGAGCTGAAGCTGCCGCTGGGCACGGTGAAGTCGCGCATCCGCCTGGCGCTGGGCCGCCTGCGGATTTCGTTGCAGGGAGTGGAGTCATGATCGCCCATCATCCGCCATTGGACATGCTGGTGGACTACGCCGCCGGCAGCCTGTCCGAAGCGCCGTCGATGATCGTCGCCGCCCATATCGCGCTGTGCGCCGATTGCCGCCGGCAGGTGGAAAGCGTCGAGAGCGTCGGCGCGGCGCTGCTGCACGAGATCGAACCCGCGGCACTCACCGCCGACGCCTTCGATCGCGTGCTGGCGCGGCTCGACGAGAAAGAGACGCCAATTGCGAAGCCTACCGCCCCGGAAGGCTGGGCGCAGGTGCTGCCCTTTCCGCTGCGCCGCTACGTCGATGCCGCCGCGCGCTGGCGACGGGCCGGCTGGGGCGTCGACGAGATTTCCCTGCCGCTGCACGAGGGGCCGCACCAGGCCAGCCTGCTGCGGGTGCGCGCCGGTCGCGCCATGGCGCGCCATCGCCACAGCGGCCTGGAGTACACGCTGGTGCTGAGCGGCGCCTTCACCGATCGCGGCGCGCATTACGGGCCGGGCGATCTTTGCCTCGCCGCCGGACCCGAGCACTCGCCGCTGGCCGATGCCGGCGAGGACTGCATCTGCCTCGCCGTGGTCGACGGCCCGATCGTTCTGACCGGGCCGATCGGCCGGCTGCTCAATCCCTGGATGCGCCTGCGCGCCCGCCGCGCCGCCGCCGTCGGCTGACAATTCCGCCTGCCGCAATCGCCGCTCGCCGCAAGGCGAGGGCGATTGACCGCGCCTGCCGGCCTTGCCACTCTCGCGCCCTGAACTGAACGGGCAATCAGCGGGAGCGAAACGTCATGGCGCGCATTTCCTATTACGATCGGGCGAAAGTCTCGGACAAGCTCGGCAAGATCATGGATTCGCTGCAGCCGCAGCTCAACGTCTTCCGCATGGTGGCCAATTCCGAGCCGGTGGCGCGCGGCTTCCTCAAGATGGGCAACGCGCTGCTCGATCGCGGCAAGCTGTCGGCCACATTGCGCGAACTGGCGATCCTGCGCGTCGGCTGGCTGTCGAAAGCCTCCTACGAGGTCTATCAGCACGAGCGCATCGGCCGCGACGTCGGCCTGTCGGAGGAGAAGCTGCGCGCCATCCACAAGGGCGCCGACGCCGCCGAGTTCGACGAACAGGAAAAGGCCGTGCTGCGCTACACCGACGACGTGGTCAAGAACGTCAAGGCATCGGATGCGACTTTCAAGCCGGTCGCCGCTTTCCTCGACGCCGAGCAGATCGTCGAACTGACCCTGTCGATCGGCTTCTACATGATGGTGTCGCGCTTCCTCGAGACGCTCGAGGTCGACGACCAGGACGGCCAGGCGGAGTGGCGCGCCAAATACATGCCGCGCTAGTTGTCGCCGCGGCGCGTCGCGGCATCGGGGGAACCATGGACAGCAGGACATTGCAGGCGGCACTCGACTACGTGCCGCAGTATCTCGATTTCCAGATGCGCGCCTCGCTTCAGCCCGGCTGCGCGGTCGCCATCGCGCACAAGGGCAAGGTGGTGTTCGAGCGCGCCTGGGGGTTCGCCAACGCCGTCACTGGCGCGGAGCTGACGCCGCGGCACCGCTTCCGTGTCGCCTCCCATTCCAAGAGCTTCACTGCCGCCGGCATTCTCAAGCTGCGCGAGGCGGGGAAGATCAAGCTCGACGATCGCGCCGGCGAATACGTGCAGGGCCTGCATGGCGAGGTGGCGCGCGCCACCATCGCCCAGCTTCTGTCGCACACTGCCGGCATCATCCGCGATGGCGCCGATTCGGGCCAATGGGTCGATCGCCGGCCGTTCCTCGACGGAGACGAACTGCGCGCCGCGCTGGCGGTCAAGCCGGTGCTGCAGACTTCCGCCCGCTTCAAGTATTCCAACCACGGCTTCGGCCTGCTCGGCCTGGTGATCGAAGCCGCCACCGGCGAGAGCTACAACAAGTGGATCGCGCGCCACGTGGTGGCGTCGGCGGGACTGGAGGAGACCACGCCCGACATGCCGCTGCCGCGCGGTGCGAAGCTGGCGACGGGCCATAGCGGGTTGCTGCCGCTTGGCCGGCGGGTCGCCATTCCCGGCCGCAACCCGACCCAGGCGCTGGCGTCGGCGACTGGCTTCGTAAGCACGGCCGCCGATCTGGCGCGGTTCTATGCCCAGATCGACCCGGCGGCGAAGAACAGCTTTCTCTCGGCCGAGAGCCGGCGCGAGATGGTGCGCCGGCAGTGGCGCGATCCGCATTCCAGCCTCGAGCGCTATTACGGGCTCGGCACCATCAGCGGTACGGCGGCGGGCTGGGACCATGCCGGCCATTCGGGCGGCTTCCAGGGCTTCATCACCCGTTCGGCCGCCCTGCTGGGACGCGATCTTTCCGTGTCGGTGCTGACCAATGCCGCCGATGGTTTTTCCGGCTTCTGGTTCGACGGCATCGTCAACATCCTCGCTGCCTTCGCGAAGAACGGTGCCGCCAAAGGCGCGGCAAGATCCTGGGCCGGACGGTGGTGGAGCCTGTGGGGCTGCACCGATCTGGTGCCGATGGGCGGGAAGGTGATCGCCGCCGTGCCGGCGCTGTTCAACCCGTTCATGGATGCGACGGAAATCAAGCTGACCGGCCGCGACACCGGCACCATTGCGCTGGCCGGTGGCTATGCCCATCACGGCGAGAACGTGCGCCGCGTGCGAAGTGCGTCAGGCCGCGTCACGGAAGTGTGGATGAGCGGCAACCGGCTGATGAGCGAGGCGCGGGTCGCGGCCGAAATGGAGAAGCGCTACGAGGCGCAGAAGCCGCGCAAGCGGGCCGCCCGCCGCAAGCGCCGCTGACGCGCTCCGAACCCGCCAAAATCGTCGATCGCTCTGCCCGTTTTGTCGCGCAGAACTCTTAGATTGTTGATTTATAAATATAATTTATTCCGATTGACAAATTCTCGCCCCTAACTGAACGTTCGTTCGGTAGTATCGAATGAAACTGTTTGGAGGGCGTCATGGCGCGGTTCGATCGGATCATCAAGGGCGGCACGGTTATCGATGGCCAGAGGCTGCCGCGCTTCAAGGCCGATATCGGCATCCGCGACGGGGTGATCGCCGAGATCGGCCATCTCGATCCGGCCGATGCCGGCGAGGTCATCGACGCCACCGGCCTCATCGTCGCGCCGGGCTTCATCGACCTGCACACCCATTACGACGCCCAGGTGTTCTGGGACCCGTATTGCACGCTGTCCTCGTGGCACGGCATCACGTCGGTGGTGATCGGCAATTGCGGCTTCGGCTTCGCGCCGGTGCAGCCCGAGATGCGCGAACGCTCCATGCTGTCGATGACGCGCGTCGAGGCCATTCCGCTGGCCTCGATGCGCGAAGGCATGCCGTGGGACTGGGTGACCTTCCCAGAATTCCTCGACAGCGTCGAACGCACGCCCAAGGCGATGAACATCCTGCCCTACATGCCGATCGGGCCGCTGCTGATCTGGGTCATGGGCTTCGAGGCCGCCAAGGCCGGCAAGATGCCGAGCGACGCCGAACATGCCGAAATGTGCCGCCTGCTCAACGAGGCGATGGATGCCGGCGCCTGCGGCTGGTCGGCGCAGCGCATGCTGCCGACGGGTCCGGCCGCCGTGCAGCGAGACTTCGACGGCTCGCCGATGCCGACCGACGTGATGCACGACGAGACCTGCCGCGAATTCGCCAAGGTGCTGCGCCGGCGCAACGAGGGCTTCATGCAGATGCTGCTAGTCTCCGGCGACAACGCCAAGGACCAGCGCTTCTACGAGGAAATGGCCGAAATCTCCGGCCGTCCCATCGTGATGAACGTGGTGCAGGCCTTCGACGCTCGTCCCGAGATCCATCGTCGCGTGCTGGCGTGGCTGAAATCCTGCCGCGAGCGCGGCATCCGCGTCGTCGGCCAGGGCCTGACCACCGACGCCGGTTTCAGCTTCACCTTCGAGAACTGGAACCTGTTCGACGATTCGCAGCCCTGGCGCGAGGCCACCACCGGCACGCTGGAAGAGCGCAAGGCCAAGCTGGCCGATCCCGCCCGCCGCGCCGCGCTGCGCGAGAAGCTGCCGATCACCGCCACCGGCCCGCTGCCGGGCATCGTCATCGTCGGGCCGCAGCTCGAGAAGAACAAGCAGTGGCTGGACCACACGCTGGCGCTGGCCGGCCAGAAGATGGGCAAGCATCCGGTCGACGTCATGCTCGACATGGCGGTCGAGGAGGACCTCAAGACCGAGTTCTTCGCCGCGCCGCCCAACGGCAACATCGATTACCTGCGCGAGATCGTCGACGACCCCTACGTGCTGTTCGGCGTGTCCGATGGCGGCGCCCACACCAAGTTCCTCACCGCCGGCCGCTACCCGACCGAGACGCTGTGCAAGGTGGTGCGCCAGCACAACATGATCACTCTGGAGGAAGCTCATTGGCGGCTGTCGGCGCTGCCGGCGCAGGTTGCGGGCTTCGCCGATCGCGGCGTGCTGGTCAAGGGCGCGCCGGCCGACATCGTCGTCTACGACTTCGAGAACCTGAAAGTTCTGGGCGAGGAGATCGCCCACGACCTGCCCGGTGGCGAATGGCGCCGTATCCAGCGCGCCAGCGGCTATCGCTACGTGCTGGTCAATGGCGAGGTGACGATCGAGAACGACCAGCAGACCGGCCGCCATTCGGGCCTGCTGCTGCGACATGGCACCGGAGCGCGGCAGCCGCAGCGCCAGGCGGCCGAATGAACGCGCCGGCCCGTCCGGGGCGGGCGCGCGCCGAAAGCGCGTCCGCCAGCCAGGAGGCGGTGCTGCTGGTGGCCCTGAACTGCTTCGTCGAGCAGGGTTTCCACGGCACGTCGATGCGGGACATCGCCGCCCGCGCCGGCACCTCGATCGCGGCCATCTACTACCACTTCCCGTCCAAGGCGGCGCTGTTGCGGGCCATCATGACGCGGGTCACCGAGGATCTGCTGGCGGTGCTGGAGCAGGCCCGGGCCGGCATCGGGCGTCGCGAGGACGCGGCGGCGCTGCTGGCCGCGCTGGTGCGCGCTTATGTGCGCTTCCATACCGAGCGGCGCGAAGAGGCGTTCGTCGGCAATTCCGAACTGCGCAGCCTGCAGGCCGACGATCTGACGCACGTCATCGCTCTGCGCGACAAGGTCAGCGCCCAGTTCAACGACGCCATCGCTCTGGGGCTCGAGCAGGGCGTGCTGGCCTGCGATCATCCGCGCGAGGCGGGGCTGGCGGTGATGACGATGTGCACCGCCGTCGCCAACTGGTACCGCCCGGGCGGCCCGGCGACGCCGGAGCAGATCGCCGAGCGCTACGCGACACTGGCCCTGGCGATGCTTGGGGCGGGGAAGAGCTAGCGGCCTTCGCGGCTGCGCTGATAGGGCGGCAGGCCGCGCAGGCTGTCGCGGCTGCCTCGCTGCAGTCGGACATCCGCGCCATTCATGCTCAGCTGCTCCATCGGCACCACGACCTGGCGTGCGCCGATGCCGAGAAATCCGCCGACATCCAGCACCACGCCCTCGACCCGCGCATCCGTCGAGATCAGCAGGGCGGCGATGGTGCCGATCGTCTCGTCCTGCTCGTTGCGCACCTTGGCGCCGATCAGGTCGTCGCTGTGGATCGTGGTGGCGCGGTTGACGGTTTCGTAGGACCGCTTCTCCGCCGGCGCTTCGAGGCCTGGTGTCTGGTTGGTCTGCGGCGGCACGGGCCTTGCCGGGTTGACGCCTGTCCCCTGCGCCGACGCCATGGGCGTCATCAATGCCATTGCCACGGCTACCGCGCCGCCGAGAAATGCCGGCTCAGTCCTTCGCATTCGCAATCCTCCCGCTTTGCCCGGTTGGGCCGGGTTCGTCGAACGCCAACGCGCGAGCGCGCCGCCGGGTTCCTGTGCGGCGCCGGGGGCATGCAGGTCGGACAATGTACGGTGGTCGGCGGAACCGGCGTGCCGATCGGAGTCGGCGAGAGCGGCGCGATCTAGCAGTTCTTCTCCGAACAGCCGTCGGCGGCCGCACCGTCGACGGGCGGCCGCGACGACTGCGGCGCAAGGGCCGTTTGCTCCAGCGCCGTCTCGATGGTCCGCCATATGTCGTGTGCAGGTTCGACGCCGGTAAGCGTTTCGGCCAGCCGCGCCAGTTCCTCCCGCCGCGCCTGCACCATGCAGGCGAGATCGGGCTCGAGGCGCAGGCGCGCTTCGAAAGCCTGCCGCTGGTCGGGCGGCAGTTCGTCGAGGACGTATTGCGCCGCCAGCGCCTCGTCGTTCTCGGCGGCCTCGGACGCACTCATGCCGGACAATCGATATGAAAAGTCATCAAGCATATGGCGGAGCGAATATCGCGTGATGCCGTCGACCGGCCAATTCTGAACGCTGTTCGAGAATGAAGCAGGTTCCGGCCGCTTGCAAATGCGGTATCCGCCGCCACGATTGGGCGTTGTCCGGCGCCGCCGGACTGTTTCAATATATGAAAATCAGCGCCGGCCCATGAAACAGGCGCAAACCCGGGAGGAACTGCAGTGATTAGGAAAAAACTTGGCTTCGGTGCCCTGCTGCTTGGTCTTTTTGTCGCAGTTCTAGGACCGGCAGCGGCACAGAATACCGCGGACAAGGCAGGGTTTTCGCCGGAGAGGCTCGGCCGCATCTCCAGCACGTTGAAGGACGACGTCGCCAAGGGGCAGCTGCCCGGCGCCGTGCTGCTGGTGCAGCGCAAGGGCAAGACGGTGCTGTTCGAAAGCTATGGCGCGCTCGATCCGCAGACCAAGGCGCCGATGCCGAAGGATGGGATTTTCCGCATCTACTCGATGACCAAGCCGCTGACCTCCGTCGCGGCGATGATGCTGATGGAGGAGGGGCGGCTGTCGCTGGCCGATCCGGTGGCGAAGTACCTGCCGGCGCTTAAGGAGCTGCAGGTCGGCACCGAAAAGCCGGGCCCCGACGGCAAGCCCATGCTGGAGACCGCGCCGGCGCGCCGTCCGATGACCGTGCAGGACCTGCTGCGCCATACCTCCGGCATCACCTACGGCTTCTTCGGCTCGACCCTGGTGAAAAAGGCCTATAGCGACGCCAACCTGTTCGAAGGCGAGTTCGACAATGCCGAGCACGTGGCGCGGCTGGCCAGGCTGCCGCTGCATTTCGAACCGGGCACGACCTGGGACTACAGCCACTCGACCGACGTGCTGGGCGCGGTCGTCGAGGTCGTCTCGGGCAAGAAGCTCGACGTTTTCCTCAAGGAGCGGATCACCGGCCCGCTGGGCATGAAGGACACCGCCTTCCATGTCGAGAACCAGGCCGACTTCAAGCGTGTCGCCGAGCCCTTCGCCAACGATCGCAGTCTCGGCGGCGGGATCGACTTCTTCGATCCGCGCGTCGCCAACAAGTGGAAATCCGGTGGCGGCGGCATGGTCGGCACGGCCGCCGACTACGCGCGTTTCCTGCAGATGCTGCTCAACGGCGGCAGCTTCGAGGGCAAGCGCTATCTCTCGCCGCAGACCGTCCACTACATGACGGTCGATCACCTCGGCAGCCTGATCAAGCCCGGCCCGTACTACCTGCCGGGCGCCGGCTACGGCTTCGGCCTCGGTTTCGCCGTGCGCCTGGCCGACGGCATCGCGCCTTATAGCGGCAGCGAGGGCGACTATTACTGGGGCGGCGCCGGCGGCACCTATTTCTGGGTCGACCCGAAGCAGGACATGTTCGTCGTCTTCATGATGCAGTCGCCCAAGCAGCGCGTGTACTACCGCGCCAAGCTGCGCGACATGGTCTACGGCGCGCTGATGAAGTAGGCGCTACTTCGTCCGCGGCTGCTTCAGGCCGCTGTCGGGGGGGACGAGGGCGCCGGCGCGCAGATCGGTGGCGGCGCGGAACACCGCGCGCGCCACGTTGCGCGCCTCCTCGAACAGCGCCGTCTCGTCGTCGAGCTCGGCGTGGCTGGTGGCGTAGGGCCGGTAGTAGCCGATATAGCGGTCCAGCCGCGACTGCGCGCCGGCGTCGACCAGGCCCATCCAGTCGAGCCAGTCGCACAATGCCCGCCGCACAGCCCCGGCGCCGGCGACGTCGCCATGGGCGATGACGCCATAGGCGCGGCCGGCCAAATGCTTGGGATAATGCCAGCCCTGCAACTCCAACCGCTTGGCCTTCTCCGCGTCCTTGCCGCCGGTGCTGGTCGGGTCCGGATTGCCGCCATCGGCGCAGACCAGCCGATCGATCATCAGCTTCATGGCGCTGCTCGCCTGGTACCAGTGCACGGGCGTCAGCAGTACGACGCCGTGCGCGGCCACCCATTCGCCGTAGATTTCGGCCATCCAGTCGTCGGTCTGGTCGAGCGAATGGTTGGGATAGCACGAGCATGGCCAGTGGCAGAGCGGCATCGCGGTCGAGACGCAGGCCTTGCAGGGATGGATGCGCTTGCCGTACTCGGAGGTCAGCAGGCTGAGATCGAGAAAGCTCTCCCTGGCGCCCAGCTCGCGCAGCTCCTCGCGCACCGTCTGCGCCAGCCGCCAGGTCTTGGAAACCTCGCCCGGGCAGGTGCCGTCGTTGCGGGGCGAGCCGCAGACCACCAGTACGGTCAGCGGCGTCTCCGGCGCGTTGCGCGCCTGCTCCAGGCGCTGCAGCCGGTCATGGGTCTCGCGCCACTCGCGCGACAGCTGGTAGTCGGGATCGGCGAAGCCCGGCCCCGCGCGATCGTTCACCGGCGCCTTGCGGCCGTCCTGATAGGCTTGCCAGGCGATTTCCTCGAGCCGGGCGATGGCGTCGCTCTCCGCCGCGAAAGCCGGATCGAAAAAGGCGCGGCGAAAGCGGCGGGCGAACTCCGCGCGCTCCAGCCGGCCGGGCGCCTGGCCCTTGCGCGGGGCGATATCGGGATCGGGCATGGCGGGAAAACGCCTTGTGGCGGCTGCCGTTCCAGGCCCGGGACGGCTGGCGGCGAGGCGGCCCAGCCCCTATCATCGGGCGCATGGATGCCGCCTTCCGCCTGGTCGACCAGCTCAACCCCCTGAGCGAGGGCAATCTGGTCCTCTATTTCGTGACGGTGTTCGTTTACGTCTACACCTTCATCGCCATCTGGCTGGCGCGGCACGCTGCCTGGCGGCTGTTCTGCCTGGTGTTCAACCAGCTGTTCTCGTTCGGCGTGTTCTCCTCCTGGGCGACGGCGGTGGTGATCACCTACGCCTATTGGCGCTATGCGCTGGCGATGGCCGCCTTCGCGCTGGTCTGCGCCCTGGTGCCGCTGCTGCTGCGCCGACGGCGGGCGCGCCCGGTCTGGCCGCGCTGACGCCGGCCTAGGCGGTCGGCGCCGCCAGGTAGTGGATCGAGAACAGTTCCTTGTCGTCGGTCCACCACGCCTGCGGCTCGAAGCCCGCCTCGCGCGCCAGCGCCTGGAAGCCCTCGATGTCGTACTTGCAGGAATATTCCGAATGCAGCCGCTCGCCCTTGCGGAAGCGGAAGCGTTCGCCGGCGACGGTGACGGTCTGGTCCTGCAGCGATTCGATGTAGATCTCCACCCGGCCCATCGCCTCGTTGTAGAAGCCGACGTAGCGGAAGCGCTCGGGGTCGAAATCCGCCGCCAGCTCGCGGTTCATGCGCGCCAGCAGGTTCATGATGAAGGCTTCTGTGATGCCGGCCGCGTCGTTGTAGGCGGCGTCCAGCACCTTCTTGTCCTTGCGCAGATCGACGCCGATCAGCATGCCGCCGCCCTGCAGCGATTCAGCGGCGCTGCGCAGGAAGCCCTTGGCATCCTGCGGTTCGAAATTGCCGATGGTCGAGCCGGGAAAGAAGCCGACCCGCCTGCCGTTCGGCGCCTCGGGCAGGGGCAGCGGGCGGGTGTAATCGGCGCAGATGCCGGTCACCGCCAGCTCGGGATGGCGACTGGCCAGCCGCGCCGTGGCTTCCATCAACTGCTCGCGCGCGATGTCGACCGCGACATAGGCTTCCGGCGTCTCCAGCGCGCCCAGCAGCAGCTCGATCTTCTCGCCGGCGCCGGAGCCGTACTCCACCAGATGGCCGCTGGGGCCGATCAGCTCGGCCATCTCCGGCCCGCGGGCGCGCAGCAGGCCCATCTCGGTGCGCGTCGGATAGTATTCCGGCTGCTCGCAGATGCGCTCGAACAGTTCCGCGCCGCGCGCGTCGTAGAGGAATTTCGGCGGGATCGCCTTGCGCTCGGCACGCAGCCCGCGCAGGGCGGCGTCGCGGAAGCTTTCCTGGCTCGGCGCCAGATCGACGATGTCGGCGCGGCTTTCGGTTTCGGGTCGGTCGAGCGGCATGTCAGCCATCCTCTGCCAGGCGCAGGCCGGAGAACTGCCAGCGCGCGTCGGGCGGAAAGAAGTTGCGATAGGTGGCGCGCACATGGTCGGCCGGCGTGGCGCAGGAACCGCCGCGCAACACCATCTGGCCCGACATGAACTTGCCGTTGTACTCGCCGATCGCGCCGGCGGCGGGGCGGAAGCCGGGATAGGGCAGGTAGGCCGAGCGCGTCCATTCCCAGACGTCGCCGAACATCTGCTGCAGCCCGCCGCCGGTGCGCGCACCTGGCGGCGCCTGCGGATGCAACCGGTCGCTCTCGAGGAAATTGCCGTCGCCGCGTTCGACCGAGGCGGCGGCGATCTCCCATTCCGCCTCGCTCGGCAGGCGCCTGCCGGCCCAGGCGGCATAGGCGTCGGCCTCGTAGTAGGAGACATGCGCCACCGGCTCGCGCTCGTCCAGCCGCCGTTCGCCGGCCAGCGTGCGGATGCTCCAGCGCTCGCCGTCGCGCCGCCAGTAGAGCGGCGCCTGCCAGCCGCGCTCGTTGAGCGCGTGCCAGCCGTCGGACAGCCAGAACTCGGCGCGCCGGTAGCCGCCATCGGCGATGAAGGCGGCGAACTCGCCGCAGCTCACCGGCCGCGACGCCAGCTTGAACGGCGCTACGTAGACCTTGTGCCGCGGGCTTTCGTTGTCGAAGGAAAATCCGTCGCCGTCATGGCCGATTTCGACCAGCCCGCCGGCGAAGTCGACGAAATCCATCGCCGCCACGCCCGACGGCGCCGGCTTGGCGGCGGGCCGGATCGCCGGCATGACGTGCTGGCCGGCCAGCACGTGCTTGATGTCGGTGACGATCAGCTCCTGATGCTGCTGCTCGTGGTTGAGCCCCAGCGCCAGCAGCGGCGCGATGCGTTCGAGCACGTTCTCGCCCGCCGTCTCGATCAATGCCTGCATCGCCGCATCGACATGCGAGCGGTAGCGGATGATATCGCGCGCCGTCGGCCGCGAGAGCATGCCGCGCGCCGGCCGCGGGTGACGCGGACCGACCGCCTCGTAGTAGGAATTGAAGAGATAGCGATACGTTTCGTCGAAATGGCGATAGCCCTCGGCGAAGGGCTCGAGCAGGAAAGTCTCGAAGAACCAGCTGGTATGCGCCAGATGCCATTTGGTCGGCGACACGTCCGGCATGGACTGGATCGTCATGTCCTCCGGTTCCAGCCCCTCGATCAGGTGCAGCGACTGCGCGCGCACCTCGACGAAGCGCCGCGCCAGCGCGGCGCGGTCGGGATGGCCCGCCGCATCGGCGGTTGATGTTGTGTGCTCGACCATAGGGAACTATAGACGCCGGAACGGGGGTGAAAACCCCTTAGTTCCGCCGTCGCACGCGCAGGCGTCAATTTTTCGTCAGCGGTATCGATTCGCGCCGCGATTGACAGCGAATTGACAGCGCGATGACGACAGGATGCAGGCGCTGAGCGATTACCCGCGCAGGTGGCAGGCGACCCAGTGCCCGGGCCGCGATTCCCTGAACTCGGGAACCTCCGTGCTGCACAGCGGCAGCTGGCGGATCGGGCAGCGCGTGTGGAAATGGCAGCCGCTCGGCGGACGGATCGGGCTCGGCACGTCGCCCGCGAGCTTGATACGCTCGCGCTTCAATGCCGGATCGGGAATCGGCACCGCCGACAGCAGGGCTTCCGTATAGGGATGCAGCGGGCTGGTGTAGAGATCGCGCGACGGCGCCATCTCGACGATGCGGCCGAGATACATCACCGCCACCCGCGTCGAGATATGCTCGACCACCGACAGATCATGGGCGATGAAGATGTAGGTCAGGCCGAATTCCTGCTGCAAATCTTCCAGCAGGTTGATGACCTGCGCCTGGATCGACACGTCGAGCGCCGAGACCGGCTCGTCGCACACCACCAGCTTGGGCGACACGGCGAGGGCGCGCGCGATGCCGATGCGCTGGCGCTGGCCGCCGGAGAATTCGTGCGGAAAGCGCCGCATGTGGTCGGGGTTGAGGCCGACCGTTTCCAGCAGCTCGACGATGCGCGCTTCGTACGCCTGGGGCGTGGCGGCCAGCTTGTGGATGGTCAGGGCCTCGCCGATGATGGCGCCCACCGTCATGCGCGGATTGAGCGAGGCGTAGGGGTCCTGGAAGATGATCTGCATGTCGCGCCGCATCGCCTGCAGCTGCCTGCGGTCCATCGCCGTCACGTCCTCGCCCTGAAACCACACTTCGCCCGAGCTGGGCTCGATCAGGCGCAGGATACAGCGGCCGGTGGTCGACTTGCCGCAACCGGACTCTCCCACCAGCCCCAGGGTTTCGCCGGCCTGCAGGTCGAAGCTGACGTTGTTGACCGCATGCACCCGGTCGATCTCGCGGCCGAACACGCCGCCCTTGATGGAGAAGTTCTTGACGAGGTTGCGGACGGCAAGGAGGGGGGGCTGCTGGTCGGTCATGTCGGGCTCATCTTGCGGCACTTGACAGGCTTCATGCTGAGCCTGGCGAAGCATGCGCTACGGTGAAGGTCGTTGGACGCGGTTGGCGTCCTGCCGGGCATTGCCTGCGCAAGCGCATCCTTCGCCAGGCTCAGGATGAAGAGACGTGCGCAGTTGGTACGGCTGCGCATCAGTACAGCACGCAGGCGACTTTGTGGCCCGGCGCGATCTCGCGCAGCGGCGGGGTGGCCTGCGTGCATTCCTCGCGCGCGAACTTGCAGCGCGCGGCGAAGCGGCAGCCTTCCGGCGGCTCCAGCAGGCTCGGCACCACGCCGGCGATGGTCTCCAGCCGCTGCTTGTGGGTGGCGGCGGTATCGATGCGCGGGATCGAGCGGATCAGCCCCTGCGTGTAGGGATGCAGCGGCTTGGCGAACAGCTCGCCGACCGGCGCCTCCTCGACCACCTTGCCGGCGTACATGACGACCACGCGCTGGCAGGTCTCGGCCACCACGCCCATGGCATGGGTGATCAGCATCACCGCCATGCCCAGCCGCTCCTTGAGATCGGCCAGCAGGTCGAGGATCTGCGCCTGGATGGTGACGTCGAGGGCCGTGGTCGGTTCGTCGGCGATCAGCAGCTGGGGATCGCACGACAGCGCCATGGCGATCATCACCCGCTGGCGCATGCCGCCGGAGAACTGGTGCGGATAGTCGTGCACCCGCTTCTCCGGATTGGGAATGTTGACCAGGCGCAGCATGTCGATGGTGCGCGCCAGCGCCTGCTTGCGGTTCATGTTCTCGTGCAGCCGCAGCACTTCGCCGATCTGGTCGCCGATCGTGTAGACCGGGTTGAGCGAGGTCATGGGCTCCTGGAAGACGATGGCGATCTCCTTGGAGCGGATCTTCTGCATCTCCTCCGGCGGCAGCGACACCAGATCGCGCCCCTGCCACATGATCTGCCCGCCGACGATCTGGCCCGGCGGCATGGGGATCAGCTTCAGCACCGACATGGCGGTGACGGTCTTGCCGCAGCCCGATTCGCCCACCACGCCGACCGTCTCGCCGCGATGGATGCGCACGTCGACGCCGTCCACGGCGTGGATCATGCCGTCGTCGGTGCGGAAATGCGTCTTCAGCCCGCGTATGTCGAGCAGCACCTCGCCGGATGCCGCCTTGCCGCCGCCTGTCCCGGGTGCCGGATGCTGGTCCATGCTCACATCACCTTGCGCGGGTCGAGCGCGTCGCGCAGCCCGTCGCCGATGTAGTTGATGGTCAGCACGGCGAGGAAGATCGCAGCGCCGGGGAACAGCGCCCAGTGCACGGCAATGTCGAGATAGTCCTTGGCGTCGAACAGCAGGCGGCCCCAGGTCGGGATGTCGGGCGGGAAGCCCAGCCCGAGGAACGACAGGGTCGATTCGGCGATGATGGCGGCGGCGACGTCGATCGTGCCGGCGACGATCACCGGCCCCAGCGAGTTGGGCAGGATGTGGCGCACCACCTGGCGGGGAGTCGAGGCGCCCAGCGCGCGGGCCGCCTCGACGAATTCCTTCTCGCGCAGCGAGAAGAACTGCGCCCGCACCAGCCGCGCCACCGGCATCCAGCGGAAGGCGCCGATCACGACCACGATCAGCACGAAGACGCCGAACTCGGGCCCGGCGATCTCCTTCAGCGTGTCGCGGAACAGGTAGATCACCAGCACCAGCAGCGGCAGCTGCGGCAGGGCGAGGAACAAATCGGTCAGCCACATCAAGGCGGCATCGACGCTGCCGCGCGAGATGCCGGCGATGGCGCCGATGATGACGCCGACGATGATCGCCACCGCCATCGCCGCCAGGCCGACCGCGATCGAGATGCGCCCGCCATAGAGCATGCGCGACAGCAGATCCTGGCCCAGGTCGTCGGTGCCCATCGGATGCGCCCAGGACGGGCCCTGCAGCCGGGCGGTGAAGTCGATTTCGTTGATCGGCACGGCCCAGATCAGCGGCCCGAACGTCACCGCCAGGATCATGAAGGCGAGAACGAACAGACTGCCATAGGCCAGCTTGTGGCGCCGGAAGCGCCGCCATGCCTCGCGCCACGGCGTCATCGGCCGGGCGCGGAGCGGGACCGGCCTACCGATAAGTGATGCGAGGGTCGAGCCAGCCATAGATGATGTCCGCGAGCAGGTTGAACAGGATGACGAGGATTGCGAAGACGAAAGTGACGGCCATGATGACCGGCGTGTCGTTGGCCAGCACGGCGGTGATCAGCAGCGAGCCGATGCCGGGAATGCGGAAAATCTGCTCGGTGATGATGGCGCCGCCGAACACCGCCGGCATCTGCAGCGCCACCAGCGTCACCACCGGGATCATGGCGTTGCGCACCACGTGCTTGATGATGACGCCGCGTTCGCGCAGGCCCTTGGCGCGGGCGGTCGTCACGTACTCCAGGCGGATCATGTCGAGCACCGCCGAGCGCACGTAGCGCGTCCAGGAGGCGCCCTGGAAGATGCCCAGCACCAGCACCGGCATGATGGCCTGCTTGATGTGCTCCCAGTAGAACGCCCAACCGGTGGCTTCTATGTCGGCCCGGTAAACGAACGGCAGCCAGTCGAGCTGGATCGAAAACAGCAATATCAGCAGCAGGCCGGTGAAGAAGGGCGGCAGCGAGAAGCCGATGAAGGCCAGCGTGTTGGCGATCTGGTCGAAGATCGAATAGGGGCGGGCGGCGGCATAGACGCCGACCGGCAGCGCGATCGCCAGGGCGACGATCTGCGAGGAGCCGATGATCAGCAAGGTCACGCCGACGCGCTGCAGGATCAGGTCGTCGACGTTGATACGGCTGGCGAAGGAGAAGCCCCAGTCGCCCTGCAGCATCGCCGTCAGCCAGCGGAAATATCGGATGTAGATCGGATCGTCGAGCCCGAAGGCGATGCGGATGTTCTCGCGCACCTCCGGCGGAATGTTCGGGTTGGTCGCCAGTTCCTCGAACGGATCGCCCGGCGCCAGCGCCAGCACGACGAACAGCACGACGCTGATTCCCAACAGGCTGGGAAGGGCGATCAGCAGTCGCCGGAGTAGGTATTGGCTCAAGCGGCTTCCCTCTGCGCTGGGAGCGGGCGCCGGCCTCTAGAGCCGGCGCCCGTCTCTGTCACGGACGGATTGCGGCGCCGGTCAGGCGTCGCGCCACCACTCCCTGAGATTATAGAGATCGTTGTCCCAGCCGCTGATGCTGACATGCAGCTTGTTGGACACCGCCCCGACGCGCGGACGGTACACCACCGGAATGACGGCATTGGCGGTGCAGACGATATCGTTGATCTTGATGAACAGCGCCGCCCGCTTGACCGGATCGAGCTCGCCTTCGGCGGCCTTGTAGGCGGCGTCGACGTCGGCGTTGACGAAACGGGTGATGTTGCGGCCCTGCCACTTGTTCTCCTTGGTGGCGACCTGCGAGGAGATGAACTGGTTCATGAACAGGCCCGGATCGGGCTCGGTCATGGTCGTGGTGTACATCTGCATGTCGCAGTAGAACTTGGTGTAGGTGTCCGGGTTCGCCACGTCGGACGAGAAGAACACCGACGCCGTCACCGACTTCAGTTCGATGTCGATGCCGGCCTTCTGGCAGGCCTGCTTGACGATGGCTTGGGTCTTCTGGCGCGGCGCGTTGATCGAAGTCTGGAAGATCATCTTCAGCTTCTTGCCGCCCTTCTCGCGGATGCCGTCCGAGCCCTTCTTCCAGCCGCCGTCCTCGAGAATCTTGGCGGCCTTCTCGACGGCGAACTCGTACTTCATCGTCTTGGAGCGGAAGCGCTCCGGATTGTTGAGGAAGTTCGCCGTGGCGACGCCGGTGCGGCCGTAGATGAACTGCTGCACCGACGCGCGGTCGACCAGCAGGCCCATGGCCCTGCGCACCGCCGGGTCCGACAGCAGCGGATGCTTGGTCGAGATATGCGAGCGCTCGCCGTCGACTTCCGTGTTCGGGTCGGTGCTGTTGAGCTGCATATGCTCGATATTGCCGCCGGCCACGATGTTGGCGCGGCCCTTGCCGTCCTTCTCGAGCTTGAGCAGGATTTCGTC
>JBDZUM010000077.1:0-19905 GCA_040255215.1 Rhodospirillaceae bacterium
CTGCTTCAGCAGCCCGTCCATGTCGGGCGCCTCGTCGGCGACGAAGCCGAGCTCGACCCTGATGCGCTTGTGGACGTACTCAGCCATGGCTTCGGCCATCTCGACGCCGAAGCCGTGCAGGTAGAGATAGTCCTGATAGCGATCGGCGGCGAACCATTCGCGCGCCACTTCGGAAGCGTGCTGGCCCATGGTGACGACCTGCAGGCCGATCACGTCGCGCTCGGGCGCGTTCACGTCGCGCAGGAAGTCGGCGATGCACAACCCGCCCGTCTTGTTCTGGCGCGGCAGGGCGAAACGGGCCAGCTCGGTGCGGCCGTCCTGCTCGAACAGTACGATGGTGTCGTCCTCGGCCGCGGCCTTCCAGTAGCCGTAGACGCCTTGCGGCTTGAGGATGCTCTGGTCGTGGCAGAGCTTGGCGATGCGCAGCATCTGCGGCCGCAGCTCCTGGCGCGCCCAGGCCATGTATTCCTCGAGCGTGCGGCCGTCTTTGCGGAAGCCCCAGTGGAATTGGTAGAGCATGCGCTCGTTCAGATACGGCAGCAGGTTCTTGATCGGCACGTTCTCGATGACGCTCGGCCCCCAGAAGGGCGGCGTCGGCACCTCGACATTGGCCGCCAGTTCCTGCCGGCGGGTGCGGATTTCCTCGTAGTCGACCGGCCGCATGGTCGAGGCGTCGGCGGCCTCGCCCAGCTTGCGGCGCGTGTTGGTCGGCCGGTTGGCGCGCTTGTCCTGCACGCTCTGCAGGAAGCCGTCGAATTGCTGGCCGACCACCTTGTCCATCAGCGACAGCCCGTCGAAGGCGTCGGAGGCGTAGGCGACGCGGCCGCTGGCATAGGCCTTGACGCAATCCTCCTCGACGTAGCGGCGCGTCAGCGCCGCACCGCCCAGGAACACGGGCACGTCGAGGCCTTCGCGCGTCATCTCTTCCAGGTTTTCGCGCATCACCACCGTCGATTTGACCAGCAGGCCCGACATGCCGATGGCATCGGCCCTGTGTTCCTTTGCGGCGGTGACGATGGACGCGATCGGCTGCTTGATGCCGAGATTGACGACGCGATAGCCGTTGTTGGTCAGGATGATGTCGACCAGGTTCTTGCCGATGTCGTGCACGTCGCCCTTCACCGTGGCCAGCACGATGGTGCCTTTCTGCTGGCCCTCGACGCGTTCCATGTGCGGTTCCAGCCAGGCGACGGCGGCCTTCATCGTCTCGGCCGATTTCAGCACGAAGGGCAGCTGCATCTTGCCGGCGCCGAACAGATCGCCCACCACCTTCATGCCGTCGAGCAGGATGGTGTTGATGATGTCGAGCGGCGGATGTTTCTGCATCGCCGTGGCGAGATCGTCCTCCAGCCCCTGCCGGTCGCCGTCGACGATGCGGTCCTTCAGCCGCGTCTCGACGTCGACGGCGCGGGTGCGGGCTTCGGCCTTCTCCGCCTTGCGGTCGGCGAACATCGCCAGCAGCTTCTCGAGCGGATCGTAGCCCTCGCTGCGGCGGTCGAAGATCAGGTCTTCGGCGACCTTCACTTCCTCCGGCGCGATCTTGTGCAACGGCATGATCTTGGAGACGTGCACGATGGCGCCGGTCATGCCGCGCTTGACCGCATGGTCGAGGAACACCGAGTTCAGCACGTGCCGCGCCGCGGCGTTGAGGCCGAAGGAGATGTTCGACAGGCCGAGGATGATCTGGCAGTCGGGCAGTTCCCTGGCGATGCGCTCGATGCCTTCCAGGGTCCACAGGCCGAGCTTGCGGTCGTCCTCGTTGCCGGTGGCGATGGTGAAGGTCAGCGGATCGAACAGCAGGTCGGACGGATCGAGCCCGTGCTTGTTGACGGCGAAATCGTAGAGCCGCTTGGCGATGCGCAGCTTGGCATCGGCG
This sequence comes from Rhodospirillaceae bacterium, assembly GCA_040255215.1. Classification (GTDB taxonomy): domain Bacteria; phylum Pseudomonadota; class Alphaproteobacteria; order Reyranellales; family JAQSWP01; genus JAQSWP01. The sequence goes on from JBDZUM010000077.1 coordinate 1,877, forward strand.
TCTTTGGCCATGCCCTCTTCGTCGATGGTCAGCGCGATCACCGCGCAGCCGAAGCGCTTTGCCAGTTCCAGCCGCTTCGCCGCCGGCTCCTCGCCGTCCTCGAAATTGATCGAGTTCAGGATCGCCTTGCCGCCATAGAGCTTCAGCGAGCTTTCCAGCACGTTGAACTCGGTCGAATCGACGACCAGCGGCGCCGAGACGTGCACGCGCATGCGCGAGACGACCTCGCCCATTTCCTTCACCTCGTCGCGACCGACGAAGGCGGTGCAGACGTCGAGCGCGTGGCTGCCTTCACGCGTCTGCTCGCGGCCCATCTCGACGCAGCCGTCCCAGTCGCCCGCTTCCTGCAGCTTGCGGAACTTGGCCGAGCCATTGGCATTGCAGCGCTCGCCGATGGCGAAGTAGGCGTTCTCCTGGCGCAGAGGCACCTGGCTGTAGAGCGAGGCGACCGACGGCACCCAGTGTACGGAACGCTGCTTCGGCGCCGGCCGACGGACGCTGCCTGCGCGCTGCGTCAGCATGTCGTTGAGCGCCGCGATATGCTCGGCCACGGTGCCGCAGCAGCCGCCGATCAGGTTGACGCCGTACTCCTCGACGAAGCGCCCGACCCAGCGCGCCATTTCCGCCGGCGACAGCGGATAGCGCGTCTTGCCGTCGACCAGTTCCGGCAGGCCGGCATTCGGCTGCACCGAAATCAGGCCCGGCCAGTTCTCCGCCAGCCAGCGCACGTGTTCGGTCATTTCCTGTGGGCCGGTGGCGCAGTTCAATCCCAGCAGCGGCACGTCCAGCGCCCGCACGATGCTGGCGGCGGCGGCGATCTCGGTGCCGACCAGCATCGTGCCGGTGGTCTCCATCGTCACCTGAACGAAGATCGGCGTCTGGCGCCCGGCCTCGGCGCGGGCCAGCTTGGCGCCGTTGACGGCCGCCTTCAGGTTCAGCGGGTCCTGGCAGGTTTCGACCAGAAAGGCGTCGATGCCGCCATCCTGCAGGCCGCGTGCCTGCTCGGCGAAGGAATCCTCGGCGGTCTGGTAATCGACATGGCCGAGGCTCGGCAGCTTGGTGCCCGGACCCATCGAGCCGATGACGAAACGCTCCCGGCCGTCGCCGGCGAACTGCTCGATCGCCTGGCGTGCGATCTCCGCCGCCTGGCGGTTGATGCGCCGGGTTTCGTCCTGCAGGCCGAATTCGCCCAGGGTCAGGCGCGCGCCGCCGAAGGAGTTGGTCTGCACCATGTCCGAACCGGCGCGAAGATAGCCGCTATGGATCTCGCGCACGATGTCGGGACGGGTGCGGTTGAGGATCTCGGTGCAGTTCTCCTGGCCGTCGTAGTCGCGGTTCAGGTCGAGATCCATGGCCTGCACGGTGGCGCCCATGCCGCCGTCGCACAGCAGCACGCGTTCGCGCAGGAACTCCAGAAGACGGGACATGCTTTTACTCTCGGTTCCCGGCCGCGACCGGCCGCACGCCCAGCAGATGGCAGATGGCGTAGGTCAGGTCGGCGCGGTTCAGCGTGTAGAAGTGGAAATCGCGGATGCCTTCGGTCTGCAGCCGCCGGCACAGATCGCCGGCGACCGTGGCGGCGATCATGCGACGGGTCTCCAGATCGTCGTCGAGACCGTCGAACAGGTCGGCCATCCAGCCCGGCACTTTCGCACCGCACATGGCGGAGAACCGGGTCACCTGCGCGAAATTCGAAACGGGCAGCACGCCCGGCACCACCGGCACGGCGATCCCGGCCGCGGCGGCGCGATCGCGGAAGCGCAGGAAATCCTCGGGCTCGAAGAAGAACTGGGTGATGGCCCGGCTGGCGCCGGCATCGACCTTGCGCTTCAGGTTCTCCAGATCGGCATCGGCGCTTTGCGCCTCCGGATGCGTCTCGGGATAGGCCGCGGCGCTGATCTCGAAATCGGCGACCTTCTTCAGCCCGGCGATCAGGTCGGCGGCATAGGCATAGCCGTCCGGATGCGGCTGGTAACGGCCGCCGGCTTCCGGCGGGGCATCGCCGCGCAGCGCCACGATATGGCGGATGCCGGCGTCCCAGTAGGCGCGCGCCACCTCGTCGATCTCCGCCCGGCTGGCGCCGACGCAGGTCAGATGCGCCGCCGGCGCCAGCGAGGTCTCGCGACGGATGCGCGTGACGGTCTCGTGCGTGCGCTGGCGCGTGGAGCCGCCGGCGCCGTAGGTCACGGAAACGAAGCTGGGATGCAGCGGTTCGAGGCGCTTCACGGCCTGCCACAGCGACTGCGCCATGGCGTCGGTCTTGGGCGGAAAGAATTCGAACGACACGCGCAGCTCGCTGGCCTGCCGCGCCGGAAAATTCGGCGCCGGCGAGCGCAAGGGAGAGGAGGGGATCATGAGCGGACCTCGGGATGCTGCGTGCTGGCGATGGAAGCGGAAGCCGCCGCTTCGGGCGGCCGTTCGCCGACCCAGATGCTGACGTCCAGGCGTTCGCCCGGCAGATGGCGGGGCGAACCGACCAGCAGGCCGGCGGCGGCGAGCCAGCCCGATACCTGGTTGTCGGCGAATCCCAGATGGCGATGGGCATGCTCGCGCTGCAGATGGACCAGTTCGTGCGGCGCGAAGTCGACCACGATCAGTCGTCCGCCCGGCCGCAACACCCTGGCGGCCTCTTCGAGAACCGCCTGCGGGTCTTCGGCGTAGTGCAGGACCTGGTGCAAGGTGACGACGTCGAAGGAATCGTCCGGCATATCGAGCGCGTACATCGAACCCTGCCGGACTTCGGCATTCCCGACGCCCGCTCGGGCCAGATTGGCGCGGGCCAGCGACAGCATTTCGTGCGACTGGTCGATGCCGATGCCGCGACGGAAATACGGCGCCAGCACCTCGAGCACGCGCCCCGTGCCGGTGCCGATGTCGAGCAGGGTCGGCGCCGGCTTCTCGCGCAGCAACCCGACGATCACCCGCTCGATCTTGCTGTCGTCGATGTGCAGCGAGCGCAGCCGGTGCCATTCCGGCGCGTTGTCGCGGAAGTAGCTGGCGATACGATGTTCGCGCTGCTCCTTCAGCGCCTGCAGACGCCGGCGGTCGCTTTCCAGCGCGCGTTCGCCTTCGGGCAGCAGGGCCACCACCGAATCGGCCAGCCGCGCCGCTTCGCCGTCGCGACGCAGCCTGAAATAGGCGAAGGGACCTTCGCGGAAGCGCTCGAGCAGGCCCGCATCGACCATCAGCTTGAGATGGCGCGATACGCGCGGCTGACTCTGGCCGAGTATCTGCGTCAGGTCGCTGACGTTGATCTGGTCGTGGGCGCACAGCGCAAGGATGCGCAGGCGAGTCTCCTCGCCAATGGCTTTCAGGGCGGTCAGCAGATCAATCATGATCACCTCGCCTGATATATAAAAATATCCTTATATCTATGCAAATAAATTTTCTGCGGATTGACGCCGCTGTCAGTTTTCCACAGGAACGGAACTCCGCAGTGCGGCTGCAACTAGGCAACCTACCGCGGTTTTCCGCGAAAAACTGCGGAGTGCGGCATCCCCGCAACACTCGATCCGATCTCGCGTCGAGCCGGACGGCTTTCCTTTCAATGCCGGGAACGGGGTGGTAAACGATTGTTTGCAAAGCTGTTATGCCGCAGCCCGTTCGTCGAGGATGGCGCAGCACGCGACAGGCGAGCAAATCTTGGGGGACGGCGCGGTGGGATGCGACATCGTATCAGCCGGGTCGGGATTAGGATAAAGTCGTATTCCAATGAGCATCAAATCCTTGATCGTCGGTTGCGTTGCATTGCTCATGGCGGCAGCGCTTTCAGCCTGCGCCACGCCCGCCGACGATTCGGCCGAGGCCAAGGCCGAGTTCGAGCGCACCAACGATCCGTTCGAGCTGCCGAATCGCTTCATTTTCGCCTTCAACCGGGCGGTCGACATGGCGGTGTTGCGGCCGGCGGCCGTGTTCTATCGCGACTGGGCTCCGGCGCCGGTCAAGCGCGGCACCCGCAACGTGCTCGACAACCTCAACGAGCCGGTTACCGCCTTCAACGAATTCTTCCAGGGCGACCCGGTCCGCGCGGGAACCACGCTGGCGCGGTTCGTTATCAATTCGACGGTCGGCATCCTGGGCATTTTCGACGTCGCAACCGAGCTTGGCATCGAACACACCAAGGAAGATTTCGGCCAGACGCTGGGAGTATGGGGCAAAGGCTACGAGGGCGGTCCCTATCTGATGCTGCCGCTGCTCGGGCCGTCCAATCCGCGTGACGCGATCGGCCTGGTCGTCGACTATTTCTGGGATCCGTTCAATATCGCGTTCAACAAGCTCGACGTCGAATATCTCGGCTATATCCGGGCCGGACTTTCGGCCGTTGACGGACGCTCGCGCACCATCGAGGTGCTCGACGACCTCGAGCGCAATTCGCTCGACTACTACGCCGCCATCCGCAGCGCATACCGGCAGCGTCGCGCCGCCGAGATTCGCAACGAAGGCACTGCCGGCGGCAAGCCGATTTCACTTCAGCCAGCCCCGGGGCGCGCGGACGAGCTGGCTTTCATCCGCTAGGCCAATCAATTGGTCGAGCGGCTGGGAGAGTGCCGTGATCAGTAGACGTGCGTTTGTGCTATTCGCTGCCCTGGCCACGATCGGCGGCCCTGCCGTCGCGAGCGCCGACCCGGCCGGCTTCGTCAAGGACATGGCGAACCGCGCCATCGGCGTGCTGAAGGACACCTCCGGCGGCGACGCCAAGAAGCGCGAGGCCGAGTTCCGCGGCATCTTCAGGGACAATTTCGACATTCCCGAGATCGGCAAGTTCGTGCTCGGCATCCATTGGCGCAATGCCAGCGCCGAGCAGCGCAGCGAATACCTCAAGGAATTCGAGACCTACGTGGTCCGCACCTATGCCGAACGCCTGTCGGAGTATTCCGGCGAGCAGCTCGAGGTCGGCCGCGTGCAGACCCAGGGCGAGAAGAATTACGTCGACAGCGTCATCCGCCGGCCGAGCGGGGCGCCGCCGATCCGCATCGTGTGGGAAATCGAGAAGGCGGGCGGCGGCTACAAGGTCGTCGACCTGAAGATCGAGAACGTCAGCATGAGCCAGACGCAGCGCTCGGATTTCAGTTCGTATATCTCGCAGAATGGCGGCAAGGTCGAGGCGTTGATCGCCCGCCTCAAGCAGTTCAACAGTCGCTGATCGCCAATCGGTCCCGGCAACGGAAAAAGGCCTCGCCGGCGACCGGCGAGGCCTTTTTCGTTTGTCGCAGGCCGACGCGTCAGTTGCGCGTCAGCGGCTTGTACTTGATGCGGTGCGGCTGGTCGGCGTCGGCGCCGAGCCGCCGCTTCTTGTCCGCTTCGTAGTCCTGGTAGTTGCCCTCGAACCAGACCACCTGGCTGTCGCCCTCGAAGGCCAGCATGTGGGTGGCGATGCGGTCGAGGAACCAGCGATCATGGCTGATGACGACGACGCAGCCGGCGAAGTCGACCAGCGCCTCTTCCAGCGCCCGCAGCGTGTCGACGTCGAGATCGTTGGTCGGCTCGTCGAGCAGCAGCACGTTGGCGCCCGACTTGAGCATGCGCGCCAGATGCACGCGGTTGCGCTCGCCGCCCGACAGCTGGCCGACCTTCTTCTGCTGGTCGGCGCCCTTGAAGTTGAAGCTGGCGCAATAGGCGCGGCTTGGCATCTCGCGCTTGCCGAGCTGGATGACGTCGTTGCCGTCGGAGATCGATTCCCACACGGTCTTGCCGTCCGGCAGCGCGTCGCGCGACTGGTCGACATAGCCCAGCTTGACTGTCGGACCGACGGTGAACTCGCCGCCATCGGCCTTCTCCTGGCCGACGATCATGCGGAACAGCGTCGTCTTGCCCGCGCCGTTCGGGCCGATGACGCCCACGATGCCGCCCGGCGGCAGGTTGAACGACAGATCGTCGATCAGCAGCCGGTTGCCGTAGCCCTTGCGCAGGTGTTCGGCCCGGATCACCAGATCGCCAAGGCGGGGGCCCGGCGGAATGACGATCTGCGCCTGATCGACCGAGCGCTGTTCGCCTTCGGCGACCATCTTCTCGTAGGCCGCGATACGCGCCTTCGACTTGGTGCGACGCGCCTGCGCCGACTGGCCCATCCATTCCAGCTCGCGCTGCAGGGTGCGCCGGCGGGCCGTTTCGGCCTTCTCCTCCTGCGCCAGGCGATCTTCCTTCTGGCGCAGCCAGGACGAATAGTTGCCTTCCCAGGGAATGCCCTGGCCGCGATCGAGCTCGAGAATCCAGCCGGCGACGTTGTCGAGGAAGTAGCGGTCATGGGTGATGGCAACGACCGTGCCTTCGTATTCCTGCAGGAAGCGCTCGAGCCAGGCGACCGATTCGGCGTCGAGATGGTTGGTCGGTTCGTCGAGCAGCAGCAGGTCGGGCTTCGACAGCAGCAGCCGGCACAGCGCCACGCGTCGACGCTCGCCGCCCGACAGCTTGCTGACGTCGGCATCGCCCGCCGGGCAGCGCAGGGCGTCCATGGCGATCTCGACCGTGCGCTGGATATCCCAGCCATCGGCGGCGTCGATCTTCTCCTGCAGCTCGCCCTGCTCCTCGAGGAGCTTGTTCATTTCGTCGTCGTCGGTGACCTCGCCCAGCTTCATCGAGACTTCCTCGAAGCGCTGCACGTACTGGGCCACCTCGCCGGCGCCGTCCATCACGTTGCCCAGCACGTCCTTGGCCGGGTCGAGCTGCGGCTCCTGCGCCAGATAGCCGACCTTGGCGCCCTCGGCCGACCAGGCCTCGCCGGTGAAATTGTCGTCGAGGCCGGCCATGATCTTGAGCAGCGTCGACTTGCCGGCGCCGTTGGCGCCGAGAACGCCGATCTTGGCGCCGGGCAGGAAGGACAGCCAGATGTTCTTCAGGACTTCCTTGCCGCCCGGGTAGGTCTTGGACAGGCCCTTCATGACGTAGATGTACTGGTAGGACGCCACCGCGAACTCCTGCGATCGAATGCGATTGGGGCGGTGTTTTAGCGGCCCGGGGCCGGCGGCGCAACGCGGGCCGGAAGCGGCGCCTCAGCGATGCCGCAGCTGCAGGACCAGGCGCATCAGGTCGCCCTGGCGATGGCAGCCGGTCTTGGCGAAGACCGATTGCAGCTGGACGCGCAGCGTGTTGATGCTGACGCCTCGTTTTTCGGCGATGTCCCGCAGCGAATGGCCGTCGGCCAGCGCCAGCGCCAGTGCAGCTTCGGCCGGCGTCGCGCGGTATCGTTCCTGCAGCAGGGCCGTTGCATGGCGCGGGGGTCGACGGAGTTCGACGACGAGCGATGCGAACCCGGCCGCGCCGTCGATCGCCGTTGCGGACCCCTGGACGACGAGAGACAACCGGCCACCATCGGGTAACGGAATGTCGAGGGCCTCCGCCGTTGATCGATCGTGGCGGGCGATAGCGCGTATCCGCCGTAAGGCGTCCTCCAGTTTGCGTCCGGCCGCATCTTTGGCAGCCAGTCGACCGTCGCTCAGCGCCATGCCGGCTCTCGCCAGCAGCCCAAGCGTCGCGTCCGTGGCAAAGACGACTTTATCGCCGGCGTCCAGCAACGCGATGCCCCTGTCGCCGACGACATTTGGATGGCCGTCGGCGTGGCGCAGCCGCTCGGAAATCTCGAGGCTGCGATCGACATGGCGGATCAGAATGGTCATGGCATCGAAATCGCGCTGGTCGTAGTGACCGCGCCGACGGCTGCGCTGGACTCCGAACACGGTGGTGCGGTCGGCGCGACGCCGCACGATAGCGCCCATGGCGTAGAAGTAGTCGAGCGGACGCAGATAGTCGTTGCAGAATTCGGTGCGCTCCAGCTCGGCATCGAGAATCAGATTGTGGGTGGCATTGGCGTGCTGCGTCGGCTCCTGCAGAATCCGCCGATTCCAGTCGTCGATGCTGCCGTAATACTGCTCGTAATCCACGATCGCGCGCGGATCGACGGCGGTGGCGCCGAGCACCTGGGACTGGCCGCGCTTGGCGTCGAATTCGTAGAGAATGCCGCCTCGCTCTCCGAAGGCGGCGGCGACCTCGCTCATGACCGCCTGCCAGGAGCGTCCGCCAAGCCCGGCGTCGTAGATCGAATCGATCAGGGTCGACAGCGTCGTCGCATCCATGGCCACAGCGCCCCCACGCAAGCTCTGCCACGTCCAACGAATACGCGTACTCCCGGCCATTGGCCGGCTTGGTCTGTTTGCATCATAAATCGAAATTGCGGCGATGCACGTGTCTGCGGTTCGCGTCGTTTCGCGACTGGGACGCAGTCGCACAAACTCCAGCAGTATTTCCTGAAAGAAAATCCACGTCGGCCGCAGCGCGCCTGAACTCGATTCGGCGAAACGATTCATGAGCTTGCCGATTCGAAGGGGGGTGACCTCGTGCGGCGGCCGGCGGCGATAGTTGGTTTGGATTATGGGCTGCGTTCTGCGACGGCTTCTAGACTGTGTCGAAAGCGGCATTGGTCGGGCTGAAGGGGGAAAGCCAATGATGCTGTTCAGGAACGCCAGCCTGGTCGTGGCAGGTCTTCTCGTTTCGATCGCCGTCCCGCAAGCCGGGGCGACGGAGATCGTGCTTCGGGGAGCGGACGGCAAGCCCACGAGGATTACCCAGCTCGAGGTCATCGCCCCGGACGGGACGACCAAAGCCAACCCGTTCGGTGGCGAGAAACCGGAAGTCGATCTGAAGAACACCCCTGCCGGTCAGGAACAGATCGTCGTCGTCTCCAGCAATGACAAGCTCGGAGCGACGTCGATCACCGGCGCTCCTGCCGCCGCTCAGGTAGACGGCAGATATCTGCTCTCGGCCACGGAATACGGGGGCGCTCTGTTCCCCGACGACCAGGTGAAAGCGGCGGAAGCGGCGATCAAGGTCTGCGACCGCGCCGCCTACGATCTGGCGCAGGGACGGCTGGAGAGCTACCGGCTTTTGAACCAGGCCGATCTGTGGCAGGCGGAAAACCGCCTGACTGCGGCATCGAACGCTCTGGGCATTCCCCCGCAGCGCTCGGTCAAGGCCTTCGAGAATCTCGTCAGGTCCGCCGAGCGCGCGGCGGCCGGCGGCTTTGGGGATCCCGCCCGCGCCAAGCAGCTGAGAGACGAGTTCGACAAGTATGTGTCGCTGGTCCAGCGCTATGAGTCGGCTGCCTTCAATCTTCAGAAGGCGGCCGCCGCTCGCGGGCGGATGCCGCCCTATCCCGAACCCTGCAACCGGGAAGTCGGCTATCTCGACAACGACGGCAAGTCCGCTTTCGGCGTGACCTTCGCCATCGGACTGCCGCAGTTCGATCTCCCCAACTATCGCGCCTATTCGCTCGAGGACATGGGGAATTTCCTTAAGAGGGATGTCGTCAACGAGGACCGCCGATCGTCCGCCTTCGAGCTTCAAGGCAGCGGCTACTTCTACATACCCGGCACGGAAACGGCTATCAGGTTCGGCGGCAGCTACACGGGATTCAGCAGCAAGACCAAGCTCGACACCGCAATCGTGCCGTTGATGGGACAGCGTTTCGACATTCCCACGCCTGACGGCGGCTTCTTCACCACAAGCCAAGTCGATCGCTTCCGCATCATGCAGGAGTTCAGCCAGTACCAGCTGAATGCCAACCTCGAGCGCAGCTATCGGTACAACGGCGTGAGACTGCGCCCCCGATTGGGCGTCAATTTCAGCTACATCGATTCGCAGGACGCCTCGCGTTTCAAGATCGCCGGCAACTTCGCCCGTTTCGAGGAATGGCGGCAACTCGACACGTATGGCGGCGGTCCGGTAGCCGGCGTCGATGTCGAGGTGCCGATCGAGCGCGGCGTCTACGCCTTCGCCGGCATCGACGGGGATTTGCGCTGGAATTTCAGTTCAGCGAAGTGGAAGACCCAGCTCGACGTCACCGGCAATCCATCGGACAAGCAATCGACCGACAAATCCGACGAACAGCTGACCTGGGGGCTGAACGGCACGCTGGGCTTCGGCTATCGCGGCCAGTCGGTCGACATCCGGCTGTATGGTTCGGCCGGACTCTCGAACCACTACCCCTATCTCGACGTGAAGAGCGACGAAGGCGACGGGGATCCCGAGATCGAATGGGACACGACGACCCAGTGGAAGGTCGGGGTCCAGGTGAAGTTCGGCTTCTAGCGCGCTTGCCGCCTAGCTGCTCAGCGCGTCCTGCACCAGCGTGGCGCAGTCGCCGGCCTGACGCAGCGAGTCCTTGAGTTGCGTGCGCTGGCGTCGGTTGAGGCGGCGCGGGTCGACGGCATTGCCCGGCGGCTGGCCATGCCGCAGATCCTCGATCTGCTGGCGCAGAATCGCCTCGGCGATGGTGCGGCGCGCCTGGATCAGCCCGTCCGCGTTGTCGGCGCCGAGCCGGCCGGCCGCCGCTGCCGCAGCAAGTCGTTCCGCCGTTCCCGTCACGTCCGCAGCCGTCTTCAACGCCATGACCCGGGCTGCCGAAACGATCGGCAGCAATCCGCCGCGCTTGAGGTCGGCGCGGCCGTTCTCGAGCTTCAGCGTCCCGAACAGGCCCAGCGGCGGGCGGTGGGTCGTGCCGGCCTCGGCCAGCTGGCGCAGGAAGCCCGGCGCCTTGGCGGTTTCGGCGCGGGCCCAGCCATAGACCTCGCGCGCCAGAGCGTGATCGCCAGCCACAGGCACGCCGTCGAAGAAGATATCGACGTTGAGCAGCGCTTCGCCGACCGGCAGCGACAGCCAGCGCGCGATTTCCAGCCGCCACTCCGCGACGGTGCGGCGGAAGGCGCGGTTGCGCACCATGACGCCGCCCTTGCACAGCGGTATGCCGGCAGCATCCAGCAGCGCATTGAGCCGCTCGCCCCAGCGCGCGAACCAGCCGTCGATCGCCGGCAGGCCGGCATCGGCAACGATCAGGGCATTGTCCTGATCGGGCGCCAGCAGGCTTTCGCCGCGGCCGGCCGAGCCCAGCACCAGCAGGCACCACGCTGCCGGCGCCGTTCCTTCGCCGGCCGCCATCATCTCCTCGCCAGCGAGATGCGCGGCGCGAGCGGTGATGTCGCGCGTGATGCCGCTGACCACGGCGCAGATGTCGGCAATGTCGATGCCCTCGGCCAGCAATGACGATGCCAGCGCCGGCAGTTCGTCGTGGGCTGCGCGCAAGGCGGCGGCATCGGCGGCCGTCTCGACGGCATCGCCGATCGCCAGCGAGCGCCCGGCCCTGACGCGCAAGACGCCGCGCGCCGTCACCATGCCGAGCGGCCGACCGTCGCCGTCCAGGACTGGCAGATGCCGGATGCGCCGGCGGTCCATGCGGGCGATGGCGCGGTAGAGCAGGGCGTCCGCTGCAATCCACTCGACCGGCGTGCTCATCAGCGCGTCCAGCCGCAGGCCGAGCGCCTCGCGGCCCAGCCGGCCGAGCGCATAGACGATGTCCCGTTCGGTCACGATGCCGACCGCCTTGCCATCGCGATCGATGACGAGGCAGCTGCCGTGCCGGCGCTCCTGCAGCCGGCGCACGGTGGCCTCGAGCGTGTCGTCGGCCTGCGCGGTGGTCACCGGCGCCACCATGATGTCGGCCGCGCGGTGCAGGTAGGGGAAGCTGTCGATGCGGCGCAGGGCGTCGTCGTCCGCCATCTCTACCACCCCGCGGCCTGCTGCTGGCGGATCACGGCCCGCGCCGTCGCCGCCCGGGCCTGCGCATCGGCCAAAGTCGTGTCGTCACGCTGCCGCATCAGGGCGACAAGTCGCAGATAGACTTCCGCCGTGACCAGCGCGTCGCCTAGCGCCGTATGCCGTCCCGCGACCTCGATACCATAGGCTGCCGCCAGCGTTTCGAGATTGAGGTTCGGCAGTTCCGGTTCGAGGGTGGCGGCGAGCTGCAGGGTGCAAAGCGACGGCGGCCGGCGCCACTCGATGCCGGCGCGGCGCAGTTCGATCTCGAGGATCGTCAGATCGAAGCCGACATTGTGGCCGACTATCACGCTGTCGCGCAGCTGGGGTTCGATTTCGGACCAGCGTTCCGCAAGCGAGCGCTCGCCCCACACCATGGCGTTGGTGATGCCATGGATGGCGGTGGAAGAAGGCGCGATCGGTTCGCCGGGATCGACCAGGCAGTCGAACGTCTCCTGTCGCAGCAGGCGCAGGCCGTGGACCCGCACGCCGCCGATGCTCAGCACCCGGTCCAAAGCGACGTTGAGGCCGGTCGTCTCGCAATCGAGAACGACCACATCGAGCGCGTCGAGCGGCGTTTCCGGTCGCGGCGGCTGGCGCGGCGGCGTCGGTTCGTGCAGGTCGAGCGCGTGCGACAGGCCGGAATCGGAAACATCGGCGCCGGAAAACAGAATCACCGCGCCGCCATGATCGGCGAGCTCGCGTACCCGGGCGGGCAGGGCGCTGCCATCGACCAGAAGCAGCGGCTGCTCGTCGGGCGAGGTGTCGCGGCTTGCCCGTCGGCGCTGCGCCAGGCTTTCCGCCTCGACGACGTCGAACACGCTGGTGCCGGGTTTGAGACGGTCGGCGCCGAACATTTCCATTGCCGGCCGGTTGACCAGGGTCACCAGCCCCTGGTCGTTGGTGACGACGAGCGGCTGCGGCAGCGACGCCAGAATGGCCTCGAGCCGGCGTTCCTGGTCGACCTGGCCGTCGCCGCGGCGGGACAGAAGGGCGGCGATCGCCAGGTGCAGGCGCGCCACCAGCGGATCGGCCTCGCGGCGGTCGATCGCGGGCAGGGCGATCGAGCGTGCGTCCATCGCCGCCTCCAAGGCGCTGGCGAGGCGACGCAATTGCCGCTCGCGCGCCGTCACGATGGTCAGCCGGCCCCAGACGAGAGCGGCGCCCAGCGCCAGGCCGGCGGCCGCGAGAAAAGTCGCGTTCGAATAGGCCGACTGCCACACGAGGCCGCCGGCGATGGTGCCGCCAGCGACCAGCAGACCGACGGGATAGAGCAGGCCGGCGCGATCTGGGCGGTTACGCGGTGGCCGGCGTCGCATTCAGACCGGATGATCGAGCAGATCCCGCAACGTTTCGGGTCCGCGAACCAGACGCGCCGTCTTGTCCCACAGCCAGATGAACTGGAAGCGGACCAGTCCGCGCACGACCTCGTAGTCGTCCAGCCGCAGGTTCTTGTGGATCGGCAGGGTGCCGTTCAGACGCTTGACGGTGAGCGCGCAAAGATCGGCCGGGTTGGCGGCCTGATGCGGCGCGGCGGTTGCCATGCGGGCTTCGAACTCCGCGATCGCCGGTCCCCAGCCTTCCGACCGATGCTGCGGCGGTGGATAAGTGGCGATGATGGCTGCATATAATTTGGTCAGTTTCAGCTTCAGCAGCTGCGCCTCGTCCTCGGCGTGCGTGTGCGGGCGCAAAAACCGTTCCACCAGCATCAGCACGTCGCCCAGCGCCGCGACATAGGTTTCCCAGCGGCAAATGGTCAGAAGATCGAGAAACGCCTGCTCGCGAAACAGATCCTGCCCAAACGTGCCGGCCTTGCCACGGCAATACTCGGTTGCGCATTTCTGGGCGATGTAGGCGCTGTGCTCCGTGATGAACTCGCGCAGACCCACGGCGTCGGTCACGAGCGGCTCGCGCCACCTCCCGGCGATCGTGCGTAACCATTGCCGCACTGCACCATCGCGAGTGCGAGATGGTCGGTCGTTCTCCGCGCCTCTGGCCGTCATGCCGTTGATAACCCGTTTCGCGGTGCGGTTGTTTCGCTTCCGAGTTTTATGTTACTATTCAAATTAATAAACAACATCATTCGTTTGGCGTGCCGTCCGGAACAGCGCCGATAACGACAGGGAGAGAAGAGAAAGGAAACCGAAATCGACAGGTGCGATCGCGCGCCGCCACGGGCGGAAACGCGACTTGCATGTTGAAACCGTTCGCGGCGATGTGACCTCCGGTTGCAGGGCTGCGGCGGCGAACGCTGGCAGGGGAAAAACGGCAGTCAAAGAACCGCGAAATAGGTCAGTAAAGTTCGAAAGGGGAAATGTCGCATGAACGGTCAACCAACCACGGAACAGCGGGAAAGGTACTGGGCCAAGACCTCCACATTGATGTGGATCTGCATGGCCCTGTGGCTCTTCTTCAGCTTCATCGTCCACATGTTCGTCAATCCGCTGAACGGGATCGTGATCCTCGGGTTTCCGCTGGGCTTCTACATGGCCTCGCAGGGATCGCTGATCGCGTTCGTGGTCATCATCTTCTGGTATGCCAACAAGCAGAACCGGATCGATGAAGAATTCGGCATGGCGGAAGACTGAGGGGAGTGCACAGTCCATGAGGGGAGATTTCGTCCAGAACCTCGGCCGGATATACGGAATATATACCGGCGGGTTCCTCGGCTTCGTCGTGCTGCTCGCGATCCTCGAGCAGGTCGGCGTTCCCAACCGGATCATCGGCTACGCTTTCGTCGTCCTGACGATCGGCGTCTACGCCGCGATCGGGTTCCTGACCCGCACCATGCAGGTCTCCGAATACTATGTGGCGGGACGGCGCGTGCCGGCTCTCTACAACGGCATGGCGACGGCGGCCGACTGGATGAGCGCGGCCTCGTTCATCGCCATGGCCGGCGGCCTCTACGCCAGCGGCTACGACGGCCTCGCCTTCGTCGTCGGCTGGACCGGCGGCTACGTGCTGGTGGCGGTGCTGATCGCGCCGTTCCTGCGCAAGTTCGGCGCCTACACGGTTCCCGACTTCCTGGGATCGCGCTACGGCGGCAACTTCGCCCGCACGATCGGCATCGTGGTGCTGTTCTGCTGCTCGTTCACCTACATCGTCGGCCAGGTCACGGGCGTGGGCGTGATCGCCTCGCGCTTCCTCGGCATCAGCTACGACGTGGCGGTGTTCGTCGGCCTGCTCGGCATCCTGGTGTGTTCGATGCTGGGCGGCATGCGCGCCGTCACCTGGACGCAGGTGGCGCAGTACATCGTGCTGATCATCGCCTACCTCGTGCCGGTGGTGATCCTCTCGGCGCAGGAAACGGGCGTTCCGATCCCGCAGCTGATGTACGGCCAGGTGCTGCAGGAAATCGCCAATCTCGAGACGACCAAGGCCGCGCTGGCCGGGGTCAAGCAGCACATGATGCCGGGCTCGGGCGGCCGCGACATGGTCAACTTCCTGGCGCTGATCTTCTGTCTGATGATCGGCACCGCCTCGCTGCCGCACGTGCTGATGCGTTTCTTCACGACGCCGAGCGTCCGTGACGCGCGCAAGTCCGTGGGCTGGGCGATGCTGTTCATCTTCCTGCTGTACTTCACGGCGCCGGCCTACGCGGCGTTCGCGAAGCTGGAAGTGTACCAGAACGTCATCGGCGCCACGGTGTCGAGCCTGCCGAACTGGGTGAGGATCTACTCCGAACTCGGCCTGGTCGGCGTCTGCGACGCGGCCCAGTCGGCGGCGGCAATGTGCTCGGGCTTCGCCGGCAACGGCGACGGCATCGTGCAGATCGCCGAGTTCAAGTACAACCCGGACATCATCGTCATCGCGACCCCGGAGATCGCCGGGCTGCCCTACGTCATCGCCGGCCTGGTGGCCGCCGGTGGCTTGGCCGCCGCCCTGTCGACCGCCGACGGCCTGCTGCTGGCGATCGCCAACGCTCTCAGCCACGACATCTACTACCGCATGGTCGATCCCAACGCCTCTACGGCGCGGCGACTGGTAGTGGCGCGCGTGCTGCTGATCGTGGTGGCGATCCTGTCGGCGGTGGTGGCGCAGACCAAGCCTGGAGGCATCCTGGCGCTCGTCGCCTGGGCGTTCTCGCTGGCGGCGGCGGGCTTGTTCCCGGCGCTGGTGCTAGGCGTGTGGTGGAAACGGACGAACACGGCTGGCGCCGTGGCGGGCATGCTCGCCGGCTTCGGCCTGACGCTGTTCTACCTGATCATGACCCGGTACTTCCCGGCGGACTTCGAGGCCATGTTCGGCGCGAAGACCTGGTGGGGCATCTCGAACCTGTCGGCGGCCATCTTCGGCCTGCCGGTTGGCTTCGCGGTCACCATCATCGTCAGCCTGATGACCAAGGCTCCGTCGCAGGAGATGCAGGACTTCATCGACAGCATCCGCGTGCCGCGCGGCGAGACGCTGATGAAGGAAAAAGACGCCACCGCCTGAGCGCGGGCGCCTTCGCAGGCGCAAGGCCGAAGGAGTGGGGCCCGCCGATTGCGGGCCCCTTTCTTTTTGGGCATGTTGGGCCAAGGCCGGCCGCTAGAGCCGGCAGGGGAGCGCGACGGCGACGATGAACAATCTGGTTATCGAGTACTGGTACTATTTTCTCGCCGACTACGCGCTGGCGGTGCTGATCTACACCCTGCTCGGCCGCCTGCTGTTGAGCTTCTTCCTGCCGCCCGATTCGTCGAACTACATCTGGCGCTTCTTCCGGCGCATCACCGATCCGTTCTGCGCCGCCGTCCGCTTCGCCAGCCCAGCCGCCATCCATCCCATCCTGATCGTGCCGCTGACCGCCGCCTGGCTGTTCTTCCTGCGCTTCGCGATGGTGCAGGTGTTCCGCAATTACGGGCTGCTGCCGCCGCTGGGCGCGGGTTGAGGGGGCGGTCATGCGCGATCATCTTCTGGTCCTTGCCGTCGGTCTGTGCGCCCTGAGCGGCATTTTCAACCCCGCCGCAAGGCTGTTCGGCCGCATCGTCATCCAGGAATTTTTCCCGACCTTCGTCCAGTATCCGCTGATGCTCGACTATGCCGCCTCGCTCTTGGGGGCAACCGCGGTGCTCATTCTCAGCGGCATTCCCGCAGCGTTATTCGAACGATTCCAGGGACTTGAGCGGAGCAATAGCGTCTCTCTGGCGATCTGGGCGATCGGCGCCGCACTGCTGGGACTGCCGGCTTTGCCGGTGCTGCTCGGGGCCTGAGCGGGCGGGTTCCGTCACGCGCACTTGAATACCGGCCACTTCCGCAAGGCTTCTGGCACGGAATATGCTGGTGCTCTGACGGGGAACCACGTGCCCCGGTCGCTTCGTTTGCGGACTGCCATGGATCACGAAACCATACGTCGTCTCGCCGACCTTTCCATTCGCCGCGGCTGCGGCTTCGTCCTGCTGGGCACCGCCTGCATCATGGTCGGGTTCGCCCATGATTTCGCCGCCTCGATCAAGGCTGCCGCCGTCGTGGTCGGCATGGCCGGCATCGTCATGCTCGGCAAGGGCATGAACGCCCAGCGCCGGCCCTATCGCGACACCGAACTGTGGCTGCTGCTGGAGCCGCGTCCGGCGCCGTCCGACCCGGTGGTCCAGCGCAAGATCGGGCAGGTGCTGACCGAACGCTACTACTGGCATGCGCGCATCGCCGGCTACGTCGCCAGCGCGCTGATGGCGTTCTGGGGCCTGCTCAAGGTGACCGGCTGGTGAGCGACGGGAAAAATGGTAGGCCCGGCAGGATTCGAACCTGCGACATAACCGTTATGAGCGGCTCGTTCTAACCACTGAACTACGGGCCCCGAGGCAGCGCTTCCTTATCCGCGAAATCAAAAGGCCCGGCAAGAGCCGGGCCTTCGATCCGTGCCGCACTGGCAACGATCAGGTGTCGAGGAACGAGCGCAGCAGGCGCGAACGGCTCGGATGCTTGAGCTTGCGCAGCGCCTTGGCCTCGATCTGGCGAATACGTTCGCGCGTGACGTTGAACTGCTGGCCGACCTCTTCGAGCGTGTGGTCGGTGTTCATGCCGATGCCGAACCGCATGCGCAGCACGCGCTCCTCGCGCGGCGTCAGCGTCGCCAGCACCCGCGTCGTCGTCTCGCGCAGGTTGGACTGGATCGCCGCGTCGATCGGTATGACGGCATTCTTGTCCTCGATGAAATCGCCCAGATGCGAATCCTCTTCGTCGCCGATCGGCGTCTCGAGGCTGATCGGCTCCTTGGCGATCTTCAGCACCTTGCGCACCTTCTCGAGCGGCATGCCGAGCTTCTCGGCCAGCTCTTCCGGCGTCGGCTCGCGGCCGATCTCGTGCAGCATCTGGCGGGAAGTGCGCACCAGCTTGTTGATGGTCTCGATCATGTGCACCGGGATGCGGATGGTGCGCGCCTGGTCGGCGATCGAGCGGGTGATGGCCTGCCGGATCCACCACGTGGCGTAGGTCGAGAACTTGTAGCCGCGGCGATACTCGAACTTGTCGAC
>JBDZUM010000201.1:0-3657 GCA_040255215.1 Rhodospirillaceae bacterium
CCGCCCGCCTCGGCTAGAAAACGAAGCGCTTTTCCCCGGAAAGCCCGACTTTTCTCGATCTCGATGGAGCGGCGATGACAGCCGAAAACGCCCCGCCGCAGGGGCCCCTGAACGGCATCACGGTAATCGACCTGACCCGCGTGCTGGCCGGGCCCTACTGCACCATGATGCTCTACGACCTCGGCGCCCGCGTCATCAAGGTCGAGTCGCCGAAAGTCGGCGACGATTCGCGCCATATCGGCCCCTTCCTCAAGGGCAAGTCGGCCTATTTCATGTCGCTGAACCGCGGCAAGCAGAGCATCGCGCTCGATCTCAAGGGTGCCGAGGACCGCGCCATCTTCGAAAAGCTGCTCGCGAAGGCGGACGTCCTGGTCGAGAATTTCCGTCCCGGCACCATGGAGAAGCTTGGCTACGGCTACGAGACGCTGAAGCAGAAGCATCCGAAGCTGATCTACGCCGCCGCTTCCGGCTTCGGCGACAGCGGCCCCTACCGCACCCGCGCCGCCTACGACATGGTCGTGCAGGGCATGGGCGGCATCATGAGCATCACCGGCCATCCCGGCGGCCCGCCGACCCGCGTTGGCACCTCCGTCGGCGACATCACCGCCGGCCTGTTCACCGCCATCGGCGTCAACGCCGCACTCTACCATCGCAGCCAGACCGGCCAGGGCCAGAAGATCGACGTCGCCATGCTCGACTGCCAGATCGCCATTCTGGAAAATGCCATCGCCCGCTACTTCGCCACCGGCCAGGTGCCGGGTCCGATCGGCGCGCGGCATCCATCGATCACGCCGTTCGAGGCCTATCGCGCCCGCGACGGGCATATCATCGTCGCGGCCGGCAACGACGGGCTGTTCGCCCGGCTGTGCAACGCCATCGGCGCGCCCAACCTGCTGCAGGACCCGCGCTTCGCCAGCAACGACCTGCGCACGCAGAACCATGACGGGCTGAAGATCGAGATGGAGAAGGCCTTCGCGGCCGACACCGTGGCCCACTGGCTGGCGCTGCTGGACTCGGCGGGCGTGCCGTGCGGGCCGATGAACAATGTCGAGCAGGCGCTGAACGATCCGCAGGTGCTTCACCGCAACATGGTGGTCAGCACCCGGGATCCGGAAGTCGGCGAACTGAAGATGGCCGGCAATCCCATCAAGCTCTCCGCCTTCGCCGATCCCAGCACGCGCGGCCGCGCACCCGATCTCGACGCCGACCGCGCCGCCATCCTGGCCGAGCTGCAGGCGTGAGGCTGCCGCCTTTCCTGCGCCGCCTGCTGCGCTGGATCGGCGGCGCAGCGCTTGGACTTGCCGTCGTGCTGGCGGTGCTGCTGGCCGGCGCATGGTTCCACATGCGCTCGTCCCTGCCCGACTACGACGCCGATCTCGTGGTCAAGGGCGCAGCCAAGCCCATCCAGATCGTGCGCGACCGCAATGCCGTGCCGCATGTCTTCGCCAACTCGCTGGAAGATGCGCTGTTCGGGCTGGGCTATGTCCATGCCCAGGACCGGCTGTGGCAGATGGAAATGACGCGCCGGCTGGCCAGCGGACGGCTCTCGGAGCTGCTTCCCGCCTCGCTGCTCGGCATTTCCATCGGCACGCCATTCCTGCCGATCGACCGCACCATGCGCACGCTCGGCATCCGCAACCGCGCCGAGGAGAGCTACAAGGCGCTCTCGCCGCTGATGAAGACACGGCTGGAAGCCTATGCCGCCGGCGTCAATGCCTGGCTGGAAAGCCGCCGCGGCGCCCTGCCGCCGGAATTCGTCGTGCTGCAGCACGCGCCGGAGCCCTGGCTGCCGGTCGATTCGCTGCTCTGGGGCAAGCTGATGTCGCTGACCCTCGACGGCAACTGGCGCCAGGAATTGCTGCGCGCCCGCGTCTTCAAGGCGCTGCCGCCCGGCCGCGCCGGCGATCTCTTCCCCGACTATCCCGCCGAGGCCCATACGACGCTGGGCGCCGCCCGCGAAGCGCTGCTGCGCCTGCCGCTCGACCAGCTGTTCGATCTCAGCGGCCTGCCGGGCATCGCCAAGACGATGGCGTCCAACGAATGGGTGCTGGCCGGCAACCAGACCCAGACCGGCCTGCCGCTGCTGGCCAACGATCCGCATCTGGGCTTCGACGCGCCCGCCACCTGGTATCTCGCGCGCCTGGTCGGCCCGGGCTTCGACATCCGCGGTGCCACATCGCCCGGCTCGGCTGGCGTCGTGCTCGGCCACAACACCCGCATCGGCTGGGGCTTCACGACCACCAATCTCGACAGCCAGGATCTCTTCATCGAGAAGATCGATCCGACCAATCCGGACCGCTACGTCACGCCCGACGGCGTCACGCCGTTCAAGATCCGCGACGAAATCATCCGCATCCGCAATGGCGGCGAGGTCAAGCTGCGGGTGCGCGAGACGCGCCATGGCCCCGTCGTTTCCGATTTGCTGGCGGGCGCGCCGGGACCGGCGATCGTCGAGCCCGGCCATGTGCTGGCGCTGCAGGCCGTCGCCCTCGACGCCGCCGACACCTCGGTCGAGGCCTTGTCCAAGGTCAACCTGGCGCAGGACTGGGAGCAGTTCCAGGAGGCGCTGCGCCTCTATGTCGGACCGATGCAGAACATCGTCTATGCCGACACCAGCGGCAACATCGGCTTCACCTCGCCCGGCCGCATTCCCCTGCGCCGCAACGGCGACGGCTCGACGCCCGCACCCGGCTGGAACGGCGAATACGACTGGACCGGCATCGTGCCGTTCGACGAACTGCCACGCGCCTTCAACCCCGCCGCCGGCCGGCTGGTCAACGCCAACGCACGAGTGGTTGCGCCCGACTATCCGCATTTCATCACCCGCGACTGGGCCGAGCCCTACCGCCAGGAACGCGCCGAAGCCATGCTGGCGCTGGGCCGCGCCCATACCGTCAGCACCATGATCTCGATCCAGGCCGACGCGCTCTCGCCCGACGCCGCCGACATGCTGCCGATCCTGATGCGCGCCGAGCGCCTGCACCCGCTGGCCGATGCCGCCATGGCGCGGCTGCAGCTTTGGGACGGGCGCATGCTCCGCGATCGCGCCGAGCCGCTGATCTACGTCGCCTGGCTGCGCGCCCTGCATCGCGCCCTCTATGCCGACGAGCTGGGCGAGCGGCTGTTCGAGGACATGCGCAGCGAGGAAGTGACCGTACTGCGCCGCCTGCTGCAGCGCGCGCCGAGCTGGTGCGACGACGTCAACACCGCGGAGACCGAGAGCTGCGAGCGCATCATGGGCAAGGCCCTGGGCGCGGCGCTCGACGAACTGTCCGACCGCTTTGGCGGCACGCCGGAGAGCTGGCGCTGGGGCGACGCGCACTTCGCCTGGTTCCGCCATCGCCTGTTCGACAACATCCCGCCGCTGCGCTTCCTCGGCAATCGCTCGATCCCCGTCGATGGCGGCTTCCATACGCTGAACCGCGCCAGCCCCAGCGCCCGCGTCGCGCGCGCGCCGTTCGCCGCCATCCACGGGGCGACGATGCGTTCGGTGATGGATTTTGCCGATCTCGACCGCACCCGATTCGTCGTGCCGCTGGGGCAGTCCGGCAATCCGTTCTCGCCGTGGTATGACAACATGCTCGAGGACTGGCGCGACCTGCGCTACGTGACCATCGCCGGCCGGCGCGAGGATCTGCTGCGCCGCGCCCTCGCCGC
>JBDZUM010000078.1:0-19780 GCA_040255215.1 Rhodospirillaceae bacterium
CTGGGGCCCTACGCCACCCAGATGATGGCCGACATGGGCGCGGACGTGATCAAGATCGAACCGCCGCAGGGCGACCTGCTGCGCAACTCCGGCCTCGGCCGAACCGACAAGATGGGGCCGATCTACATCGCCGCCAATCGCAACAAGCGTTCGCTGTGCCTCGACCTGAAGAAGCCGGAAGCGATCGCCATCGTCAAGGAACTGGTGCGCGACGCCGACATCTTCATTCACAACAACCGGCCGCAGGCGATCGACCGGCTGGGCTTGAGCTACGAGGATCTCAAGGCGGTCAATCCCGGCATCATCTATGCCTATGCCATGGGTTATGGCCGCAAGGGGCCGTATGGCGACCGGCCGGCCTTCGACGATCTGGTGCAGGGCGCTTCGGGGGCGGCGACTTTGCAATCGCGGGTCGACGGCACGCCGCCGCAGTACATTCCGAGCCTGATCGCCGACAAGACAACGGGTCTGCATCTTGCGATCGCGACGCTCGGCGCGCTGGTGCATCGCCAGAAGACGGGCGAGGGCCAGAAGATCGAAGTGCCGATGTTCGAGACCATGACGGCCTTCTGGATGACCGAGCATCTGTTCGGCGAAACCTACAAGCCGGCGATCGGCACCATGGGGTACGACCGCATCATCAACAAGTATCGCCATCCCTTCGAGACGAAGGACGGCCACATTTGCGTCCTGCCGTATACCGACCGTCATTGGGCGCGCTATTTCGAGATCGTCGGGCGACCCGATCTTGCGGCCGACGATCGCTTCACCGATGCCCAGCAGCGCGCGCGGCGCTACAACGAGCTCTACCAGATCATGGACGAGGTCATGCGCGCCAAGACCACCCGGGAATGGGTGGCGCTGATGGAAGCGGCCGATATTCCGGTGATGGCAGTGCGCTCGCTGGAGGAATTGCTGCACGATCCTCATCTTGACGCCGTCGGATTCTATGCCGAGCGGGAACATCCGACCGAGGGGCCGATCGTCACCTTCCGCAATCCGATGGACTTCGAGAAGACGCCGACCAGTTTTCGTCGCCATGCGCCCAAGCTGGGCCAGGATGGACGGCAGGTGCTGGCCGAACTGGGCTATTCCGCTGAGCGGATCGAGGCCCTGGAATCCTGTGGCGCGGTGATCGTTACCGGGGCTGATTAGCCGCCTTGCACGGTCAAAACCGGCTGTTAGTATCGGCGGCGATCAAGAAAAGAGCTGTGCCGCAGCCCCGTTCCGCGGGTCGAGACGGCTCGCAGGAGGGATGACGCCATGGACCTGAATTTCACGGAAGCCGACCAGAAGTTCCGCGCCGAGGTCGTCGACTTCGTCAAGAAGAACCTGCCCGCCGAGATCGCGGACAAGGTCAAGAACGGCAAGCATCTGAGCAAGGACGACCACATGCGCTGGCAGCAGGCGCTGGGTCGCAAGGGCTGGCTGGTGGTTAGCTGGCCCAAGAAGCACGGCGGGCCTGGCTGGACCGCGACCCAGAAGTACATCTTCGACAATGTCTGCGCCGAGATGAACTGCCCGCCGATCATTCCTTTCGGCACCAAGATGGTCGGGCCGGTGATCTACACCTTCGGCAACGACGAGCAGAAGCAGCGCTTTCTGCCCGGCATCCGCGAATCGACCGTGTGGTGGTGCCAGGGCTATTCCGAGCCGGGCTCCGGATCGGACCTGGCCTCGCTCAAGACCCGCGCCGTGCGCGAGGGCGACCACTACATCGTCAACGGCTCCAAGACCTGGACCACGCTTGGCCAGTATGCCGACTGGATTTTCTGCCTGGTGCGGACGGACGTGAACGCCAAGCAGCAGGAAGGCATTTCCTTCCTACTGATCGACATGAAGTCTCCTGGCGTCACTGTGCAGCCGATCATCATGGCCGATGGCGGTCACGAGGTTAATTCGGTGTTCTTCACCGACGTCAAGGTGCCGGCCGAGAACCTGATCGGCAAGGAGGGCGAAGGCTGGACCTACGCCAAGTTCCTGCTGGCCAACGAACGTTCCGGCATCGCCGCCGTGCCGCAATCGAAGCGGGGCGTCGAATCGCTCAAGCGCATCGCCGCCTCGGAACAGCAGGACGGCAAGCCGCTGATCCAGGACGGCGCCTTCCGCGACAAGATAGCCGATCTCGAGATCCAGCTGCAGGCGCTGGAGTTCACCGAGCTGCGGATCCTTTCCTCGGAAGCCGCCGGCGGTGCGCCGGGCCCGGAAGTTTCGTTCCTGAAGATCCGCGGTTCGGAAATCCAGCAGCGCATCACCGAACTGGCGGTCGAGGCTGTCGGCTACTACGCCAATCCCTATCTGCCGGGGCTGCTGTGGCAGGGCAGCAACGAGGAACCGGTCGGCCCCGCCTATGCGACGACGGCCGCGCCGCGCTATTTCAACGTACGCAAGACGTCGATCTACGGCGGCTCGAACGAAATTCAGAAGAACATCATCGCCAAGATGGTGCTGGGCCTGTAGCGGCCGAATTCACCGGACGAAGAAGCAAGACGGACGCCGCCGCTGCGGCCTTGGGAGTGGGACAATGGATCTTTCGCTGAATGACGACCAGAACATGCTGAAGGACAGCGTCGAGCGTTTCGTGCGCGAGCAATACGCGTTCGAAACCAGGCGCAAGAACGCGGCGACATCGCTTGGCTGGCTCGAGGGCAACTGGGCCAAGTTCGCCGAGCTCGGCTGGCTGGGCATTCCCTTCTCCGAAGAGGCCGGCGGACTGGGCTGGGGCATGGTCGAGACTTCGGTCGTCATGGAGCAGTTCGGACGCGGCCTGGTGCTGGAACCGTATCTGCCGACCGTTCTGCTGGGCGGCGAAACCATCGCCCGCGGCGGCAGCAAGGCGCAGAAGGAGGCGATCCTGCCGTCGCTGATCGAGGGCAAGACGCAGCTCGCACTGGCCTATTTCGAAAAGCAGGCGCGCTACAATCTCGCCGACGTCGCAACGACGGCCAAGAAGGACGGATCGGGTTACGTCATCTCCGGCCAGAAGGGTGTGGTGTTCAACGGCCCGTCCGCAGACCAGATCATCGTCGCGGCCCGCACCTCGGGCGGCCAGCGCGACGCCAAGGGCATCACGCTTTTCCTCGTCGCCAAGGACGCCAAGGGGCTGAGCCGGCGCGACTATCCCACGCAGGATGCGCTGCGCGCGTCCGAACTGACCTTCGACAAGGTCTCCGTCGGCGCCGATGCCGTCGTCGGCAAGGTCGATGACGGTCTGTCGCTGCTCGAGGAGATTATCGATCGGGCGACCGTCGCGGTCTGCGCCGAGGCGGTCGGCTGCATGGATGCGCTGAATGCGGCGACGCACGAGTACATCAAGACCCGCAAGCAGTTTGGCGTGCCGATCGGCAAGTTCCAGGTGCTGCAGCACCGCATGGTCGACATGTTCACCCATGCTCAGGAATCGCGATCGATGGTGCTGATGGCGACGCTGAAGATCGACGATTCCGATCCGGCGGTGCGGCGCAAGGCCGCGTCGGCGGCCAAGGTTCAGATCGGCAAGTCGGGCCGTTTCGTCGGCCAGGGCGCCGTACAGCTGCACGGCGGCATGGGCGTGACCGACGAACTGAACGTCAGCCACTACTTCAAGCGGCTGACCATGATCGACAGCATCTTCGGCAACCACCAGTTCCACCTGACGCGTTATGGGCAGATCATGGCCGAAGCGGCGTGAAGCGCTTGAACTCGTTGTGGAAAGGCGGGCAATTGCCCGCCTTTTTGCGTTCCGCAACCCATTTCGCGCCGCAAAATTGCATGTCCGGCTCGCAGGAGCCGGCGAAAATTTGGGGGGACTTGCCGAGTTCTGCGCATTAGCATAAACGCTTGTTCACGCTGCGCTGCGCGCGGCGTGCGAGATTCCGACAGTTCGACGTAAGGGAGATTGAAGCATGGTAGGCATCACCGCTTATGGCGGCTACGTTCCGCGCCTGCGCCTGGACCGGCAGGCCGTATACGCCGCCAACAAGTGGTTCGCGCCCGGCCTGCGCGGTTCGGCCAAGGGCGAGCGCGCGATCGGCAACTGGGACGAGGATTCCATCACCATGGCGGTGGAAGCCGCCCGTGACTGCCTCGCCGGCGCCGATGCCGACATGGATGCGATCTACTTCGCTTCGACCACGCAACCGTTCAAGGATCGTCAGAACGCCGGCGTGATCGGCACGGCGCTGCATCGCGAGGAAGGCCTAGCGGTGGCGGATTTCGCCGGCTCGCAGAAGGCCGGGACGTCGGCGCTGATGGCGGCGCTCGATGCCGCCCGCGGCGGTCGCCGCGTCATGGTGACGGCGTCCGACAAGCGCAAGACGCGCGTCGCTTCGGCGCATGAGCTGCAGTTCGGCGACGGCGCGGCGGCGCTGATGGTCGGCACGGACAAGGTGATCGCCAAGTTTCTCGGCGGCTATTCGACGTCGGTCGATTTCGTCGATCATTTCCGCGGCGACGAATCAGATTTCGACTACACCTGGGAAGAGCGCTGGATCCGCGACGAGGGCTATTCGAAGATCGTGCCGCCGGCCTTGAAGAAGGCGCTGGCCCAGCTAAATCTGAAGAGCTCCGACATCGCGCACTTCATCATGCCGAGCCTGATGGGCGCGGTGCCCAAGCAGATGGCCAAGGCCGCGGGCATCGCCGATACCGCGGTGCGCGATCTGCTGCAGGACAAGCTGGGCGATACCGGCTCTGCCCATGCGCTGGTCATGCTGGTGCATGCGCTGGAAGGCGCCAAGGCTGGCGACAAGATCATGGTGGTCGGCTTCGGCCAGGGCCTCGACGTTCTGGTCTTCGAAGTGACGGCCGAACTGGCGAAGCTGTCCAAGCGCAACGGCATCAGCGGCTGGCTGGAGCGCCGGAAGGAAGAGAAGAACTACATGAAGTTCCTCGCCTTCAACGACATGCTGCCGCTCGAGAAAGGCATGCGCGCCGAATTCGACAAGAAGACCGCACTGTCGATCCTCTATCGCAATCGCGACATGATCTACGGGCTGGTCGGCGGCAAGTGCAAGGTCTGCGGTACGGTGCAGTTCCCGCGCAGCCAGGTCTGCGTCAATCCGAACTGCCATGCGGTGGACAGCCAGGAGCCGTTCTCGTTCGCCGGGCTGGAATGCTCGATCATGTCCTGGTCGGCCGACTCGCTGGTGTTCTCGCCCGATCCGCCGGCGTATTACGGCATGATCACCTTCCCGGAGGGCGGTCGGTTCATGGCCGATTTCACCGACTGCGACGCCGAGCAGGTCAAGGTCGGCCAGCGCATGCGCATGACGTTCCGCATCCGCGACGTCGACAGCATGCGCGGCGGCTTCAAGCGCTATTTCTGGAAGGCGACGCCGGTCTGACGCCGGCGTCCGACGAGTTGGGAGCTGTAGATTAACGAACCGGCCACCGGTTCACTGCCACGAAAGGAACTTTGCGATGGCGAAGGGAATCAAGGACAAGGTTGCGATCCTCGGCATGGGTTGCTCGAAGTTCGGCGAGCGCTGGGACAGCGGCGCCGAGGGGCTGATGGTCGAGGCGTTCCTGGAATGCATCAAGGATGCCGGCATCGACGTCACCCAGATCCAGGCGGCGTGGTTCTCCACCGCCATCGACGAGGTGCATGTCGGCAAGTCGGGCATCCCGCTGTCGACGACGCTGCGCCTGCCGAACATCCCGGTGACGCATGTCGAGAACATGTGCGCCTCGGGCACCGAGGCTTTCCGCGGCGCCTGCTACGCCGTTGCCTCGGGCGCGGTCGATTTCGCGCTCGCGCTCGGCGTCGAGAAGCTCAAGGACACCGGCTACGGCGGTCTGCCGGGCGGCCGCGGCGCGCCGCTGCAGCAGCTCTGGGCCGCCAACACGACGGCGCCGGGCAACTTCGCCCAGCTCGCCTCGGCCTACATGGCGCGTCATGACGTCAAGTACGACGACCTCAAGCGCGCCATCGGCCACGTGTCGTGGAAGAGCCATCAGAACGGCGCGAAGAACCCGAAGGCCCACCTCCAGAAGGCGGTGGACATGGACACGATCCTCAATGCGCCGATGATCGCTTCGCCGCTCGGCCTGTTCGACTGCTGCGGCGTGTCGGACGGCGCGGCGGCGGCCATCGTCACGACGCCCGAAATCGCCAAGTCGCTCGGCAAGGACAATCTGATCGCCGTCAAGGCGCTGCAGCTTGCCGTGTCGAACGGTTCGGAATCGGGCCACAATTCGTGGGACGGCAGCTATTTCCACACCACGCGGATTGCCGCCAAGCGCGCCTACGAAGAAGCCGGCATCAAGGCGCCGCGCAACGAAGTCTCGATGTTCGAGGTCCATGACTGCTTCTCCGTCACCGAGCTGGTGACCATGGAGGATCTGTTCATCTCCGAGGAAGGCCAGGGCTGGAAGGACGTGCTGGACGGCTTCTACGACGCCGACGGCAAGGTGCCCTGCCAGATCGATGGCGGCCTGAAGTGCTTCGGCCATCCGATCGGCGCGTCGGGCCTGCGCATGCTCTACGAAATGTATCTCCAGCTGCAGGGCCGCGCCGGCGCCCGTCAGCTCAAGGACCCGCGCATCGGCATGACCCACAACCTGGGCGGCGCGCCGCGCGAGAACGTTTCGAGCATCTCGATCATCGGCCGCTACGAGTAGTCGATAGAGGAATCCAAGCCCGGTCCGCGTCGAACGGACCGGGCTTTTTCGTGCCGTAGATCGAGAAAATTCAATGGGAGAAGGCTCAATGGCCGAATTCGCCATCGACAAGAAACACGTCGGGCACAAGTTCCCGGCATTCACCGCCACGGTCGAGGCGGGCAAGATTCGTCTGTTCTGCAAGGCCATCGGGGAAGAGAACCCGATTCACACCGACGAGGCCGCGGCCAAGGCGGCCGGGTACAAGACCATCGTTGCGCCGCCGACCTTCATCACGGCCGTCACCAACGACGATCCCAACAAGGGCGGCATGCTGAAGCTCATCGACGTCAACATCGGCTGGATCCTGCATGGCGAGCAGCAATACGAATACTTTGCGCCGATCTACGTCGGCGACCGCCTGACCTGCCAGCAGAAGATCACCGACGTCTACGACAAGAAGGGCGGCGCGCTGTGGTTCGTCGTCAGCGAGATCGACGTCACCAACGAGGCCGGCAAGCCGGTCGCAAAGGCGCGTTCGATCACGGTCGTGCGAAATCCGACCAAGCAATAGGGAGGCGATCATGGTCAAGACTCCGAAGTTCGACGAGGTCAAGGTCGGCGACGAACTCAAGCCGCTCAAGCTGCCGCCGATCTCCCGCCATCAGCTGGCGCTCTATTGCGGCGGTTCGGGCGACCACAATCCGATCCACGTCGACATCGATTTCGCCAAGAAGTTCGGCATGAAGGACGTGTTCGCGCACGGCATGCTGTCGATGGCGTTTCTCGGCCGGCAGGTGACGTCGTTCGCACCGCAGACGCAGATTCGCAAGCTCGGCACGCGCTTCTCGACCATCACCTGGGTCGGCGACGAGATCACGGTCACCGGCAAGGTGGTCGGCAAGCGCGAGGAGAACGGCGAGAAGCTGATCGATCTGGAAGTCAACTGCATCAACCAGGACGGCAAGCCGACGCTGCAGGGCAGCGCCACCGTGGCTGCCGCCTAGAAACTGAAAAGCTCTGGAGAACTGATATGGGTCAAATGGACGGCAAGGTCGCCATCGTCACCGGTTCCGGTCGCGGCATCGGCCAGGAAATCGCCTTTCGCCTGGTGCGCGACGGCGCCAAGGTGGTGATCAACGACATCGACGAGGCTCCGGCGAAGGAGACCATCGCCGCCATCGAGAAGATGGGTGGCAAGGCCGTTGCCTGCGTCGGCGACGTCGCCGCGGCGGATTTCGGCGATCGTATCGTCAAGACGGCGGTCGACGCCTTCGGCGGCTGCCACGTCGTCGTCAACAACGCCGGCTACACGTGGGACAGCGTCATCCAGAAAATGACCGACGAGCAGTGGTACGCCATCCTCGACGTGCACCTGACGGCGCCGTTCCGCATTCTTCGCGCCTTCCAGATCCACTTCAAGGAAGCGGTGGAGAAGGAGCGAGCCGAGGGCAAGCGCATCGTGCGCAAGGTCGTCAACATTTCCTCGACCTCGGGCGTCAACGGCAATGCCGGCCAGTCGAACTATTCGGCCGGCAAGGCGGGCATCGTCGGCCTGACCAAGACGCTGGCCAAGGAGTTCGGGCGCTACGACGTGACGGTGAACGCCGTGGCGTTCGGCTACATCCAGACGCGCCTGACCAAGCCGCTGACCGAAGGCGAGAGCGGCACCATCGAGGTGCAGGGCCGGCAGGTGAAGATCGGCGTGCAGGGCGGGCGCATCGCGGCCATGAACCAGATGATCCCGCTCGGCCGTGGCGGCTTGCCGGAGGAAGCGGCCGGTTCGGTCTATCTGTTCTGTTCGCCCGACAGCGACTATGTCAGCGGCCAGTGCCTCGTGGTCAACGGCGGTCTCTGAACGATCTATCGGTTCTTGTGGGGGAAGGAGCGGCCATGCGCCGCTCCTTTTCTTTTGGCCGCGCGCTTGCGTGGGCGCAGGCTCGGTGCCAGTCTCCGCCCCGGGAGGACCGAAAGTGAACGTCGAGGGCTCTGGCAGCACCGACTTCGATCGGGAGTGGCGCGACGCGCTGTGGCGCGCGGCGCGCATGATGAGCGGGCTCGACAGGGAAACGGTCGACGCGATCGCCGCGGAAATGGCGCCGATCGCGATTTCCGGCGGAACGGTGCTGTTCGAAGCGGGCGAGCCCGGCGACTGCCTCTATTTCATCTATTGCGGCTGTCTCGGCGTCTTCGAGCGCGACGCGGTCGGCGAAGTCCGGCTGATCAACGAAGTCGCCGCCGGCGAGACGGTTGGCGAACTGTCGATGATCTCCGGCCGGACGCGTTCGGCGACCGTCGCCGCTTTGCGCGACTGCGAACTCGGTCGCCTTACGCGCGAAGCGTTCGAGCGGCTCGCTCGGGAGCGGCCGCGCGCTCTCGATCATTTCCTGCGCTTCATCGTCGCGCGCCTGGATCGCATCATCCACCACGATGCCGCGCCGCGCCCGCCGCGCACTTTCGCCCTGCTGCCGCTCGGCGACGGCGCGCAGACCGCCGAGTTCGCGCACCAGTTCCAGGATGCGCTGGATCGCCTGGAGTCCGCGAAATCCTCGCTGCTCTTCACCTCGAAAGCCGAGCATCGCAGTACCGGCTGGTTCCATCGCGCCGAGACGTCGGCGTCGCAGGTCATCTACCTTGCGGATCCCGGCGCCACGCCATGGACCAAATTCTGCCTGCGGCAGGCCGATCGCATTTTGCTGGTCGGCGAAGGCGATGGCCCGTCGCCGTCGGTCTGGCCGATGCCACCCGAAAGCGACAGCGTCTATGCGCCGCGTCGCGAATTGGTCCTGTTGCGGCAAGGACCGGATCTTCCCGCCGGGCGGACGGCGCGCTGGCTGGGCGACAAGTCGGTGTTGCGCCACCATCACGTCCAGCTCGGCACCCGTCGCGATCTCGACCGGCTGGCCCGGCTGATGACCGACCGCGCGATCGGCGTGGTGCTGGCGGGCGGCGGGGCGCGTGGCTTCGCCCATATCGGCGTCTATCGGGCTCTGGCCGAAGCCGGCGTCACCATTGATCGCGTCGGCGGCGCCAGCATGGGCGCATTGGTCGGCGCCGGCGTCGCGGCGGGCATGGATTGGCGGCAGCTGCGTGAGATGTTCCACGCTGCCTTCGTGCAGACCAACCCCCTCAGCGACTACACCCTGCCGTTCGTGTCGTTGTTCGCCGGCCGCAAGGTCGAACGGCTGTTGCGCGAAGCCTATGGCGAGACGGATATCGAAGATCTGCCGCGTCCCTTTTTTTGCACCGCCGCCAACCTGACGACGGGTGGGACAGAAATCATGCAACGCGGCCGGCTGTGGAAACGCCTGCGCGCCAGCGTCTCGCTGCCGGGAATCCTGCCGCCCGTTTTCGACCGCGGGCAGGTGCTGGTCGACGGTGGCGTGATGGACAATCTGCCGGTCGAGATCATGCGCGCCCAGGGCGGCGGCACCGTGATAGGCGTCGATATCGAGACCACGGGCGGCATTTCGGCCGGCGAGGGGGTCGAGACGCCGTGGTCGGCCTGGCAGTTTCTGCGTCGCCTGATCTGGCGTCGCCGGGAAACTCTGCCATTCCCATCGATCGTCAAGATCCTGTTGCGATCGGCGCTGGTCAATTCCGAAGAGGCGACGGCCCGCCAGCGCCTGGTCGCCGATCTGGTGTTCCGGCCGCCGGCGGGCAGCATCGATCTGCTCGACTGGCAGTCGATGGATGCGGTCATCGATATCGGCTACCGCTATGCCGTCGAAGCCATAGAGGCCGACAGACATCGATATCCCGAAGGTCTGCTGCCCGGGCGCAGCAGGGTGCAGCGCAGCTAGGCGGACAGCCCTTTGAGAGCCTTGCCGATCACTTCGTCGGCCCGCTTCCACACCATTTCCTTCCACTCGTCCGCCGCCGGATAGAAGCGTTCGCGCATGAAGGCCTTCATCTCCCGGCCCTGCGGCGAGGCGAGATCGCCATGCGCGTGCAGCCAGTTGTCCTGGCGCACCGCCTGCAGCACTTCAAGCACCGGATAGGTGCCGTATTCCAGGGCGATGCTCGTCACCTCGGCGAACGGCGCTTCCTGGCCGAAGGCATCGACCATGACGCCGACGACGATGGCGGAGGTCGATGTGCCGGCCTCGGGCGAGGTAACGTCGTCGCCGAACCATTGCTTGGTGCGCGCCATGGCGGGCGAACTTGGTGCAGCCGTGGCGATCAATTCGCCATGGCCGAACGGTCCCAGCCCGGTATGGAAATCGATGATGCCGACGCGTTTTGCCTGCGACAGTTCCTCGCGCACGGTGGCGCGAATGGCGACGTTCGACCAGGTGGGGCGATTGCCGCCGAAGAACACCCCATCCTTGTGCGTGTACTGCCCGCCGCTGACCGCCTGCTGGAAGCCGAACATGCCGTTCTTCTGGATGTAGGCGTCGATCGTCTGCTGCGCCTGCGACAGGCTTTTCTCGTTCCACTGCCCGGGCTTGATGGCGTCGGCCAGTTCGACATAACCGGCATTGGCGGGGTACGGCCGGCTGTGGTCGACGAAGTTGCGATTGAGGTCGACATTGTCCTCGTTGACCCGTCGCGTCCAGGCGAAGCCGTGCGGATTGACGGCATGAATCAGCAGCGCGCCCGTACCCTTGGGCAGTCGTGCCGGGCCGCCGCTCCGCAGCCAGCTTATCTGCGCTCCCGAGCCGCAATAGCCTTCGATACCGTGCGTCGCCGACGTCAGCACCAGCATCCGTTCGGCATCCGTCGGGCCAAGGCGCGCGATGTCCATGAACAGCGCCTCGCCGTCGGGACCGTCCGTTGGATTGCGCTTCGACCGCAAGGACGCGCCGGCAGCGGCAGCCGCGGCACAGAATTTCTCCCGCGCCTCGCTATAGGACTTCGAAAAATTGGCGACGACGGACATAGGATTGCCTCGTTTGCGGTTCTAGCTGTCGTACCTGATCAGCGTCGTTACGGGGACGTCGACATGCGCGCGGCCATTGAGGAAAGTAAGCTCGAGCATGCAGCCGACGCCGGCAACCTCGGCGCCGACCTTGCGCAGCAGCGCAATGGCAGCGGCAAGCGTGCCGCCCGTCGCCAGCAGATCGTCGAGCACCACGACGCGCTGGCCGGGCTTGATGGCGTCCGCCTGGATTTCCAGCGTGTCCTGGCCGTATTCGAGTTGATAGCTGTGCGCCACGGTCGCGCCGGGCAGCTTGCCGCGCTTGCGTACCATGACGAAACCGCATCCCAGATGCAGCGCCAGGGGCGCGGCAACGAGGAAGCCGCGCGACTCTATGCCGGCGAGCACGTCGGGCTTGAACGCGGCGATGGCGCGCGAGAGCTGGTCGATCGCCTCCTTCCACGCGCCCGGATGGGCCAGCAGGGTAGAGATGTCGTAGAACAGAATGCCCGGTTTGGGAAAATCGGCGATCGTGCGGATGTGGGGGCGAAGATCCATGTGGCGATGATCGGTCCTGGCGAGGCTCGCCATGTTACAGCCTCCCGGCGAGCGGGCAATCGCCACGATGGAAAATTCGCATCCCGGGTTGCCCCGCGCGCCATCGCCCCGCAATATGCCCCCGCAATGGAGGCCGATCTTGTCTGAGCGCGCCTTGCCGCGCCTCGTCGCGGTCCTCGCGCTGCTGCTTTTGCCGCATATCGCTGCGGCCCAAGAAGCCAAGCCCGATGCGGCGCCGCCGCAGGCGGTCGCATCCGTGCCGGCCGCCGAGCGGCCAGTGGTGCGTATCGGCACCAATCTGGTCGCCGGTCTCTACTATCCGGCGGGCGGCGCGCTGTGCCGCGCCGTCGCCAAGTACGGCAACGCCCGCTGCCTCGTCGAGAGCACCAACGGCTCCACATCGAACATCCGCGGGCTGCTGACGGGCGCCCTCGAATTCGGCATCGTGCAGTCCGACTGGCAGTATCACGCGGTCCAGGGCTCGGCGACCTTCCGCGAAACGGGTCCGGTGAAGACCTTGCGATCGGTGCTGGCGCTGCATGGCGAACCGCTTACGCTGGTCGTACGTACCGATGCGGGCATCGCGAATTTCAGCCAGATCAAGGGCAAACGGATCGGCGCGGGTCCCAGCGATTCCGGGCAGCACATTCTGTTCGACGTACTGGTCGCAGCCTCGGGCTGGCGGGCGGAAGACTTTGCGGCGATCGATGAAACGGCATCCGATGTGGCCGCCGCGTCGTTCTGCGCCGGAACACTCGATGCGCTGTTCCTGATGGGCAATCATCCCAACGCGCTGACGCAGCGCGTGCTGGGCTGTGGCGGCACGCTGGTCGCGATCGAGGGGCCGGTGGTCGAAAAGGTAACGTCCGGCCGCCGCTACTACGCGCCCGTGTCCATTCCGGCGGGTCTCTACGGCGCCGAACAGCCGGCTGTACCGACGCTCGGCGTGCGCGCGACACTGGTGGCGCTGGAAAGCACATCGCCCGACGTGGTCTACGCCCTGGTCAGCGCCGTCGCCGGCCATTTCGAGGAATTCACCGCGCAACATCCCGGATTAGCGGTCCTCAAGCGCGAGGAGATGGCGAGCATGGGGCTGACCGCGCCTCTGCACGAGGGCGCGCTGCGCTATTTCAGGGAAGTCGGGCTGGTCAAGTAGGCGGCATCGCCGCAATCCGCGGAATGGTCGGAGTGAGAGGATTCGAACCTCCGGCCCCTACGTCCCGAACGTAGTGCTCTACCAGGCTGAGCTACACTCCGTTCCGCTGCGCGCCGCTCCCCGGCGGGGGCCGGCGCGGGGGTGGTTATAATGCCCGTCAGCGCCAGCCGCAAGGGCCATGCCGGCTGGGCCTGAAGCTGGAAAATCGACCTAGAAGGCGCGCTCGATGGAGAAGTCGACGACGTCGAGGAAGGCCCGCTGCACCGGCGAATCGGGGAACAGGGCCAGCGCGTCGCGGGCCATCTTGCCGTAATGGCGGGCGCGGTCGAGCGTGTCGGCCAGCGCGTTGTGGCGCTGCATGAGATCGAGCGCGTGCTCCAGATCGCCGTCCTTCTGTTCCAGCCGCTCCATGGTCCGGCGCCAGAAGGCCCGTTCCTCCTCGTCGCCGCGCCGGAACGCCAGAATGACCGGCAGGGTGATCTTGCCTTCGCGGAAATCGTCGCCGACGGCCTTGCCTAGCGTCGCCTGCTTGGCGGAATAGTCGAGCATGTCGTCGACCAGCTGGAAGGCGATGCCGATATTGGTGCCGTAGCTTTCCAGCGCCTCGCATTCGTCGGCCGGCCGCTCGGCGATGACGCCGCCGATCTGGCAGGCCGCGGCGAAGAGCTTGGCCGTCTTGGCCTCGACGACTTCCAGATAGGCTGTTTCGCTGGTCGCGGTGTTGTTCGAGGTCTGCAGCTGCAGCACTTCGCCTTCGGCGATCACCGAGGAGGCTTCCGAAAGAATGCGCAGCACTTCCAGCGAACCGACTTCGACCATCAGTTCGAAGGCGCGGGTGAACATGAAATCGCCGACCAGCACCGAGGCCTTGTTGCCCCAAACGGCATTGGCGGAAGGCTTGCCCCGGCGCAGCCCGGAAGCGTCGACCACATCGTCGTGCAGCAGGGTCGCGGTATGGATGAATTCGACGCAGGCGGCGAGCAGCACGTGCCTGTCGCCGCGGTAGTTGCACAGGCGGGCCGCCGCCAGCGTCAGAAGCGGCCGCAGCCGCTTGCCGCCGGCATCGACCAAGTGCCCGGCCAGCTGCGGGATCAGCTCCACCGAGGAATGCATGCGCTCGACGATGGCGTGGTTGACGCGCTCGAGATCGGCGCCGCAAAGCTGCAGCAGCCCGTCCAGTCCCGGCGGACGCGCCTTGCGTTTCTCATCGAGGCTGACAACGACGGCCATGCAACCTATTCTTTCCCGCTGGTCGATCGGGCCAGCATAAGGGCCTCGGTTCGACGGTCAAGCCGCGGCAGGGTCGCAGCCGAACGCCCATGCGGCGTTGGGCCGCACCGAAGCATCCGGCACATTCGCATCCGACGGCGGGCAATGGACAACCACACCATCACCGAAGATCGCCTGCTCGACGGCCGCGTGCGCTTGCTGCAGCCGGCTACCGGCTATCGGGTGGCGCTCGACACGCTGGTGCTGGCGGCGTCGGTCGAGGCCGAGGCCGGCGAGGCGATCCTCGACGTCGGCGCCGGCGTCGGCGCCGCAGCGCTCTGTCTGGCCGTGCGCGTTCCCGGCACCCGCATCGTCGGCATCGAGATGCAGCGCGAACTGGTCTCGCTGGCGACGCGCAACGTCCAACTGAATGCCTTGCAGGACCGCGTCGAAATGATCGTCGCCGACGTCGCCCAGCGGCCGCCACCGCGCCTGGCGGCCGGCACTTTCAACCACGTCATGACCAACCCGCCGCACATGCGGGCCGAGGAAGTGACGGCGCCGCCCGATGCCGTGAAGGCCGTCGCCAACGTCGAATCGACGGCAAGCCTTGCGGCCTGGCTGGCCTACAGCCTGCTGATGCTGCGGCCGAAGGGATCGCTGACGGTCGTGCATCGCGCCGACCGTCTTGCCGACATTCTGGCCTGCCTCAACGGCAAGGCCGGTGAGATCGTGGTCTATCCGCTGTGGCCGGCCGAGGGACGGCCGGCGCGGCGCGTGCTGGTGCGGGCGCGCAAATCGGTGGCGACGCCGCTGCGACTCGCGCCTGGCCTGGTGCTGCACGAAGACGGCGGCGCCTTTACCGCGCAGGCCGAGGATATTCTGCGCCACGCCGCGCCATTGTATCTTTGAAGAATCGGAGTCCGATACCGACATGAGTGAACGTCGCCTTTTCTCCATTCTGACGTTGCGCCGCTGGCGCGATCC
The DNA here is from genome assembly GCA_040255215.1 of Rhodospirillaceae bacterium. Lineage (GTDB taxonomy): Bacteria > Pseudomonadota > Alphaproteobacteria > Reyranellales > JAQSWP01 > JAQSWP01. The sequence goes on from JBDZUM010000078.1 coordinate 15,351, forward strand.
GCCGCCGCTGGTCGCCGTCATCCGCCTGCAGGGCGTGATCGCGCCATCGACCGGGTTTCGCGCCACCCTGTCGCTGGCCGGCCTAGCGGCGACCCTGCAGATGGCGTTCTCCCTGCGCGGCGCGCGCGCCGTGGCCCTGCAGATCAACTCGCCCGGCGGATCGCCCGTGCAATCGGCGCTGATCGCCGCCCGGATACGACAGCTGGCGGGCGAGAAGAACCTGCCGGTCTATGCCTTCGTCGAGGACGTGGCGGCATCGGGCGGCTACTGGCTGGCCTGCGCCGCCGACGAAATCTACGCCGACGCCAATTCCATCGTCGGTTCGATCGGCGTCATTTCGTCGAGCTTCGGTCTCGATGAGTTCATTGCCCGTCACGGCGTTCGTCGCCGCGTCTACACCTCTGGCGACCACAAGGGCATGCTCGATCCGTTCCTGCCCGAGAATCCCGACGACGTGCAGCGGCTGAAATCGATGCAGGCGGAGATTCACGAGAACTTCAAGGCCGAGGTGCGGGCCCGGCGCGGGCGCAAGCTCAAGGAGGAGGACGGCGAGCTTTTCAGCGGCGCGTTCTGGACCGGCGCGCGCGCCAAGGATCTGGGGCTGGTCGACGGCATCGGCGATCTGCGCTCGGTCATGCGCAGCCATTTCGGTCCGCGCGTCGCCCTGCGCCTGGTCGGAGTCCGACGCGGCTGGCTGCGGCGCACGCTGATGCGCAATCGCGTGCCGCTCGATCTCAACGCGGATATGGCGAGGACGGCGCCCATCGCCGCCCTGCTGGGCGATGGGCTGGTCTCGGCTTTGGAAGAACGCGCCTGGTGGAGCCGGTACGGGCTCTAGGCGGCCTTGTGTTCGTAGCGAAAGCCCAGGCGCAGCGACACCTGGTAATGCGCGATCTTGCCGTTCTCGATGTGGCCGCGGGTCTCGGTGACCTCGAACCAGTTGAGATTGGCGAGGCTCTGGGAAGCCGTCGCTATCGCCTGCTGGATCGCGTCTTCGACGCTTTTGGTGGAAGTGCCGACGATCTCGGTGATTGCGTAGACGTTGCTCATCGTGATTCTGTCCTCTCGCTGACTCTGGGTCGAAACGAGAGGCGGGGCCGGCCGTTCCCCGATCAGGCGGGCACGAACCACATCGCCAGCGTGTAGCGGATGCCGCGTTCGACCCGCCGGACGCCATGCGGCAGGGCGCGGCCGGGAAAGGCGATCAGCGCGCCGCGTTCGGGCTGCATCTCCTGGCCGATATCGGGGAAATAGGTCTGGCCGCCGACGAAATCGTCGTTGAGATAGGCGATGGCCGCATGCGTCGTCAGCGCCCGGCGCTTGTCGATATGCACCGCTTGCTCGCTGCCTTCCGGCCATACCACCAGCTGGAAAGTCTCCAGCGCCAGCCGGGTCTCGAACGCCAGACCGACCAGCGTCGCCGCCTTGCGCGCCGCGGTTTCGGCCAGCGGGCAGGGCGGGTGGTCGATGTAGCGGCCGGAGAAGATGGTGTTTGGCCCATGGACAGCACGTTCGGGCATGGCCGCGATGGCATAGGCGATCAGCTCGGCGCACTGCGCGTCGCTCAGGAAGCGCTGCTGGCTGACGATGCTGGCCACGGTGTCGGTCATGGGCGGACAAGTCTGGCATGGCTACGGGCCGGGACCAACGCTTGACCGGTCCCCACGGCCGCTCCTACAAGGGCGCATGCTGAGTTTCGGCAAAATCCTGATGCTGGTGGCGGTGGTGCTCGCCGTCATGGTCATATGGCGCTGGCTCAAGGCCCGCGACCTCGAGGACGGCCAGCGCAAGGCCCGGCGGGGCCGCTCCAGACGCGAATCGATCACGCAGGACATGGAGCCGTGCCCCGCCTGCGGCACCTTCATTGCCGCCGGCAGCGGCTCCTGCGGCCGTCCCGAATGCCCTTCCAGCAGCAGCCGTCCCTGAGACCCCAATCGCCTTGACCCGGCGGGGGCGCGGCTCCTATTTTGCCGCACCGCAAAAGCCCAAAAATGCGGCTGCCAGAGACCGGTAGCCGGGTTTTCCGGGGATCGTTCGATCGGATCGTCCGCCAATGGCCGCCAGCCCAGCAAGACCGCCCAGCTTTCAGGAACTGATCCTGCGCCTGCAGACCTATTGGGCCGGGCAGGGCTGCGTCATTCTCCAGCCGTACGATGTGGAAATGGGCGCCGGCACTTTCCACCCGGCGACGACGCTGCGGGCCCTCGGCAGCAAGCCGTGGAAAGCGGCTTATGTGCAGCCCTCGCGCCGCCCGACCGATGGCCGCTATGGCGAGAACCCGAACCGGCTGCAGCACTACTACCAGTTCCAGGTGATCCTGAAGCCGTCGCCGCCGGACATCCTCGAACTCTATCTCGGCTCGCTGAAGGAGCTGGGCATCGATTCCACCCTGCACGATCTTCGCTTCGTCGAGGACGACTGGGAGAGCCCGACCTTGGGCGCGTGGGGGCTGGGCTGGGAAGTGTGGTGCGACGGCATGGAGGTGACCCAGTTCACCTATTTCCAGCAGGTCGGCGGCATCGAATGCTCGCTGGTCGCGGGCGAGATCACTTACGGGCTCGAGCGGCTTGCCATGTACATCCAGGGCAAGGAGCGGGTCTACGATCTCGACTTCAACGGCCAGGGCGTGACCTACGGCGACGTGTTCCTGCAGAACGAGAAGGAACAGTCGGCCTACAATTTCGAGTTCGCCAACACCGACAAGCTGTTCCAGCACTTCAAGGACGCCGAGGCCGAGTGCCAGGCGCTGCTCGGCAAGGGCCTGGCGCTGCCGGCCTACGACCAGTGCATCAAGGCCTCGCACAACTTCAACCTGCTCGACGCGCGCGGCGTGATTTCGGTCACCGAGCGCCAGGCCTATATCGGCCGCGTGCGCGCATTGTCCAAGGCCTGCTGCGAGCAATGGCTGAAGAGCCAGGGCGAGGCGGCCTGACATGTCCGAGCTTCTGGTCGAACTTCTGTCCGAGGAAATTCCCGCGCGCATGCAGGCGCGCGCCGCCGACGATTTCAGGCGCCTGCTGACCGATGGGATGAAAGCGGCCGGCCTGTCGTTCTCGAAGGCCGAAGCCTTCGCCACGCCGCGGCGTCTGGCGCTGGTGGTCGAGGGCCTGCCGGCCAGCCAGCCAGATCTGCGCGAGGAGAAGAAGGGCCCGCGCGTCGGTTCGCCCGAAAAGGCTATCGAGGGTTTCCTCAAGGGCGCCGGTCTGGCCTTGATCGATCAGGCCGAGAAGCGCGCCACCGACAAGGGCGAGTTCTATTTCGCCGTCGTCGAGAAGAAGGGCGGCCAGACCGCCGACGTGCTGCCGGGCCTCATCCTCGCGGCGATGAACGCGCTGCCCTGGCCGAAATCGATGAAATGGGGCGACGGCATTTTCCCTTGGGTGCGGCCGTTGCAAGGCGTACTGGCGATCTTCGACGGCAAGCCGCTCAAGGGCGAGGTCGTGCTGGGGGGCACCATGGCGCCGATCGTCTTCGGCGATCGCACCGTTGGCCATCGTTTCCACGCGCCGCAATCCTTCGCCGTCGCCTCTTTCGCCGACTATCGCGACAAGCTGCGCAAGGCGCGCGTCATTCTCGATGCCGAGGAGCGCAAGGCGCTGATCAAGGACAAGGCCGCGGCGCTGGCCAAGGCTGAGGGCCTGAGCGTGCGCGACGATATCGGCCTGCTGGACGAAGTCGCGGGTCTGGTCGAGTGGCCGGTTCCCTATGTCGGCAGGATCGACGAGGCCTTCATGGAAGTGCCGCAGGAGGTGCTGGTCACCTCCATGCGCGCGCACCAGAAGTATTTCGCCTGCCTCAAATCCGACGGTTCGCTGGCGCCGCGCTTCATCGTCGTCGCCAACACCGAAACGGAAGATGGCGGCAAGATCGTTGTCGCCGGCAACCAGCGCGTTCTGCGCGCGCGGCTGTCGGACGCCAAGTTCTTCTGGGACCAGGATCGCAAGACCAAGCTGGCCGAGCGCGTTCCGGCACTGAAGAACATCGTGTTTCACGCGCGGCTGGGCACCGTGGCGGAGAAGGTCGACCGTATCCAGGCCCTTGCGGCCGACCTGCTGACCTACGTCCCGGACGCCGACGCCGATCTCGTGCGCTCGGCCGCGACCCTGTGCAAGGCCGATTTGGTCACGGGCATGGTCGGTGAGTTTCCGGAATTGCAGGGCATAATGGGCCGTTACTACGCGTCGCATGAGCTGGAGAAGCGTGAAGTGGCCGACGCCATCGCCGATCACTATCGGCCTTTGGGGCCCGCCGATATCGTTCCGTCAAAGCCGACCTCGATCGTCGTCGCCCTGGCCGACAAGATCGACACGCTAGTCGGGTTCTGGGCCATCGACGAGAAGCCGACCGGCTCGAAGGACCCCTTTGCCCTGCGTCGCGCGGCGCTTGGCGTCATTCGTATCATTCTCGAGAACGGTCTGCGTCTGCCGCTG
>JBDZUM010000079.1:0-2483 GCA_040255215.1 Rhodospirillaceae bacterium
TCTGTCGACAGCGACGGCATCGCCACCATCCTGTGGGACATGCCGGGCCGCTCGATGAACGTGCTCAACGAGGGCTCGATTGCCGCCTTCGCCGAGGCGGCGCAGAAGGCCGCCGCGGACGAGAAGGTGAAGGGCGTCATCCTCACCTCCGGCAAGGACAGCTTCATCGCCGGAGCCGATCTCGACATGCTGCTGAACACCGACACCTCGGACGCCACCGCGGTGATGAACCAGTTCAGCCAGCTGCAGCGGCTGTTCCGCGGCTACGAGACCGGCGGCAAGCCCTGGGTCGCGGCGATCAACGGCACCGCCCTGGGCGGCGGCCTGGAAATCTGCCTCGCCTGCCACTACCGCATCGCCGCCGACAATCCCAAGGCCAAGATCGGCCAGCCGGAGGTCAAGCTCGGCCTGCTGCCGGGCGCCGGCGGCACGCAGCGCATTCCGCGCCTGCTGGGCTTCGGCATGGCGCAGGCCATGGGCGTCAGCCAGATCCTGATCGAGGGCAAGGATCTCTCGGTCGCGGAGGCCAAGACGCTCGGCGTCGTCCACGAAGTCGTGCCGGCCGACAAGCTCATCGCCCGCGCCAAGGAATGGCTGATGACGCCTTCGAAGGAAGCGCCGATCAAGCCGACCTGGCCGAAGGCCCCGGCGCAGGTCGACGCCCGCGCCGTGCAGCCCTGGGACCGTCCCGGCTACAAGATCCCGGGCCTGCCCGGCGGCCAGATCTGGAGCCCGGCCGGGCTGCAGACCTTCATCGGCGCCAATGCGCTGGTGTCGGCGCGCACGCTCAGCGTCTATCCCGCGCCCAAGGCGATCCTGAGCTGCATCTACGAAGGCCTGATGCTGCCCTTCGACTCGGCGCTGAAGATCGAGACGCGCTACTTCGTCTCGCTGCTGCGCGATCCCGTCGCCAAGAGCATGATCCGCACGCTGTTCTTCGGCCTGCAGGACGCCAACAAGCTGGTGCGCCGGCCCAAGGGCGTCGACAAGCAGGACTACTCGAAGATCGGCATTCTCGGCGCCGGCTTCATGGGGGCGGGCATCGCCACCGTCTCGGTGCAGGCCGGGATCGACGTGGTGCTGATCGACCGCGACCAGGAAGCGGCCGACAAGGGCAAGGCGCATGTCGCGGCCGAGCTCGACAAGCTGGTCAAGCGCTCGCGCCTGACGCAGGAGAAGCGCGACGCGCTGCTCGGCAAGGTGACGGCGACGGCCGACTATGCCCAGCTCAAGGGCGCGCAGCTGGTGATCGAGGCGGTGTTCGAAAACCGCGAGGTCAAGGCCGAGGTCACGAAGAAGGCCGAGGCCGTGCTGGGCAAGAGCGACATCTTCGCCTCCAACACCTCGACCCTGCCGATCACCGGCCTGGCCGAGGCCAGCGCCCGGCCGGAGAACTTCATCGGCCTGCACTTCTTCTCGCCGGTCGAGAAGATGCCGCTGGTCGAGATCATCATGGGCAAGAAGACCTCGCAGGAGACTCTGGCCCGCGCGCTCGACTACGTGCAGAAGATCCGCAAGACGCCGATCGTGGTCAACGACAGCCGCGGCTTCTTCACCAGCCGCGTCGTCGGCCGCTACATCTCCGAAGGCATCCGCATGCTGCAGGAAGGCGTGCCGCCGGCGATGATCGATAACGCCGCGCGTCTCGCCGGCATGCCGGTCGGCCCGCTGACGCTCAACGACGAGGTCGCCATCGACCTGTCGTGGAAGATCGTGCAGCAGAGCCAGAAGGATCTCGGCGACAAGTACGAGGCCTCGGGCACTGAGGACACCGTCAAGAAGATGGTCGATCTCGGTCGCTTCGGCCGCAAGTCCGGCAAGGGCTTCTACGACTACCCGGCCGAGGGCAAGGGCAAGTCGATCTGGCCGGGGCTGAAGGACATGTTCCCGGTCAAGCCGGAGCTGGCCTTCGGCGAGGGCGAGGCCAAGAACAAGGCGGTCGAGGAGCTGAAGAAGCGCCTGCTCTACGTGCAGGCGGTCGATGCCGCACGCTGCCTGGAAGAGGGCGTGCTGACCGATCCGCAGGACGGTGACATCGGCTCGATCATGGGCCTGGGCTTCGCGCCGCAGACCGGCGGCATGATTTCGCTGATCGACCAGGTCGGCGTGGCGAAGTTCGTCGCCGAATGCGACGCCATGGCGCAGAAATACGGGCCGCAATTCGCGCCGCCCAAGCTGCTGCGCGACATGGCCGCCAAGGGCCAGAGCTTCTACGGCAAGCCCAAGGCCAAGGCGGCCTGATCCCGCGTTCCGTCGAAACGTCACAAGGGCGGCTGCGGCCGCCCTTGTTTTTTGTGCTTTTGCTAGCGACGATCCGCCATGACCGACAATCGTATCGCCCTGAAGATCTGCACCGCCGCCTTCGCGGCCACCGGCATCATCGCCATTCTCTACTGGCCCATTCATCCGCTGTCCTCTTTCGGCAGCGGCGCCGTGCGCGACGAGGCCTACTGGTCGCTGCGCGCCGGCGCCTGGGCGATGAA
>JBDZUM010000079.1:2583-18373 GCA_040255215.1 Rhodospirillaceae bacterium
CGTTGCACGGCGCTTTCGGCCTCGGCGGGTTGCTGTTTTATGGCGGTTGGTTGCTGCTGGCCGCCGCGCTCAAGCGTGCCGGCATGATCGGCTGGCCGACGACTCTCGCCTTCGTGCCGGCCGCCGGCGCCATCGCCGTGCATCCCATGCTGCCGCCGCCGATCAGGCTCGCCGGCTTCGTTCTTTTTGGTGTGGCCTGCCTGCGCGTGGCTGGTGCATGCTGGCGCCGCGCCAGGGCGGACGCCGCGTGAGGATGGAATGGCGAAGTCACCGACGGAACTCGTGAAGCTGCTGGAAAGCCTGGCGCCGCAGGGCGCCGACGTCGAACAGCGCCAGATGTTCGGATTCCCAGCCGTGTTCGTCGCCGGCAACATGGCGATCGGCCTGCACCAGGACGATTTCATCCTGCGCCTGCCCGAAGCCGCGCGCGAACGCTTCGTCAGACTGACCGGCGGCACGGTGTTCCAGCCGCAGCCCGGCCGCTTCATGCGCGAATACGTCGTCGCCTCCAAGGCGCTGAAGCAAACGCCCGCGGCCCTGGCGAAATGGGTCGAGGAAGCGGTTTCCTACGCCCGCTCGCTGCAGCCCAAGGGCGGCAAGCCGTCGATCGCCGCCCAGCCGCACGGCAAGCGTCCGCCGCATCGGCCCGGCGGCAAACCGGCGCGGCGCGGCGGCCCGCCCAAGCTCACCGTCGAGGTCAGGAAACCGCCGCCGCGCCGCACGCCGCCGGCCCGCTAAGGAAAACTGGGAGCAACGCCATGAGTCTCGTTCTCGTCGACCGGCCCGAGCCGGGCATCGTCCGCATCTGCCTCAACCGGCCGGAGCGACGCAACGCCTTCGATCCGCACGTGCGCGACGCGCTGCTCGAGGCCTGCGAGAAGGTGGCGTTCGACGAATCGGTGCGCGCCATCGTGCTAGGCAGCGCCAACGGCGTGTTCTGCGCCGGCGGCGACGTCACTGGCATGAAGAACATGAGCCCCGAGGCCGGCCGCCAGCGCATGGCGACCAGCCATCGCCTGGTGCGCATGATGCTGGACTGCGACAAGCCGATCGTCGCCGGCGTCGAGGGCTGGGCGGTCGGCGCCGGCGCCGGCATCGCCCTTTGGGCCGACACCATCGTGCTGGGCGAAAGCGCCACCATCGGCATTCCCTTCTTCAAGCTCGGCCTGGTGCCCGACTACGCCATCTTCCATACGCTGCCGCGTCGCGTCGGGCTGGCCAAGGCGCGCCAGATCCTGCTCTACGGCCGCAACTACAAGGGCGGCGCAGCACTGGCCATGGGGCTGGCCGACGAGATCGTGCCCGATGCCGACGTGGCCGCCACAGCACTCGAACGCGCCCGCGAACTGGCCGCCCAGCCCCGCCATGCCATGAGCCTGACCAAGCGCCAGCTGGCGCTGTGGCCGACCACCTTGGGCCCGGCGCTGGAAATGGAGAACATGGCCCAGTCGCTCGGCTTCCAGACCGGTGACTTCGCCGAGGGCCGCACGGCCTTCATGGAAAAGCGCAAGCCGAAATTCGCCTGAGCGAGCGGGGGAGACGATGGACGATCTTGCAGTCAAGGCGCTGGCCGAGAAGCTGGCGCAGAGCCGGCTCGGCAAACCTGCCGCCATCGACTATCTGGGCGGCAGCCAGCCGCCGCAGAACGAGAAGGACGGGTTTCGCGTGCAGTTCGCCTTGCACGACGCCTTGTATGCGAAGGGCGAGGCGCATGGCGGCTGGAAAGTCGCCGTGCCGTTGCCGGCGCAGTACCAGCCGCTGGGGCTGACCGGTCCGACCCTGGGCGGGCTGCTGAAGTCGCGCCTGCTGAAAAGCGGCGCGCGCTTCCCCGCCGGCTCGATCCTGAAGCTCGGCATCGAATGCGAAGTCGCCGTCCGCATGGCCATCGACGCGCCGGCCAGCGCCGGACCCTACACCCAGGCCAATATCCTGCCCTTGATCGGCGCCGTGATGCCCGCTATCGAGGTGGTGGACAATCGTTATGCCGATTTCGCCGGCATGATGGGTCCGGCGCGCATCGCCGACGATTTCCTGCAGCACGCCTGCGTGCTGGGCAAGGAGATCACCGATTTCCGCTCCATCGATTTCACCATGATCACCGGCCGCTCGATCGTCGACGGCAAGGAGATCGCCTCCGGCCCCGGCACCGTGGTGATGGGCAGTCCCATTGCGTCGCTGGCCTGGCTCGCCAACAAGCTGATCTCGCTCGGCACCAACCTGAAAGCCGGCGACATCGTCATGACCGGTTCGGTCCACGCGCCGCAATTCATCGCCGGCGGCGATGTCGAGGTCGGCTTCGACGAGATGGGAATGGTGAAGGCGAGCTTCGGGTGACCGACGCGCGCCATGGCGGAGTGACGGCGCCTATGTAGTGGGCGATAAGACCATGACAGTGTACCGACGTCGATTTCTTGCGCTGACTGTTGCGAGTGGCGCTCCCTTGGCGTTGGGGGCTTGGTCTCGTAGCTTTAAGATTCTTGTACAGGGAAATCTGAGGGAGAATATCGCTTTCCGCTTCTCCGACCCGGAGCAGATCGATCTGAAGGCGTTTGCGGTGGAGAGGCGCATTGCTGGCGATCGATAACAAACTATCTGGGAGCTTCAAGGGCCATCTGAGTGCACCTCTGTTGAATACGGAAAAGCTCCATCGGGATTCAGGGTCGTAATTCAGCCGCAACCGCTCGAATTCAATGCCGAGTATCGCGCATTGGCTACTCAGAGCGCCGGCTGGCTGAATCCCATCGGATACTCAAGGACTGGATTCGCTTTCGATCATATATCTGGCGAAGTCAGACAGACCTCTACCGCTTGAGTCATGTGGCGGCACCGCCATCGCTTACGCCGCCGGCTCGTTCCTGAAGTTCAGTTCCAGCATCACCCCGTCGGGATCGTGGATGAACACCTGCTGCAGCGGGCGTCCCGGCACCTTGCGGATGTCGTAGGTCACGCCGTCGCGCTGCAGCACATCGACCGTGGCGGCGAGGCCTTCGCAGTTGAAGGCGATATGGTCGATGGCGCCGCCGCCCTGCGCCTCGCGGCCGCTTTCCGCCACCAGATGCAGCACCGCCTTGTCGCCGGCATAGAGCCAGGCGCCGGGAAACGAGAAGGGCGGGCGGTCGCCGACGCGCAAGCCGACATATTTCTCGTAGAACGCCACCGTGCGGTGCAGATCGCGGCAGAAGACGTTGTAGTGGTCGAGCGCGGTAGCGGGCATGTTGCCTCGGGGCGTCGGTTGGCCGAGAGTCGGATCAAGCTAACCATAGCGCCCGCCGCGCCGCAAACGATCCACCCTGTCCGGAGTTGCCATGCTGACCCTCTATTATTCGCCCGGCGCCTGCTCGCTGGCCTCGCATATCGCCCTGATCGAGACCGGCGCGCCGTTCGAGCTGTCGCGCGTGCCGGTGGCCGACAAGTCCAACCGCCGACCCGAATACCTCGCCGTCAATCCGCGCGGCTACATTCCCGCTCTCGTCGCCGAGGACGTGTCGTTCGGCGAAAACGCGGCAATCATGCTCTATCTCGCCAATCGCTATCCCGATGCGCGGCTGATGCCGGACGATCCCGCCACTTATGCACGGGCGCTGGAATGGCTGCTGTGGCAGGCCAGCACCGCGCATCCGGCCTTCGGCCATCTGTGGCGGCCGGAGCGTTTCGTCGATACGCCGCAGGAGCAGGAGATCGTCAAGAAGGCGGCGCGCTCGCGCGTGCTTGCCGTCGCGGCCGAGATCGAGGCCTGGCTCAAGAGCAACGTCCATGCCGCCGGGCTGCAGTTCAGCGCCGCCGACGGCATGTTCCTGGTGCTGTATCGCTGGCTGTGGCGGGCGGGCGAGACGGTGAACGCGAGCACCTATCCGGCCTGGACGCGCTACGTGCAGCGTCTCGGCGAACGCCCCTCGGTGCAGCAGGCGCTGGCGACGGAAGAGATTTCGCTGTTTCCCTAGGCAGGCGGTCGCCCGCCGTCTCAGTCCGGCATCGGCAGGGTGTTGCGCGAGAAGGCGACGCTTTCGGCGTCGCGATAGCGGAACGAACCGGTGCCGGTCGCCACCGTGTCGCCGCTCTCGTCGAGGATCTCGGCCTCGCTGGTGAAGATGCTGCGGCCGCCGCCGCGCTTGGCGCCCAGCGCCGTCAGCCTGCCGCCGCGCGCCGCCTTGATGAACTGGGTGGCGAAGCTCAGGGTCATCGACCAGCGATGGCGGCCGGCATTCTCGTCGTAGGACGAGGCGATGCCGCAGGCGGAATCGAGCAGCGCCATCAGCACGCCGCCATGCACCACGCCGCCGGCGTTGAGCAGGTCGGGCTGCACCTCGAGCGTCATCTCGACGAAGCCCGGGCGCCAGGAGACGATCCTGTGCCCGATCTTGTTGTTGAAGCCGACGAAAGGGTAGTCGCCGACCGGCTTGGCGTCGGTCGGCCGCAGGATCGGCATTGTCTCAGGCGCGACGCAGCTTGCGGGTCGCGTCCTGCACCGGCCGCTTGGCGAGGCCGAGCTGCACGTCGCGCGCCATCTGCACCAGGCGCGGGCCGAGATCGCGCTCCAGCCGCTCGCGGCCGAGGCTGAAGGCCGGGCCGGCGCAGTTCAGCGCGTAGAGCGCGCCGCCATCCGGGCCGCGCAGCGGCACGCCGACGGCGTTGATCTCCGGCAGCCATTCGCCGATCGACATGCAGAAGCCGCGCTGCGCGATCTCGCGCTCGGCCTTCTCGATGCCGGCCTTGACCTTGTTCCAGTCGTCGCGCCAGCGCTTGCGCATCAGGTCGAGCAGGGCGACGCGCTCGCGCTCGGGCAGCGAGGCGATGTAGGCCTTGCCCATCGCCGTGGTCGGCAGCGGCACGCGCGAGCCGACGTCGAGCGTCAGCGCCACCGTAGCCTGGCCGCGGCAGCTTTCGAGATAGATCATCGACATGCGATCGCGCCCGCCCAGCGCCACCGAGCCGTTCGAGTAGTTGGCCAGCGACTGCATGTGCGGGCGCGCCACCTGGCGGATGTCGAGGTTGGACAGGGCGGCATAGCCCAGCGCCAGCACCGAGGCGCCCAGCTCGTACTTGCGGAAGCGGCGCGTGTAGTTGAGATAGCCGAGCTGCGTCAGCGTATGCGTCAGGCGCGCCACGGTCGGCTTGGGCAGGCCGGTGCGGGCGGCGATTTCCTGGTTGCCCAGCATGCCGTCGCCGGGATGGAAGGCACGCAGAATGTCGAGGCCGCGCGCCAGGGCGGTGACGAACTGGCGATCCTTGCCGGCGTCCTGGTCGAAGGCGACGGGTGCGGGAGCCGGCGCGATCCGCTCGATGGAATGGGTGGCCGCATCGGCGCGCAGCGCGATGCTCTCGGCGCGGTGATCTGTCACATTTGCCTCCGAATGAACGCTCGTTTACCTTGTGGTCGTAAACATGCCCGAGCCATGCGGCAGCGTCAACCGTGCAGAACGCGATTTTTCTGTGCGGAATTTTTGTGCAGTGCTCATGCTAACGGCGCTTTGAATTTCCTAGGCAAAAACACCTGCTCTGGTTAGGAAGGGACCGAATTCCTGTTCCTTCCGTTGTCGGAAGATTGTCGCCATGAGCACGATTCTTTTCAGTCATTCGGCCTGTCTTGCGCACGAGACGGGCGGCTATCACCCGGAAAGCCCCGAGCGGCTGCGCGCGGTGCTGGCCGCGCTCGAGGCCGAGGATTTCATGTTCCTCGATCGCCGCGAGGCGCCGCGCGCCACCAAATCGCAGCTCGCGCTCGCCCATCCGCCGGCCTATGTCGATGCGATCCTTGCCGTGATTCCCGACGATGGCCTGCGGCAGATCGATGCCGACACCATCGTCTCGCCCGGCTCAGGCGAAGCCGCATTGCGGGCGGCGGGGGCGGTGGTTGCGGCGGTCGATGCGGTGGCGAAGAGGGAAGCACGCAACGCCTTCTGCGCGGTGCGCCCGCCGGGGCATCATGCCGAGCCGGCGCAGGCCATGGGTTTCTGTCTTTTCAACAACGTGGCGATCGGCGCGCTGCACGCACGCAAGGCGCATGGCTGGCGGCGCGCGGCCATCGTCGATTTCGACGTGCATCACGGCAACGGCAGCGAAACCCTTGCGAAGGCTGACGAAAACCTGTTCTACGCCTCGACGCACCAGGCGCCGCTCTATCCCGGCACCGGCATGGACAATGACCCGAAACATCCCAACGTGGTCAATGCCTGCCTGCCGCCGGGCGCCGGTTCGGCCGAATTCCGTCAGGCCGTCGAGCGGGAAATCCTGCCCGCGCTTCAAGCCTTTGGCCCGGATCTGATCCTCATCTCGGCAGGCTTCGACGCGCATCGTCGCGACCCGCTGGCCGAGATGAATCTGGTCGAGGACGACTACTACTGGGTGACGGCCGAACTGCAGCGGCTGGCCGATGAGCGTTGCCACGGCCGCCTGGTCTCGGCGCTGGAAGGCGGCTACGACCTTGAGGCGCTTGGCAAATCCGCCGCCGCCCATGTTCGCGCCCTGATGATGGCGTGAGGCCGAATTCTAACCGGACATATGGTTAGAATCGTGTCGCCTTGCCTGCACCCGAATCTGCGCCTAAAGTTGCCGGCGAAGGTGAAAAATGGCTGAAAAAACAAAGACTAACAAGGACAACGCGGAGCTGGAATCGCTGTCCTTCGAAGACGCGCTAAAGGAGCTGGAATCGATCGTCCAGCGCCTCGAACAGGGCCAGATCAAGCTCGATGACGCCATTGCCGCCTACGAGCGCGGCGCGGCGCTGAAGGGCCTGTGCGAGCGCAAGCTGGCCGAGGCCAAGGCCAAGGTCGAGCGCATTACCGTGTCGGCCGATGGCCGCGTCGGCACCGAGCCGGCCGGGCTCGAGTGACCGGCCGCGCCGCCAGCTGATCCTGAATCGACCTCCCCGTGCTGATGAATTTCGAACTGGCGCTGGCGCAGGCCGCCAAGACCACGAACACGACCATGCAGCGGCTGCTGCCCGGCGGGCCGGAGCCGGAGTCGCGGCTGTTCCAGGCGATGCGCTATGCGGCGCTGTCGGGCGGCAAGCGTCTGCGGCCATTCTTCGTGCTGGCCTCCGCGCAGCTGTTCAACGTCGCCGAACCGGCAGCAGCGCGCGTCGCGGCTGCGGTCGAGTTCGTGCACGCCTATTCGCTGATCCACGACGATCTGCCGGCGATGGACGACGACGATCTGCGGCGCGGCGAGCCGACCGTGCATCGCAAGTTCGACGAGGCGACGGCGATCCTGGCCGGCGACGCGCTGCAGTCGCTGGCCTTCGAGACGCTGGCCGACAGCGCCACGCATGGCGATCCGGCGGTGCGCTGCGAACTGGTGAAGGGGCTTGCCGCGGCGATCGGCGCGCAGGGCATGGTCGGCGGCCAGATGCTCGATCTTGCGGCGGCCGATGGCAGCTTCGGCATCGGCGAGATCACCCGCATGCAGCGCATGAAGACCGGCGAGCTGATCGCCTTCGCCTGCACGGCGGGCGCGGTGCTGGGCAAGGCGGCCGAGCCCAGCCGGCACGCCTTGCATGCTTATGCCCACGATCTCGGCCTGGCGTTCCAGATCGTCGACGACCTGATCGACGCCCAGGGCGATGCAGCGGAAGCGGGAAAAGCCGTCGGCAAGGACAAGGCTCGCGGCAAGGCGACTTTCGTCGACGTGCTGGGCCTGGAGCGGGCCCGGGCGCAGGCCGGCATGCTGGCCGACCAGGCGGGAAAGCACCTTGAAATATTTCAGGAAAAAGCGGATTTGTTGCGCCAGGCCGCGCGTTTCGTGGTCAGTCGCCGCCGCTAGAATGGCGCGAAGGCGCCTCGGCCGCGACAAAGCGCGGCCTTGAAGGCGCCCCGGTCGGGAACGATTTTTCGTCTATAAGCCACGGGAGCAAGGGCGTGGGGAAAGAGCCGCAAGACGACAGCAGGACGCCGCTGCTCGACAAGTTGTCGAGCCCGGAGGATCTGCGCCGGCTCGACGAGGCGAAGCTGCCGCAGGTGGCGGACGAGCTGCGCCGCGAAACGATCGACGCGGTCTCGGTGACCGGCGGCCATCTCGGCGCCGGGCTGGGCGTGGTCGAACTTACCGTCGCCCTGCACTATGTGTTCAAGACGCCCGAGGACCGGGTGATCTGGGACGTCGGCCACCAGGCCTATCCGCACAAGATCCTCACCGGCCGGCGCGATCGCATCCGCACCCTGCGCCAGGGCGGCGGGTTGTCGGGTTTCACCCGCCGCAGCGAGAGCAAGTTCGATCCCTTCGGCGCGGCGCATTCCTCGACCTCGATTTCGGCCGCGCTGGGCATGGCGGTGGCGCGCGATCTTTCCGGCGCGACGCGCAACGTCGTGGCGGTGATCGGCGACGGGGCGATGAGCGCGGGCATGGCCTACGAGGCGATGAACAATGCCGGCCACCTGAAGAGCCGGCTGATCGTGGTGCTGAACGACAACGACATGTCGATCGCCCCGCCGGTCGGCGCCATGAGCGGGTATCTGTCGCGGCTGATCTCCTCGCGGCCATACCTGTCGCTGCGCCAGATCGGCAAGCAGATGGCGCGCGCCTTTCCGCGGCCGTTCGAGAAGGCGGCCAAACGGGCGGAGGAATACGCCCGCGGGCTGGTGACCGGCGGCACGCTGTTCGAGGAGCTGGGGTTCTATTACGTCGGGCCGGTCGACGGCCACAAGATCGAGCATCTGCTGCCGGTGCTGAAGAACGCGCGCGACGCCAAGCTCGACCGGCCGGTGCTGATCCATTGCGTGACGCAGAAGGGCAAGGGCTATGGCCCGGCCGAGCAGAGCGCCGACAAGTATCACGGCGTCGCGAAATTCGACGTCATCACCGGCACCCAGGTCAAGGCGGCGGCCAACGCGCCGAGTTATACCTCGGTGTTCGCCAAGGCGCTGATCGCCGAGGCCGAGGCCGACGACAAGATCGTCGCCATCACGGCGGCGATGCCGAGCGGCACCGGGCTCGACAAGTTCGCCGAGCGCTTTCCCGCGCGCAATTTCGACGTCGGCATCGCCGAGCAGCATGCGGTGACTTTCGCCGCCGGCCTGGCGACCGAAGGCTACAAGCCCTTCGCGGCGATCTACTCGACCTTCCTGCAGCGCGGCTACGATCAGGTGGTGCACGACGTCGCCATCCAGAAGCTGCCGGTGCGCTTCGCCATCGACCGCGCCGGGCTGGTCGGCGCTGATGGCGCCACGCATGCCGGCGCCTACGACATCGCCTATCTCGCCTGCCTGCCCGATTTCGTGGTCATGGCGGCGGCCGACGAAGCGGAGCTGATGCACATGGTGGCGACGGCGGCTGCGATCGACGACCGGCCGTCGGCGGTGCGCTATCCGCGCGGCGAGGGCGTCGGCATCGAGTTGCCGGCGCGCGGCACGCCCCTGGAAATCGGCAAGGGCCGCATCCTGCGCGAGGGCGGCAAGATCGCCATTCTCAGCCTCGGCACAAGGCTGGGCGAGGCGATGAAGGCGGCAGAGGAGCTGGCGGCGCGCGGCCTGCCGGCGACGGTGGCCGATGCGCGCTTCGCCAAGCCGCTCGACGAAGAACTGATCCGCCGCCTGGCGCGCGAGCACGAGGTGCTGATCACCATCGAGGAAGGTTCGGTCGGCGGTTTCGCCTCGCACGTGCTGCAGTTCCTCGCCACCGCCGGCCTGCTCGACAACGGGCTGAAGATCCGGCCGATGACGCTGCCCGACCGCTTCGTCGAACACAACTCGCCGGCGACGCAGTACGACGATGCCGGCCTCAACGCCCGCCACATCGTGGCGACGGCGCTCGCGGCGCTGGGCCGCGAAGAGGCGGAAGCGGGCGCGCGGGCTTAGCGTCGACAGCGCTCAGTAGATCCAACCCGCAACCATTCCCCTCATCCTGAAGAGCGAGCGCAAGCGCGCGTCTCGAAGGATAGGCTGCATAGACTGGCGTGGTTGCCGATCCTTCGAGACGCGGCCTAACGGCCGCTCCTCAGGATGAGGGAGTTTGTGGTTGGCGGGTTTCCCATCCGGTTGGCCCTTCTCCCGCTTGCGGGAGAAGGTGGGCGAAGCCCGGATGAGGGTGTTCTCCTGTCAGGCGCCGCACACCCTCACCCGCCCTTCGGGCACCCTCTCCCGCAGGCGGGAGAGGGGACAAGTTGGAGATCGCCAGGATCTCCGTTGAAGTCTCTCCCCGGAACCATCGCCGCCGCCGGCCATTAGTCTTCCAGTACCGTAAACGGCCGGTGGAGTGCGGGTGGATATCAGGAAATTCGAGCGGCGGGTGATCGTCAGTTCGCGGTTTTTCGCGATCCTGGCGGTGTTCGGCTCGATGGCGGCGGCCGTGCTGATGTTCGCGCTCGGCCTCTACAACATCTTCGAGGCGTTCCGCGAAGTGCTGACCGCCGGTGGCGACGAGAGCGCGCCGTTCGGCACCGAGGCTGTTATACGCATCATCGAGGGCCTCGACCGTTTCCTGATCGCCATCGTGCTGATCTATTTCAGCTACGGGGTCTACTCGCTGTTCATCCATCCCGAGCAGTCGGAGGAGGCGCTGGCGCTGCCGGTGTGGCTGCGGGTGCGCAAGATCGGCCAGCTCAAGCAGGTGGTGGCCGAGGTCATCATCGTCATCCTGTTCGTGCTGTTCCTGCGCGTGGCGCTGCAGTCGTTCCAGAATCCGCAGACCATGCTCGACTGGCTGCAGATCGCCAAGTTCATGGTGCTGCCGTTCAGCATCGTGCTGCTGGCGCTGGCGCTGCGCTTCGTCGAACTGCATCCCAAGCCGCAGCGCCTGCCGCGACTGGACGATTCGGACCAGCCCAAGCCGCGGCAGGGAGAGGGACCGTCGTGAGACATGGGCCGATGCGGGCGATTTTCTACATCAGCCGGAATTCCTTAAGGCCAGGCGGATGAACGGGTCGGTAGCGCCAGTCCAGCCTGTCGGGGCTGTAATCGGTCGCGATGGCGATGCGCGCGCCCTCGAGCCATTGGCGTTGGCGAAGAACCTGGATCACGCGTTCGATCGCGGCTTTCGTGCCGGATTCTTCAACGATCAGAAATATGTTGGCCATGCCGCTGCCAACGTCGTGACCATCCACGAAGTAAAGGCCGTCCGCCGAGGAGTCCAGCGCGTCCTCGATGTCGTGCAGTTCCGACAGTGAAAACACCGTGTCGTCCCACTGCACGACCACCTGCACTTCTTCCGCCACCGATTTATCTCCCAGTACGGTCAAGACAAGCGCAGCCGCAATGGCGATGGAAATCAGTGCGAGGATTCTTTTCATTCCGAATTTCCGGCTCATGATCATCGCCCTGTCACGATCTCGACGGCACGGGTAAAGGTGGGGAGAAAGCCGGCGTCGAGGTCGGCGATTTCGCAGCAATGGCGCAGGCGCCAGCTGCCGGCATAGGCCAGCGCCAGCAGCCAGAACGTCGCGCTGGCGGCAAGACTTCGCGTCGACGGAGCCGGGATCGACATGGCGTGCGCTGGCGCGGCAGGCGGAAAAGGCGGCGCCAGCAGCAGCGCCGCCGTCGAAAGCGCGATGAGGTGGATCCAGCGGCCCCAGTCCCAGCCAAGCAGGAACATCGCAAAAAGCGGCAGCAGGCCCAGCGCCATCAGCGGCAGCGGCGGCAGGGCGCGCCCCGTCCGGTCGGCGGCGAGCGAAAGCGCTACGACGGGCAGCAGCGACAGGGAGAAGGCGAGAGCGAACAGCACCAGCGCCAGCCGATTGTTCAGTATCCTCAGGTCTGTATCGACCACCGGCGAGAAATCCCAGCCGATCGTCCGCACCGCCAGGCAATCTATCGGCGCCACGCCCCGCCAGGAATCGCAGATCGCCTGCGCCATGGCGGCGTCGCCACGGAAGGCGACGACGAAGACCGTCCCGGCGATCGCGACTGCGGCCAGCGACAGGATGGCGGCGGTGGGCGGCGGCGCGGCGCGCGCATGGAAGGCCGCATCGGGCCGGCTGGCGAGCAGCACCAGCGCCATGTGCAGCGGCAGCATGACGATCTGCAGCTCATGCGCCAGCGTCACAAGCAGCAGCGCCGGCGCCAGCGCGACGCAGACCAGCCGGCGGTAGACCATGGCATCGAGCCGCCCGGTCAGCACGCGACGCACGGCCAGCGCGTGCAGCACCGCGCCCAGCGCCAGCAGCGTGTCCTTGCGCAGCCAGGCGCCGTAGTCGTAGGCGGGAAACAGCAGCAGCGCCGGCGACAGCATCAAGGCGACGAAGAGCGGCCGGTGACGCGTTGCGAGCGGCCAGGCCAGCGCGGCGAAAGCTGCGGCCTGCAAGACGGCCAGCACGACGAAGACGGCAGCGAAGAAATCGCGCGTGGGAAGCCCCAGCGACGCGATCTGCCGGGCTATTTCGCCGGGCAGGCCGCGGCGCACCGGGCCGTCGGCGTAGCTGACGTGCAACTCGGCCAGCGCCCAGCCTTTCCAGTCGACGAAGGACCAGGCGACGGTCGGGATATAAAGAAAGCCGATCAGCGCCAGTAGAGCGGCGAGCAGGAGGACGGGCGGCCGTAGGAGGGGCGCGAGGGCGACGGGAGCGTCGGGGCGGGGCATCGACGGTCAGGATAGCATGGGGGACAGCTTCGCCCGTCAGGCGGTTCTATCAAGTTGGCCCTTCTCCCGCTTGCGGGAGAAGGTGGGCGAAGCCCGGATGAGGGTGTTCGTTGGCATCGCGCGCCGCACACCCTCACCCGCCCTTCGGGCACCCTCTCCCGCTTGCGGGAGAGGGGACAAAGACCCAGCCGAAGCGGTCGCAGGCTCCCTCAGCCGAACACCATCACCGGGCGGACTTCGACCGAGCCGTTGTTGGCGGCGGGGCAGCGGGCGGCCCATTTGACGGCTTCGGCCATGTTCTTGCACTCGACCATGTAGTAGCCGCCCAGCGTCTCGCGGTTTTTTACGGCGCCGCCCTCGACCGTCGCCTTCTTGCCGTCGACCTTGCGTACGGTCTTGGCCGTCATCGACGGCTGCAGCGCCTCGCCGTGCTTCATGACGCCGGCATCCTGCATGTCCTTGGTGTATTTCATGTAGGCGCCCATGATCGCCTCCTGATCCTTGGGCGTCATCTTCATCTCGTCTTTCTCGTTGGTGTAGATGAGGATCATGAATTGCATCGCGTGTTTTCTCCCGGTTCGACGCATCGCGTCTCCGGGATAGTAGCAATAGGAAATGCACCTATCGCTGTAAATCTTGCGTGAAATGCTGCCTGCGGTTCAATGCGGACCGCGCATTGCCGGCCGGGCAGGGGTGGCGTGAGCCCGGCTCAACCCGCCGCTCTGGATTTCCCGCCGCCGCTTCGCCATAGTCCGCGCCCCATGACCGAACGGCCCCATGCCATAGCGTCGGCGTCCCCGACGCCGGCGATCGCAGCGCCGTCCCTCGCCCCGTGGAAAGCGGAGGCCAGGGCGATACTGGCGCTCGGCCTGCCGATCGCCGCCTCGCACCTGGCGCAGATCCTGATGAACGCCATCGACGTCGCCATGCTGGGCCGGGTCGGGCCGCAGGCGGTGGCGGCCGGAGCGCTGGGCTTCTCGGTGTTCCTGATCGTGCTGATTTTCCTGATCGGCCTGTCGATGGGCACCGCGCCGATGATGGCGCAGGCCATCGGCAAGGGCGAAAAATCCATGCGCGAGGTACGGCGCACCCTGCGGCAGGGCGTATGGGCGACGGGGCTTGTGGCGCTGCCTTTCGCGGTGGCGCTGCTGTGGGGCGAGACGCTGATGCTGGCGAGCGGACAGGAGCCGGCGATCGCTGCTGACGCGGCCGCTTATCTGCAGGCGCTGCTGCCGTCGCTGTTCTTCGCCACCTGGTTCACCGTGCTGCGCAACTTCGTCTCCAGCTACCAGCGGGCGACGGCGCCGATGGTCATCATGGGCATCGGGCTGCTGGCCAATGTCGGCTTCAACTACGTGCTGATCTACGGCCATCTGGGCTTTCCGGCGCTTGGCGTGCTGGGCGCGGGCATCGGCTCCAGCCTGGCGCAGTTCGTCATGGTGGCGCTGCTGCTGGGCCACGTGCTGACCGACCGGCGCTTCCGGCGCTTCAACGTGCTGGGCCATTTCTGGCGCGCCGACTGGAAGCGCTTCGCCGAGGTGCTGCGGCTGGGCACGCCGATCGGGCTGGCGCTGGTGTTCGAGATCGCGCTGTTCGCCGGCTCGGCCTTCGTCATGGGCCGCATCGGCGTCTACGAGCTGGCGGCGCACCAGTTCGCGCTGCAGATCGCGTCCTTCACCTTCATGGTGCCGATGGGCATCGCCAACGCCGCCGGCATCCGCGTGGCGCTGGCAGCGGGCGCGGCCGATCGGGCGGGGGTGACGCGCGCCGGCTGGACGGCGGTGGCGATCGGCGTCGGCTTCATGGCCTGCATGGCGGTGGTGCTGTGGAGCGTGCCGGAACTGCTGGTGTCGGTGTTCCTGCCGGCCGACGGCTCGGCGCAGACCGAGCAGGTGCTGGCGCTGGCGACGTCGTATCTGGCGATCGCCGCGCTGTTCCAGATCTTCGACGCCGCGCAGGTGATCGGCGCCAATCTGCTGCGCGGGCTGAAGGACACGCGCGTGCCGATGCTGTTCGCCGCTTTCGGATACTGGGTGCTGGGCCTGCCGGTCGGCATCGTGCTGGCCTTCGAGTTCGGGCTGGCGGGCGAGGGCGTGTGGATCGGCTTCGTGGTGGCGCTGATGGCGGCGGCGGCGCTGATGCTGGGCCGCTTTTCCTTGCGCGAGAAACTGCCGGCGCTGCAGGCCGCACTCGACGGCAGGCTGGCATGAGCAAGGACAGAATGCGGCTGGACCAGGCGCTGGTCGAACGCGGTCTCGTCGAGACGCGGGCCAAGGCGCAGGCGCTGGTGCTGGCCGGCAAGGTGTTCTCGGGCGAGAAGCGGCTCGACAAGCCGGGCACGGCGATCGCCGCCGAGACCGCCATCGAAGTGCGCGGGCAGCCCCACCCCTATGTCTCGCGCGGCGGGCTGAAGCTCGAACGCGCGCTCGACGCCTTCGGCATCGACCCGGCGGGCAAGGTGGCGCTCGACGTCGGCGCCTCGACGGGCGGTTTCACCGATCTGCTGCTGCAGCGCGGGGCGGCGAAGGTCTATGCCGTCGATGTCGGGCACGGGCAGCTGGCCTGGAAGCTGCGTTCGGATGCGCGCGTGGTGGTGATGGAGCGCACCAACATTCGCGGCATCGGCCGCGAACAGATTGCCGATCCGATCGACCTGATCGTCTGCGACGTGTCGTTCATCGGGCTGGAGAAGGCGCTGCCGGCGGCGCTGGCGCTGGCGGCGCCGGGGGCAGTGCTGGCGACGCTGGTGAAGCCGCAATTCGAGGTCGGCAAGGGCCAGGTCGGCAAGGGCGGCATCGTGCGCGATGCGGCCTTGCACGAGGAAGTCTGTACGCGGCTGGTGGCCTGGGTGAAGGCGCAGCCGGGCTGGCAGGTGCTGGGCGTGGTCGACAGCCCGATCGAGGGCGCCGACGGCAACCGCGAATTCCTGCTCGGCGCGCGGTTCGATCCGGTTCAGTAGCGCAGGCCCTCAGTAACGCAGGCGGAGCGGCTGCATGGAGAGCGCGCCGCGATCGCCGGTCAGGCCGAGCCCGTTCAGCGTGCGGCCGATCTCGGCCACGCCGCGCACCATGCGGCGCAGGGCGATGGCCTCGTCGCTCTCGCTGCGGCCGAACAGGCGCTCGACGATCTCGTCGACCGGGTTGCGCGGCTCGGGCAGGCGCTTGAGCGTGATGCCGGAGGTGGTGTCGATGCCGGCGGCGGCCTTGGCGTAGTCGACCGCCAGCGCCAGCCCGCCCAGCTCGTCGACCAGCCCGACCCGCTTGGCGTCGATGCCGGTCCAGACGCG
>JBDZUM010000079.1:18473-19639 GCA_040255215.1 Rhodospirillaceae bacterium
ACGTCGCCCATCGACACGACGACGGGCTTGCCGCGGCTGCGGGTGCGGGCGACCTCGCGGAAGATGGTGTCGGAGGCGACGTAGGAGCCGCCCGGCGAATCGATGCGCAGCACGACGGCGCGGACGGCGGGATCTTCCGCCGCCTCGCGCAGGGCCGCGGTCATGCTGTCGGCGCCCATCAGCCGGTCGCCATTGGCCATGCTGTAGGCGCTTTCGCCGGCGGTGATGGCGCCACTGCCCTGGATCAGCGCGATCACCGGGCCCTGGCCGTGCGGCGGGGCGACCACGGCGCGGTAGTCGGCGATGTCGAACAGGCCGGCGCGCGGGCCGGCGAGCTGCAGCACGTGGCTTTCCGCCTCGTCCCAGTAGCCGATGCGGTCGACCAGCTTGGCCAGCTTGGCGTCGGCGGCGGAGATCGGCGCGCGGTCGATCAGCGCCCGCAGCTGCTCGGCCGGAATGTCGCGCGCCTTCGACACGTCGCCGACGATCTGCGCGAACAGGCTGTCGACCAGCGCCTGCAAATTCTCGCGATGCGGCCAGGTGTAGTCGCTGCGGGTCAGCGAGTTGGGCGCGGTCTTGTACTCCCAGCGCTGGCCGCCCTGCAGGTCGACGCCGACCTTGTCGAGCGCGCCCTTGAGGAAGGGCGTTTCGACCGAGACGCCGGTGACGCCGAATTCGCCGGAGGGCTGCAGCCAGACCTCGCCGGCGGAGGCGAGGTAGTAGGCGCCGGTGCCGTTGCCGCCCTCGCCGAAGGAGGTGGCGAAGGAAACGACGAACTTGTCGGCGGCGCGGAAGGCGGTGAAGGCCTCGCGCAGCTCCTGCACCGAGGCGAGGCCTGGGCTGTCGGCGCCGACCAGCAGCACGGCGCCGGCGACGCGCGGATCGAGGCGGGCCTGCAGCAGGGTCTCGACGATCTGCGACATCACCGGCCGCGGCTCGGCCAGCAGCGCCTCGACCGGATCGCTGGCCGGCGCCTCGACCGGGGCGGTGCGCAGATCGAGCTTGAGCACGATGCGGTCGGGCGGCGTCGGCGCGGTCGGCTGCAGCCAGATCGCTGCGGCGATGCCGAGGCCGATCACCAGCACGGTCAGGCCGCCGATGATGGCGAGAAACGTCGTGAAGAAACGGGCCATGGGTCGATACTTCGCCGTTTGAGCCTTTAGAGC
>JBDZUM010000080.1:0-9902 GCA_040255215.1 Rhodospirillaceae bacterium
TCCCAGTTCAGGCTCTTGGCCTCGAGGCCGATCGCCCCGCGCCAGGCGTTGTTGCCGTCATCCGACCAGCCCATGCCGATCGAAGCGTTGATGCCCAGCATCCAGTTCGGACCGGTCAGGAAGCGATAGCCGAAGCCGGCATCGACGTCCGAGTTCTGCGTGCCGCCGAAGCCGCGCGCGAAGCCGTAAACCACCGAGTTGGCGGCGCCGCCGAACGGCACCCAGATCTCGGCACCGGCGCCGACGCCGCGCGTGCCGCCTTCCGCCCCGATACCGATCCACGGGCTGTAGCCCGAGCCCTGCGCCATAACGCTCTGGCCGTAAACCAGCGCCAGCGCCGAGGTCGTCCCCAGCAGGACGTAACGGGCGCGCGCGGTCAGACGGGACGCAGCTTTCGGTTGAGCAACGCTCGACATGGATGTTCCCCCAGAAGGTCAAAAACAATGCAGTTCAGCCGGTAGATTGCATTAATCATGAATGTCCAGGCAAGCGCTGATAGCGTAGTTCTACAAAATCTGGGGTCTGTGGCAATTTCGACACTGAGTTCCAGCCGATCGCTACCCGAACTGCGATTCTTTGAGTATTCGGCAGTTTCTGCCCTTATTCCAATACCGTATCCGCCGTCGTTACGTACATACCTTCGTACTACATATGGCATCCGGTCGCCCATGATCGAAACAAGCCGCAATAATATTTCACGCCTGCCCGACAATCTTCGATGCCGCGCCGGGTCCGTTCCAGGCGGCGGTTCTGCAATCGTCGGTCGCATTACATCCAGGACTTTCAGGATGAAAAAGCATCCATCCGATGGCGCCGCTCTATCCTGCTAGAGTGCGGCGTCGATCGGCCACGAGGTGAGCAATGGAAATGCGCGGACGCAGCGACATGGCATCGGCGGGACGCGATGCGGCCGGTCTCGACATCGGCAGCCTCCCGACGCCCTGCCTCCTTCTCGACCGGACCATTCTTGCGGCCAACCTTAGCCGCATGAGCGCGCGCGCCGCGAAACTAGGCGTTGCCTTGCGGCCGCATCTGAAAACCGCCAAGTCGGCCGATATCGCCCGTCTGGCCACGACTGGCGAAGCCGGCGGGATCACCGTTTCCACCTTGGCCGAAGCGCGATATTTCGCCCGCCATGGCTTTCGCGACATTCTCTACGCCGTCGGCATTGCGCCGGCGCGGCTCGATGAGGTCGCAGGCCTGCGCGCCAAGGGTACCGACCTGAAGATCATCCTCGACTCGCTGGCGGCCGCCCGGGCTGTCGCCGAACACCCCGGCAACTTCGCCGTGCTGATCGAACTCGACAGCGGCGCCCATCGCGCCGGTCTGGCTCCCGGCTCGCCGGATCTGCTGGCGATCGGCCGGTTGTTGCAGCAAGCGCCGCGCGTGGCCCTGCTCGGCGTCATGACCCATGCCGGCCACTCCTATCACTGCCGGTCTGTCGAAGAGGTGACGCGGATCGCCGAAGACGAGCGCCGCATCGCCGTCGAAGCGGCCGAGCGCCTGCGCCAGGCCGGAATCCCCTGCCCGGTCGTCAGCGTCGGCTCCACTCCCACTGCCGTGCATGGCCGCTCGCTCGAAGGCGTCAGCGAAATGCGCCCCGGCGTCTATATGTTCAACGATCTCGACCAGCTCGCGCTGGGCTCCTGCCGTCAGGACGATCTGGCGCTCACGGTGCTGACGACGGTGATCGGGCAGTACCCGGAACGCAATCAGGCGCTGGTCGATGCCGGCGCGCTGGCTCTTTCCAAGGACGTCAGCGCCGGCGAGTTCATGCCCGAAGCCGGCTTCGGCACCATCGCCGGCCTGCCGGGCGCCAGCGTCGTCGACGTCAACCAGGAGCACGGCTTCATCGGCGGCGGATCGCCACTGCCGTTCGATCGCCTCGCCATCGGCAGCCGGCTGCGCGTATTGCCCAACCACGCCTGCATGACGGCGGCCGCCTATGACCGCTACTACGTCGTCGACAGCGCGCTCGACGGCGGCGCCACCGTGGTCGATGCCTGGGACCGGGTGAACGGCTGGTAGCCGCGACTTTCGTGGCGAGCCGGCCGGGTTCGCGTCACGAACCCGTGCGTGCATGCTTCGGTATCATTCCACCCTGCCAAGCTCCGTAGCCGCGAAAATGGCGGCCATGTGGCGTTTTTGGGAACCCTGTGCCGCCGGGTTCTGTTGCTTGGTTGAACGCAGCACAGAACAGGGCCGCATGACATGTACAGCATCATCTATATCGTGGGCGTGATCGCCATCATCTTGTTCGTCCTGTCGCTGCTGGGCGCAGCTTGAGCAAGGAGGAACCGATGGCATCGATATCCGATTCCGGTCCTGGCAGGGACGACGGCGGCATTAAGCGCGAAGTCTCTTCCGCCAAGGAAGAGGCGAAGCGGACAGGAGAAGCTGTCCGCGGCGCCGCAAACGAAACCGTTTCCGCGGTGCGCCGAAAACTCGGCGAACAGGCGGAAGAAGGCAAGGTCGCCGTGGCCGACGGTCTGGACGACTTTTCCGCCGCCATCCGCAAGGCGTCGGACGAATTGGGACAACGCAACCAGTCGACGGCGGCGCGGCTCGTGCAGGAAGCCGCAAGCGGCCTCGAGGACGTGGCGCATTCCGTCAAAGGCAAAAGCATCCGGGAGCTTTCGCATTCCGTCGCCGATTTCGCCCGGCAGCGGCCGATGGCCTTCCTGATGGGGGCAGCGCTCGCCGGCGTGGCGCTCGGTCGGTTTGCACGGACGTCGTCTCCGGCCGCGGATACCGAGGATGGAGGGTACGATGGCTATTGATTATCGCGAGGAGCGTTCCTTCACGGGACTGGTCTCGGATCTGGTAAGCGAAGCGCGCGATCTGTTCCGCACCGAAGGCCGTCTGATCCGCAGCGAGATCTCGGAGAAGCTGTCGCAGCTGCAGATCGCCGGTGGGGCG
The DNA here is from genome assembly GCA_040255215.1 of Rhodospirillaceae bacterium. Classification (GTDB taxonomy): domain Bacteria; phylum Pseudomonadota; class Alphaproteobacteria; order Reyranellales; family JAQSWP01; genus JAQSWP01. The sequence continues at coordinate 2,920 of JBDZUM010000080.1, forward strand.
CTGGTTGGCGGTGCGATCTGTCTTCTGGTCGCCCTCGTCGTGCTGGCGCAGGCGCTGGTCATCGCCCTGACCGTCTACATGGAACCGGGCTGGGCCGCGCTTGTCGTCGGCGCGGCGTTTGCAGTGCTCGGCGTTCTTTTCCTGGCCAAGGCCAGGAGCAACCTGAAGCCGACGAATCTCGCGCCCGAACGAACCGCCGAACAGCTGCGCAAGGACGGGCGGCTGGTCAAGGAGCATGCCAAATGAGTACCGAAACCGAACGGCTGGCCCAGGAGGCCGAAGCCCATCGCAGCCGCCTGGACGATACGCTCGACCAGCTGCGCCACAAGCTGTCGCCCGGCGGCATCGTCGACGAAGCGACGTCCTATCTGCGCGACGGCAACGGTGCGCAACTGGCGCGGAACTTCGGGCGCCAGATACGCGACAATCCCGTGGCGCTCGGCCTGGTTGGCGCCGGCATCGCCTGGCTGTTCATGGGGCCTGGCGTCAGGCGCGGCGCCCGCGATCTGCGCGATCGCTACGACGAATGGTCGGACGACGATGACGTCTCGCACGAGGAATACGGCAGCGACTACGCCGCAAACTACACCGCTGACGCGTATCTGACGAATGTCGACGAGGTTTCGGGATACGATCGCGAACGCGCAGGCCATGGACGCTCTTCCGGCGATGGCCACGACAGGCTGGACGAGGTTCGCGAGAAGGCCGGCGAAATCGCATCCGACATCAAGGATCGCGCGCGATCGGCTGGCGAGTCGATCTCCGAATCGGCCAGCGCCGCCAAGGATCGCCTCCGGAATACCGCGCACGAGGCTGGCGATGCGGTTCGAGGAGCGGGTCGCGCGACGCGCCGGACGGGCCGGGCGATAGGACGCAAAGGCCGTCGCCTCGGTCACAAAGCGCAGCGCGGATTCATGAATACCTTGCAAGAGGAGCCGCTCGTCCTCGGCGCCATCGCCGTCGCGGTCGGCGCGGCGATCGGCGCCGCCTTCCCGTCCTCGCGATTGGAAGATCGCGCCGTCGGACGCGCGCGCGACCGGCTGCGCGAAGACGCCATCGATTACGGCAAGGACGCCGCGCGGCGCGCCGGCCATGTGGCGCAGGAAGCCTATCGGGCGGCGGATCGCGCCGCTGAGGAAGAGGGCCTCAAGCCCGATGGCGGCAAGACCCTGGCGGAACGGGCGTCGTCAGTGGCGACCTCGGCCATCGACGCGGCCAAGGACGATGCCAAGAAGCAGGGCCTGGGCTGAGCCACACCATGACTGACGATCCAACGGGCGGCGGCGCCGCTCGCGGGGCCGTGCGCAAGGGCGACAGAAAAGCCCGGAGGTCGCTGTTGTCGTTGCTGGCAATGGCGGCCTTGGCTGCGGCCTGGGGACGCCGCAATGCGGATGAAAGCCCGCGCGCGGAAGAACCTGTCGATCGCACTGACGGCACAGCCTGGTCGAAGTTCAAGCGGATCCTGGTTGGCACCTATAAGGGATTCGCCAACGATCGCATCGTGCTGGTGGCCGCCGGACTGACCTTCTTCGGCCTGCTGGCGATTTTCCCCGCCATCACGGCGCTGGTATCGATCTACGGGCTGGTGAGCGATCCCGCTGCCGTACGGGAACATGTCGACCTGCTCGCCGGCGTGTTGCCGGGCGGCGCGATGGAAATTCTCAGGGAGCAGCTAGACCGCATCGTCAATCAGGACAGCGCCGCGCTGGGATTCGGGCTGGCGCTCAGTCTGGCGGTCGCTTTCTGGACCGCCAATGGCGGGATGAAATCGCTGTTTACGGCCCTCAACATCGTGCACGACGAGGACGAAGGCCGCGGCTTCTTCAAGCTGACTCTGGTCACCCTGGGGTTCACCGTCGCCATGGTGCTGTTCTTCGTCACCGTGCTGAGCGTGATCGTCGCCCTGCCGCTCGGGCTGCAATGGGTCGGCCTGCAGGCCGATCTGCTGCTTCTGTTGCGCTGGCCGCTGTTGCTGGCGGTCGTGGTGGTCCTTCTCGCCGTCGTCTTCCGTTATGGCCCCGACCGCCGTCGGCTGCCGTGGCGGGGCGTGCTCTGGGGCGCGGCCGTGGCGGCGGTCCTGTGGCTCGCCCTGTCGATCCTGTTCTCGTGGTACGTGCAGAACTTCGGCAGCTACAACAAGACCTACGGATCGCTCGGCGCGATCATCGGCTTCATGACCTGGATGTGGCTTTCCTGGATCGTCATTCTCTCCGGCGCGGAATTGAACGCCGCACTCGAGCGCGAGGGGCGAACTGACCGGACGGAAACGCCGGCTACATAGAATTGCTCGAGTGGCCGCCGTCGACGACGATATTGCTGCCCGTCATGAAGCGCGAGGCGTCGGACGCCAGCAGCAGCAGCGCGCCGTCGAGGTCTGAGGGCACGCCGATGCGCTTCTGCGGCACGCGCTCGATCAATCGCTTGCCGCCCGACGTGCTCCAGAAACTGCGGTTGAGATCGGTCTCGATGTAGCCCGGCGAAATCGCGTTGACCTGGATGCCGTGGCGCGCCCATTCCATCGCCAGCACCGTCGTCAGATGCAGCAACCCGGCCTTGGCCGCCGAATAGGCCGCGATATGGCCGATGGCCCGCATGCCGGTGATCGAGGCGATGTTGATGATGCGGCCGGGCTTGCCGGCACCGACCAGCGTCTTGGCCGCGGCCTGCGCCACCAGCCAGGCGCCGCGCAAATTGGTGTCGACCACCTCGTCCCAGTCTTCCTCGCTGGTCTCCATCGGCGCGCTGACTTTCGAAATGCCGGCATTGTTGACGACGATGTCCGGCGTCCCCAGCGCCTGCTCCGCCGCCTTGAAGCCCTCGCGCACCGACTTGCCGTCGACCACGTCCATGGTCACGGCCGCAGCCTTGCCGCCTGCCGCCTCGATCGACCGCACCAGCTCCTGCAGCTTGTCGGTGCGGCGCGCCGCGACCACGACGGCAGCGCCCTGCCGCGCCAGCACTTGCGCGAAATGATTGCCAAGGCCGGTCGAGGCGCCGGTCACCAGCGCGACGCGCCCGTCGAGTTCGAACATGCTCCATCCCTTTCCGATCGGCGCGATCCTGCGCAACCCGGCGCACCGTTGCACAAATCCGTTGCAGGCCTCAAGGTTCGCGCCGACGATGAAACAGCCTCCGACCGCAACGCAGAATTCCGCGTCGCCTTCCGCAACGCCCTGGGTCGATATCGCCCTGCTGCTCGGCGCCGGCATCGTCGCCGCCTTCCATGTCGGCAAGGTGCCGCCGTCCCTGCCGCTGCTGCGCGCCGAACTCGGCTTCGGCCTGACCACGGCCGGCTGGGTGCTGTCGACGGTCAATATCGTCGGCATGATCATCGGCATGGCGGCCGGGCTGCTGGCCGACCGCATCGGCGCCCGCCGCCTGCTGCTCGCGGGCCTGGCATTGCTGGCGGTCGCCGACGTCGCCGGCAGCCTGGCGCAGGACGTGCTCGCCATCATCCTCGGCCGCTTTCTCGAGGGCATTGGATTCTTCGCGGTGGTGGTCGCCGCGCCGCCGTCGATCCTGCGCCTGGCGACCGCACGCGACGCCAAGCTCGGCATGGCGTTGTGGAGCACCTACATGCCGGCCGGCACCGCGACCATGATGGTGATCGCGCCCTTCCTGCTCCAGTCCATCGGCTGGCGCGGCCTGTGGCTGGCCAATGGCGCGTTGGCCGTGCTGTGCCTGCTGGCGCTGCTGCGGCGCGGCCATCGCCCGACGGCGCATGGGCACGCGCGCATCGACGATCTCTGGCAATCGATACGGGCGACCCTGGCCGCCAGGGGACCGCTGCTGCTCGCCCTGTGTTTCGGCACCTACACCTTCTGCTGGATGGCGCTGGTGGGTTTCCTGCCGACCTACATGATCGAGCAGCGCGGCATTGCCGCCGGCACGGCCGGCCTGCTCACCGCCGCCGTGGTCGCGGCCAACATTGTCGGCAATCTCGGCAGCAGCCCCTTGCAGGCGCTCGGCGTGCCGCGCTGGGCGCTGATTGCACTCGCGGTGCTGGCGATGGCGATCGGCACAATCGTCGCCTTCGACGAAACGGCGAGTGACATCTGGCGCTACATCGGCTGTCTCGCCTTCTCGGCCATCGGTGGCCTGGGCCCGGGTGCGCTTTTCGCCAGCGTGCCGCACAACGCGCCGCGGCCGGCGCTGATCGGCGCCACGGGCGGATTGATGATGCAGGGCTCGAACCTCGGCAGCACGCTGGGACCGCCGGCGCTGGCGCTGGTCGTCACGGCACTGGGCGGCTGGCATCAGGGCGCATGGCTGCTTTGCGCGGTTCTGGCGGCGAGTGCCGCCGGCGCTTTCCTGCTGGGCCGCAGCGAGGCGGCGCGTCGTCCGCCGGCCTGATGCGCGCTTTGGCAGGCCGGCCCACCTGGCCTATAATGCCGGCATGTACGTAGACATCGTTTCCGACACGATCTGCCCGTGGTGCTTCATCGGCAAGCGCCGCTTCGAGGCCGCGCTGGCGCAGTCCGGCCGCAACGACATCATGGTCGCGTGGCGACCGTTCCAGCTCAATCCCGACATGCCGGCGGAAGGCATGTCGCGCGATGCCTATCTGACGGCGAAGTTCGGCAACACCGAACGCATGCAGAAGATCTACGGCGCCATCGCCGAGACCGGCAAGGGCGAAGGCATCGACTTCCGCTTCGACCGCATCGTGCGTACGCCCAACACACTGGCCTCGCACAGGCTGGTCAAGCACGCCGCCAAGCTGGGCCATCAGGACCAGATCGTCGAGGCGCTGTTCACCGGCTACTTCATGGCCGGCCGCGACGTCGGCGATATCGAGGTGCTGGCCGACATCGCCGGCGAAGTCGGCCTCGATCGCGAGGAGACGGTCGGCTATCTGCGCAGCGTCGAGGATCGCGACGAGGTCGCCGCCGCCGACGTCTATGCGCGCCGGCTGGGCATCAACGGCGTGCCCTGCTTCATCGTCAACCGCAAATACGCCGTGTCCGGCGCGCAGCCGCCGGAGGCTTTCCTGCAGGTGTTCCAGCTCGCCGATCAGGACGAGAAGGAAGAGGCGCAGCAGGTGACGCCCGCCTGATCCGGTTTCCTTGACTTGATCCCGAACGCCGCCAAGACTTGGCGGCGTTTTTCGTTGGGAGAGTCACATGCCGTTGCCCGCCGTTCTGCAAAACCGCCTGTCGATACCGGTGGTCGGTTCGCCGATGTTCATCGTCTCGACGCCCGATCTGGTGATCGCCCAGTGCAAGGCGGGGGTGGTCGGCTCCTTTCCATCGCTGAACGCCCGGCCGGTATCGCTGCTCGACGAATGGCTGGCGCAGATTCGCGAGGAAACCGAATCCTACGCCAGGGCCAACCCCGGCAGGCCCGTGGCGCCTTTTGCCTGCAATCAGATCATCCATCGTTCCAATTCGCGGCTGGAACAGGATCTGCCGCTGTGCATCAAGCACAAGGTGCCGATCGTCATCACCTCGGTCGGCAACCCGGCCGATATCGTCAAGGAAGTCCACGCCTATGGTGGCATCGTGTTCCACGACACCACCACCATCCGCCATACCGAGAAGGCGATCGAGGCCGGCGTCGACGGCGTTATCCTCGTATGCGCGGGCGCTGGCGGCCATGCCGGCACCATGTCGCCCCTGGCGCTGGTGCCGCAGGTGCGCCGCTTCTGGAAGGGCACGCTGCTGGTCGGCGGCGGGATTTCCGATGGCGCGGCGGTGCGCGCGGTTCAGGTGCTGGGCGCCGATCTCGCCTATGTCGGCAGCCGCTTCATCGCCACGAAAGAGGCCAACGCTGTCCCCGCCTACAAGCAGATGCTGATCGACAGCGGCGCCAAGGACATCACCTACACCCCCGCCTTCTCCGGCGTACCGGCCAACTACCTGACCAAATCGATCGTCGGTGCCGGGCTCGATCCGGCCAATCTGAAGCCGAAGGGCCATGTCGACATGGATCTCGGCACCCGCCCCGACGAGGGCGAGAAGAAGGTCAAGGCGTGGAAGGACATCTGGTCTGCCGGGCATGGCGTCGGCTCGATCGACGACGTGCCCAGCGTGGCCGAGCTGGTCGACCGCATGACCCGCGAATATCGCGCCGCCGTCGACACCGACCGCGCGGTGGCGGCGGAGTGAATCGATGCTGCAATCGGTCTCGCCCGTATTCCAGGTGCAGGACCTTGCCGCCGCGCTGGCGTTCTATCGAAACGTCCTGGGGTTCGACATCGCGTGGCAATGGGGCGAACCGCCCAGCCACGCCGCCGTCTGCCGCGACAAGGTCGAGATCATGCTGGAGCGCGCGGAAAACGTTGTGGCGGCGTCCGCCTATTTCGTGATGACCGACATCGACGATTTCCATGCGCGCATCGTCCAGGCCGGCGGCAACGTCACGGTGCCGCTGGCCGAGCGGCCCTACGGCATGCGCGATTTTCGCGTCGTCGATCCGGCCGGCAATCAGCTGTCGTTCGGCGAAGCCGCCAGCGGCTAACGCCGGAATTTGGGCATCGGTGGCTTGACGAAGCGCGGCTTGGCCGGCGGCGGTGGCGGCGGGGCTGCCGTGGGTGGCGGCGCCGGCGGGGCCTTGGCGAGATCGGCCAACGTCTTCAACACCGCTTCGATGGCATCCAGACTCTGGCGTTCGTCGCGCCAGCTCGCATCGACCACGATCTTCTGGTCGGGACGCAGCCGCAACGGCGCGTCCTGCTTCGCCGCCAGCGCCATCAGGGCGAAGGGATTGGCGAACTCGTTGCGCCGGAAGGCGATCACCGCGCCCTTGGGCCCGACATCGATCTTCTCGACATTGGCGGTACGGCACAGCAGTTTCAGGCCCACCGTGCGCACCAGATTGTCGACCTCCGGCGGCATCGGCCCGAAGCGGTCGATCAGCTCGGCGACGAAGGCGTCGATCTCCCCCGCCTGCTGCAGGCCGGAAACCCGCCGGTACAGCGCCAGGCGGACGCCGAGATCGCCGACATAGGCGTCGGGGATCAGCACTTCCATGCCGAGATTGAG
>JBDZUM010000080.1:10002-19492 GCA_040255215.1 Rhodospirillaceae bacterium
TGCGCCAGGCCGAACATGTCGGCGCGATGGATGATCATGGTGTTGGCGCTGGGAATGTCGAGGCCGCTTTCGACGATGTTGGTCGACAGCAGCACGTCGTAATTGCCCTCGATGAAGGCCTGCATGGTCTTCTCGAGCTGCGTCGCCGGCAGCCGCCCATGCGCCATGGCGAACTTCACCTCCGGCACCAGTTCGCGCAGCTGGCCGGCCAGCGTCTCCAGATCCTCGATGCGCGGGCAGACGTAGAAACTCTGGCCGCCACGATACTGCTCGCGTAGCAGCGCCTCGCGCACCGCCACCGGATCGTAGGGCATGACGAAGGTGCGCACCGCCAGCCGGTCGACTGGCGGCGTGGCGATCAGGCTCATGTCGCGCACGCCGGTCAGGGCGAGCTGCAAGGTGCGCGGAATGGGCGTCGCCGTCAGCGTCAGCACATGCACGTCGGCCCGCATTTCCTTGAGCCGTTCCTTGTGCGCGACGCCGAAATGCTGCTCCTCGTCGACGATCAGCAGCCCGAGGCGCTGGAACTCGATGCTCTTGGCCAGCAGCGCGTGCGTGCCGACCACGATATCGATGCTGCCCTCGGTCAGTCCTTTCTTCACCAGCGCCGCATCCTTGGCGGAAACCAGCCGCGAGAGCTGCGCCACGCGCATCGGAAAGCCGTCGAAACGGGCGGTGAAGGTGCGGAAATGCTGGCGCGCCAGCAAGGTCGTCGGCACCACCACCGCGACCTGGAAGCCGCTCGCCGCCGCCACGAACGCGGCCCGCAGCGCCACCTCCGTCTTGCCGAAGCCGACATCGCCGCACACCAGCCGGTCCATCGGCTTGCCCGACGACAGGTCGTTCATGACGTCGGCGATGGCGTTGAGCTGGTCGTCGGTTTCGGCGAAGGGAAACCGGGCGCAGAATTCGTCGTAGATGCCAGCCGTCGGCGCCATCGGCTCGCCGCTGCGCACCGCGCGCTCGGCGGCGATCTGGATCAGCTTCTCCGCCATGTCGCGGATGCGCTGCTTCAGGCGCGCCGCCCTGCCCTGCCAGGCAGCGCCGCCCAGTCGGTCGAGCTGCGCGCCGGCCTCGTCCGAGCCGTAGCGGCTCAGCACGTCGAGATTCTCGACCGGCACGAACAGCTTGTCGCCGCCGTCATAGACCAGGCTGACGCAGTCGTGTCGCGCGCGCTGGATTTCCAGGGTCACCAGCCCGACGAAGCGGCCCATGCCGTGTTCGCGATGCACCACCAGATCGCCCTCGGCCAGGGTCGAGGCCTCGGCGATGAAGCGCTCCGACGGGCGGCGCTTCTGCGGCGGGCGGATCAGCCGGTCGCCGAGAATGTCCTGCTCGGAGATCAGCTCCAGATCGCCCAGCACGAAGCCGTTGTCGACCGGCAGCACCGCCAGGCCGACCGCCCCGGCCGGCAGCTTCTGCGCTGCGGGCCAGTCGGCGACCGGCGCCAGGCCCTGCAGCCCGTGCTCGGAGAACAGATGCTGCAGGCGTTCGGCCGAGCCCTGCGTGTAACCCGCGATCACCGTACGACGGCCCTTCGACTGCGCGGCGTGAACCGCGGTGGCGACGGCGTCGAACAGGTTCAGGTCGCGGCGCGCGCGGGCGGCGGCGAACCCCTCGTGCCGACGGCCGCCCAGATCGATGCCGCGCCCTTCGCCGCCACCCTCGACCGCGAAGGGCCAGAACTGCACTGCGTTGCGTTCGCCGACCGCCGTGTTCCATTCGCTCGCGTCGAGATAGAGCAGCGCCGGCGGCAGCGGCCGGTAGTCCGGCGTCTCGCGCGCCTTGATCGCCCGCTGCATCATGGTGGCGCGCGTGTCGTAATAGTCGGCGATCAGTTCCAGCCGCGCGTCGCGCGCTTCGACGGTCTGGTGATCAAGGCTGATCATGGCGTCCGGCAAATAGTCGAACACCGTTTCCAGCCGCTCGCAGAACAGCGGCAGCCAGTGCTCGAGGCCGGGATGGCGGCGACCGGCGCTGATCGATTCGTACAGCGCATCGTTGGTCGCCGCGCCGAACAGCTCGCGGTATTTCAGCCGGAAGCGGGCGATGCTGTCTTCCGTCAGCAGCACCTCGCTGACCGGATTGAGCGTCACCCGATCGAGCGCCGTCGTCGTGCGCTGGCTCATGGCGTCGAAGCCGCGCACGTTCTCCAGCGTGTCGCCGAACAGGTCCAGCCGCACCGGCTCGGCGCGCCCCGGCGGAAACACGTCGACGATGCCGCCGCGCACGGCGAATTCGCCCGGCTCCATCACCGTGTCGCTGCGGCCATAGCCGTTGTCGGCGAGATGGCGGGTGAGCACCGCAAGATCCACCCGGTCGCCGGCCTTCAGCGTCATCCCGGCATCGGCGAACGCCGCGCGCGGCGGCACGCGCTGCAGCAACGCGCCGACCGAAACGATGACGATGCGCGCCGGGCTGGCCGGTGGCTTCGGCTGCGCCAGCCGCGCCAGCGCGTCGAGCCGCTGGCTGACGATGTCGGCATGCGGCGACATGCGGTCATAGGGCAGGCAGTCCCAGGCCGGCAGGCAGATCACCTCGCGGCCCGGCGCGAAGAAGGCCAGCGCCTCGGCCAGCCGCTGCAGCCGGTTGCCGTCGCGCGCCACATGCAGGATGTCGCGCCCGCCCGACTGGCGCGCCAGATCGGCCAGCACCAGCGCATCGGCGCCCTCGGGCACGCCGGCGAACTGCCAGGCGCCCGGTCGCGCGAAAACCTGGGCGAAATCGGTCATCGCGCCAGATCGACCCGGAAGGCCATCAGCTTGCGCATCACCTCGGTGTTCTCCTCGTCCGGCACCGGGGCCCGCCCGCTCAGCCAGTCGAAGATGTCGTTATCGCCGTTCTCGAGCAGCTTTTCGTACTGATCGAGCTGCTCGGCCGAGAATTCGCCCAGATGCGCGCGCGCGAAGCGGCCAAGGATGATGTCGTTCTCCTTGTTGCCGCGATAGACGCTCTGATAGAGCAGGCGCTTGCGGCGGTTCTCGAGATCGCCCGTGGCGTCGCTGGCGGACATGGCGGAAGCCTTTTTGCGGAAAAGCGGCGTAGGATATAAGCCCTTGAAACGCCTCTGTCAGCCACTCAGTGCCCGCGACAATTTCCCATGCGCCGCCCGTCCATTCTCAACACGCTTTTCACCGAAGTTACGAGCTTGCCGGGAATCGGGCCGAAGCTCGGCAAACTCATTGAAAAGCTGATTGGCGCGCGCGTCGTCAACCTGCTGTGGCACCTGCCCCAGGCAGTGATCGATCGCCGCTATGCGCCGTCGCTGAACGAGGCCGAAGCGGGACGCATGGCGACCGTGACGGTCACGGTCGATGAGCACCAGGCGCCGCGCAATCCGCGCCAGCCCTATCGCGTGCTGTGCCACGACGGTGGCGGCCTGCTCACCCTCGTGTTCTTTCATGCTCGCGGCGACTATCTGACGAAACTCCTGCCCATCGGCGAGAAACGCGTCGTCAGCGGCCGCATCGAGTTGTTCCAGAACACCCTGCAGATGACCCATCCCGACCATGTCGTGCCGCTGGCCGAGCGCGACAGCGTGCTGCGGGTCGAACCGGTCTACGGGCTGACGGCGGGCCTGGCGCCCAAGACGCTGATGAAGGCCATCCATCATGCCGTCGACAACGCGCCCGAGCTGCCGGAATGGATCGACGCCGCGCTACTCAAGCGCGAGGACTGGCCGGGCTGGAAGCCGGCGCTGCAGGCCGCGCACAATCCTGCCGACGAGGCCGATCTCTCCGCCATGTCGCGGTCCCGCCGCCGTCTGGCCTACGACGAATTGCTGGCGCATCAGCTCGCCATCGCCCTGGTCCGCAGCCAGAACCGCGCCCTGCCCGGCCGCCGCCTGAAAGGTGACGGCAAATTGCAGGCAAAGGTAACGGCCGCCCTGCCCTATGTGCTGACCGCCAGCCAGACCCAGGCCATCTCGGAAATCGCCGCCGATATGGACAGCGACACCCGCATGCTGCGACTGCTGCAGGGCGACGTCGGCAGCGGCAAGACGGTGGTGGCGCTGTTCGCCATGCTGGCGGCGGTCGAGGCCGGCGCGCAAGCCGCGCTGATGGCGCCGACCGAAATTCTCGCGCGCCAGCATTTCGCCACGCTGCAGCCGCTGGCCGAGGCCGCCGGTTGCCGCATCGTGCTGCTGACCGGCCGCGACAAAGGCAAGGCGCGCGCCCGTCTGCTCGAAGGCCTCGCCGACGGCTCGATCCAGATGGTGGTCGGCACCCATGCGCTGGTGCAGGAAGACGTCGATTTCCGCGACCTCGGCCTGGTCGTGATCGACGAGCAGCACCGCTTCGGCGTGCACCAGCGGCTGACCCTGGCCGGCAAGGGCAAGGGCGTGCACATGCTGGTGATGACCGCCACGCCGATTCCGCGCACCCTGATGCTGGCCGCCTATGGCGACATGGACGCCTCGCGGCTGACCGAGAAGCCGGCCGGCCGCAAGCCGATCGACACGCGCACCATCCCGCTCGAGCGTCTCGACGAGGTGGTCGACGCCATCGGCCGGCGGGTGAAGGACGGCGCGCGGGTCTACTGGGTCTGCCCGCTGATCGAGGAATCGGAAGTCTCCGACATGGCCGCCGCCGAAGAGCGCCACGCCATGCTGCGCGGCCGCCTGGGCCAGCGCGTCGGGCTGGTGCATGGCCGCATGAAAGGCCCCGAACGCGACAAGGTGATGCAGGATTTCGCCTCTGGCGCGCTCGACGTGCTGGTCGCCACCACCGTCATCGAGGTCGGCGTCGACGTGCCGGCGGCGACGGTGATGGTCATCGAGCATGCCGAGCGCTTCGGCCTGTCGCAGCTCCACCAGCTGCGCGGGCGCGTCGGCCGCGGCGATGCCGCCTCGAGCTGCCTCCTGCTCTTCCAGAGCCAGCTCGGCGAGACGGCCAAGGCGCGGCTGCGCATCATGCGCGAGACCGAGGACGGCTTCCGCATCGCCGAGGAGGATCTGCGCCTGCGCGGTGCGGGCGAATTGCTGGGCACCCGCCAGAGCGGCCTGCCCGAGATGCGCCTGGCCGATCTCGCGGTGCATGGCGATCTGCTGCAGATCGCCCGCGACGATTCGCGGCTGATCCTCGAGAAAGACCCGAAACTTGCCAGCCCGCGCGGCGAGGCGCTAAGAACCCTGCTCTATCTTTTCGAACGCGACGCCGGCGTCCGCACCCTGCAATCCGGTTAACATGAGCGATCACACAGGCCACGCCGATCAATCCGGACAGTACCGGCTCGGCGTCATCGTCAACGCGCGCAGCGGCCGCAACCGCGCCGGCACGACGGCATTGGATGCGCTGCTGGCGCAGCATCCGCAGATACCGGTCGAGCGGCCGGCCGCGCCGGACGCCACTGCCGCCGCCCTGGCGGCCCTGGCCGCGCGCGACGTCAATCTGCTGGCGATCTGCGGCGGCGACGGCACGGTGCAGCAGGTGCTCAATATCATCCTGGAGCCGGGATCGCCCTTTGCCGAAGTGCCGCTCCTTGCCGTGCTGCCCGGCGGCACCACCAACATGATCGCCCACGACATCAACGAGGCGAACCGGCCGGCGGCGGTGCTGGAAAAGATACTGGGCCGTCTGTCCGGCAATCTGTCCGGCGACGCCATCGTCGAACGGCCGGTCATCCGCCTCACCGGCGGCGATGCCGCCGCGCCGGCCTATGGCCTGTTCTTCGGCGCCGCCGGCATCCACGAGGCGACGATGCAGAATCGCGGCAGCGTCGACGCCGTCGGCCTGCGCGACGGATTCGGGCCCGGCCTGCGGCTGTTGGCCGTTCTGTTCAAGATCGCAATCGGCCGCGATCCTTTCGCCGCCGTACCGATGCGCATCACGATCGATGGCCGGCCCTATGGCGAGAAACCCTGCGTCGCCATCCTGGGCACGACCATGAACAAGCTCTCGCTTAGGTTGATGCCATTCTGGGGCAGCGGCCCGGGCCGCCTCCGCCTGACCGTGGTGTTCGAAGGCTCGCGCTCGATCATCCGCGCCATCCGCCTGGCGCTGGCCGGCCGACCGCATCCATTGCTGACGCCGGCCAACGGCTACGACAGCTTCAATGCCGACCGCATCGAACTGGGTTTCGAGGGTGGTTGCGTCCTCGACGGCGAGAGTTTCCACGCCACCCCGGATCGGCCGATCGTGCTGGAAATCGGCGGAATTCTGCGGTTCTTGCGCGGCTGACAGCGGCATTCGGCCGCCTTGAAGCCGCCATGGCGGACGCCTAGATTGCAGTCCTGCGAACGCGTTAGCGAAACTCTCGAAGGCGCTCGATGAGCCAGGACACGACGGTACGGGACGACCCCAGCCAGAGCGGCGGCTTTGCCCTGCCCGAGGCGCGGGCGCTCGTCCACGACCTGTTCAAGCCCGAGCCGCGCTGGTTCTGGCCCGACATGCTCGCCAGCGCCGCCCTCGGCTACGGCGCCGCGGCCGTCTATCTCCTCAATCCCGCTTTTTCCATCTTGGGCATCGCAGGCTTCCTGGTCGCCGCCTTCGCGCTGTTCCGCGTCGGTACCTTCATCCACGAGATCGTCCATCTGCGTCGCGGCACGCTGCCCGGTTTCGTCGCGACGTGGAACGTGCTGGTCGGCATTCCGCTGATGACGCCGTCGTATTTCTACGACAACCACAACGACCACCACAGCCGCAAGCACTACGGCACGCCGCAGGACGGCGAATACATGCCGCTGGCCCATTCGCCGGCCCGCGAGATCGTGCTCTATTTCGCGCAGGTGCCGATCATCCCGATCCTGGCCGTCATCCGCTTCGTGCTGATCACGCCGCTGACCTGGGTGTCGCCGAAGCTGCGGCGCTGGGTCGATCTCAACGCCTCGTCCTACATCAGCAATCCCTATTACCGCCGCCCCGCCGGCACGCCGGCGCCGGCCCGCATCTGGCGGCTGGCCGAGTTCGGCGTCTTCGCCGTGCACGCCACGCTGCTGGCCCTGCTGATCGCCGGAATCATCCCCTGGGCGATGCTGGGCAAGGTCTACGTGCTGTCGTGCTTCGCCATTCTGCTCAACTGGCTGCGCAACCTCGCCGGCCACAGCTTCACCAGCAGCGGCGCGCCGATGAGCCATGTGGCGCAGTTCGAGGATTCGATCACCGTGCTGGGCAATCCGGCGACGACCGAGCTGATGTTCCCGCTCGGCCTGCGCTACCACGCCCTGCACCACCTCTTCCCGGCCATGCCCTACCACCAGCTCGGCATCGCCCATCGCCGCCTGCTGGCGCAGCTTTCGCCCGCCTCGCGCGCCGCCTACGAACGCACCTTCCGCCCCGGCTTGCTGCCGGTGCTGAGCGGGCTGTGGCGCAGTGCGGCCGCCTCGTCCGATCCGCGGCCGATGCGCCTGTGGCGCAAGCGCGAGATTCCCGCCGCCTCCTAGGCTTTGAAGAAGTCCAGCAGCGCCTTGATCGTTTCCTGCGGCGCTTCTTCGGGAATGAAATGCCCGCTGGGCATTTCCTGGCCGACGGCGTTCTCGGCGTAATCGGCCCACACTTTCATCGTCTCGTAGGCGCGCCCCACCAGTCCCTTTTCGCCCCACAGGATCTGCAGCGGGCAGGCGATCTTGCGGCCGTTGTCTTCCTTGTGATGCTTGAGGTCGATCGTCGCGCCGGCGCGATAGTCCTCGCAGGTGGCGTGGATCGTCTCCGGCAGCTGGAAGGTCCGCAGGTATTCCTCGACTATCTCCTCGGTGAAGGTGCCGGGCGCCGACAGCGCCGTCAGCGTGTGGCGCAGATAGTATTCCGGATCGTGGCCGATCATGGTCTCGGGATAGGGCGCCGGCTGGATCAGGAAGAACCAGTGGTAATAGGCCGTCGCGACGCGCTGGTTGACGGTGCCGAACACGACAGGCGTCGGCATGATATCGAGGATCGAGGCCCGCTCGATCCTGTCGGGATGGTCGAGGCACATGCGATGCGTCACCCGCCCGCCGCGATCGTGGCCGGCGACCATGAACTTGTCGTATCCCAGCGCCTGCATGACCTTCACCTGGTCGTTGCCGTTGGCGCGCTTGGAATAGACGGCATGCTCCTTGTCGCTCCTGGGCTTCGAGCTGTCGCCGTAGCCGCGCAGATCGGGCACGACGCAAGTGAAATGCTCGGCCAGCGCTGGCGCCACCTTGTGCCACATCGCCCCGGTTTCGGGGTAACCGTGCAGCAGCAGCAGCGGTTTGCCCTTGCCGCCGACGCGGACATGGATCTCGGCCTCGCCAGTGTCGATCCGGCGGGTCTCGAAGCCTTTGAACATGGGTCCTCCCGAGGACGTGAGCGTTTTTCGCTCCCGGACGTTATACGATATTGCCCGCAACGAAAGCATCCCATGCCCGTCCGCGTCCTCAGCATCGCCACCGCCGTCCCGCCCTACGCACTGGATCAGGAGGCCGTCATGGCCCGCGCCCGCGCCTTGTTCGCCCGCGCCGGCAGCGACATCGAGCGCCTGCTGCCGGTATTCGCCAATTCCGGCATCGAACGCCGTTTCTCCTGCGTGCCACTCGACTGGTACGAGGACGACCATTCCTGGGCCGACCGCAATCGGCTCTACGTCGAGAACGCGCTCGACCTGCTTGAAACCCTGGCGCGCGACTGCGCCGCCCGGGCGGATATCGGGCTGGACGAGATCGACCACATCGTCACCGTATCCTCGACCGGCATCGCCACGCCCAGCCTCGATGCGCTGCTGATGGAGCGCCTGGCGATGCGCGACGACTGCCAGCGCCTGCCGGTCTTCGGCCTCGGCTGCGCTGGCGGCGTGCTGGGCGTCAATCGCGGCGCCGCGCTGGCGGCGGGACAGCCTGGCGCCACCGTGCTAGTGCTGGTCGTCGAGCTATGCGCCCTCACCTTCCGCAAGAACGATCGCCGCAAGGCCAATATCGTCGCCACCGCACTGTTCGGCGACGGCGCCGCCGGCGTGCTGCTGCGCAACGACGAGCGCGCCGGCCCGCGCCTCGTCGCCGCCGGCGAGCATCGCTGGCCGGGCACGCTGGACATCATGGGCTGGGACGTCACCGACGAGGGGCTGGCAGTGCAGTTCTCGCGCGATATCCCGACCCTTGTGCGCGAACGTTTCTCGACGGTTACCGACGCATTCCTCTCCCGCAACGGCCTGCCGATGGCGCAGATCGACGGTTTCGTCTGCCATCCCGGCGGCGCCAAGGTCATCGAGGCCCTCGAGGAAGTGTTCGGACTGCAGAGCGGCACCATGATCGACGCCCGCGAAACCCTGCGCAGCTACGGCAACATGTCGGCGGCGACCGTCCTGTTCGTTCTGCAGCGCGCCTGGAAACGCGGCTTGCGCGGGCGCAACCTGCTGACGGCGCTGGGACCGGGCTTCACAGCCGCTTTCGGCGTACTCGACGCGGCATGATCGATTTCGGCTGGCCGCAGATCGTCGTTCTTCTCGTCGCGGCGCAGCGGCTGGGCGAACTGATGCTGGCCCGACGCAACACCGCCCGCCTGCTGCAGCAGGGCGGCCAGGAAATCGGCGCCGGCCA
>JBDZUM010000202.1:0-3569 GCA_040255215.1 Rhodospirillaceae bacterium
GGTGGTCGGCCGTCCAGCGCATGATGTCGCCGCCGACGCGGTTGAACATCTCGGCCAGGGTGCCGCGTGTGCGGGCGTCAGCATGGCCGGCGTTGGCATCCAGCCTGTCGAGCATCGTCTGAGGCAGGAAGTTGAAAAAGAAATCCGCGAACCTTTCTTGATCGCCGTCGATCGCGGCCAGCGCAGGCCTGTATGCGTCGAACTGGACCAGACAGTCGGCGCGCTCGTCGATCCGGCGTCGTGCCGCTTCCAGCAACCGCTCTTGATGCGCGGGCGATGGTGTCATGGCGGCGATAGCGTAGGCGCAAACGCATAGCGCGGCCTGGGTCTCGGCGGCGAACAGTTCGAGGCCGAGTTCGGGCTGGCCGGCACGGCGCATGGCCTCGCCGATCAGCCCGAAGCTCTGCGCGTGCCATTGCAGGGCGAAATCGATGCCGTCCGCCATGGCCTGCTCGAAGCTGCAGCGCGGGCGGAACGGCCACATCGGCGATGAGCGCTCAGTAGCGGCGGAACAGGCCGACCAGCTTGCCCTGGATCTTGACCCGGTCGGGTCCGAAGATGCGGGTCTCGTAGGCGGGATTGGCCGGTTCGAGCGCGATCGAGGCGCCTTTGCGGCGCAGGCGCTTGAGGGTGGCTTCCTGCTCGTCGACCAATGCGACGACGATCTCGCCGGTTTCGGCCGTCTCGCCGTTGCGGATGATGGCGACGTCGCCGTCCATGATGCCGGCATCGATCATGGAGTCGCCCGCCACTTCCAGCGCGTAATGCGTGCCCTTGCCGAGCATGCTGAAGGGCACGTCGATGGTCGTGGAATTGTCCCGCAGCGCCTCGATCGGCGTGCCAGCGGCGATGCGACCGTAGAGGGGCAGGGTGATCGCCGAGGCTTCCTGGGCCGTTACGGTGGCGCCGGTCAACCCGGGGCGCAGCCCGCCCGAGATCACCTGCGGCGTGAACCCGGAGCCCGTATCGGCCTCGCGCAGTCCCGGCGCGCTGCGGCGGTTCTCGGTGCCGACGACGGCCTGCGGATAGATCGCCACTGCCTCGGGCAGCTTCAGCACCTGCAGCGCCCGCGCCTTGTGCGCCAGCCGCTTCAGGAAACCGCGTTCCTCGAGCGAGGTGATCAACCGGTGGATGCCGGATTTCGACTTCAAATCCAGCGCTTCCTTCATTTCGTCGAAGGAGGGCGACACGCCGGTGTCATTGAGCCGCCGATTGATGAACATCAGCAACTCATATTGTTTCCGTGTCAGCAATTTAGCCCCTCCGAATTTATCCACAACAACATGTGGAACAAATAGGCAACCAGTCCACATGTTCTAGTTTGGTTCGGGGCAATCGTCAAACGGATATTTTCGGCCCGGCGCTAGACCAATGATTCAAATCGGAAAATCGCGCATCGCGCGAACGGGGCGATCTACTCAGAAGCCGATGCCGTTGCCGTCGAGCGCGATGATTTCCACATGATCGCCGGGCTCGACGGCGGGGGCGTGGGGACGGCGGACGATGAGGGCGTTGGCGCGGGCGAGGAGGGAGAGCATGGAGCTGTCCTGCACCGGGAAGGCCTCGGCGAAGAGGTTGCCGGCTTCGTCGCGGCTGAGCTCGGCGCGCAGGTAATCCTGGCGCTGGTCGTTCTTGGGCAGGGCTGCGCGGGATCTGGCGGTGGCGAGCGGCGGGGCGATGTCGGGGCGGCCCAGCAGGGCTGTTATCGCCGCGCGGAGGTACAGTAGGGCGCATACCAGGGCGGAGACCGGGTTGCCCGGCAGGCCGAGCAGGGGCAGGCCGGAAATATGCCCGAACATCAAGGGCTTGCCCGGCCGCATGGCGATTTTCCAGAAGTCGAGCTGACCGCCGGCGGCCTTGAGGGCGGCCTGGACGAGGTCGTGATCGCCCACCGAGGCGCCGCCCATGGTCACCAGCAGATCGCAGCCGCGGGCGGATTCGATAGCGCGAACAATGGCTTGCGTGTCATCGCGGACGATGCCGAGCATCACCGGCTCGCCGCCCCAGCGTTCGATCATGGCGGCGAGGCCATAGCCGGAGGAGGCGACGATCTGGTTCGGGCCGGGAATCGCACCGGGCAAAACGAGTTCGTTTCCAGTGGCCAAGAGCGCGATCTTGGGACGACGGATGACCTCGATCTCGGGCAGATTCATGCCCGCCAGCAGCGCCAGATGCCGCGGCGAGAGAACGGTGCCGGCCGGCAAACGGGTCTGGCCGGCGACGAAATCCAGCCCGGCCTTGCGGATGTGACGGCGCTCCTGTGGTGGTTCAAGAACGGTCACCAAACCATTCTCTGCCTTGGTATTTTCCTGGATTACGATCGTGTCGGCGCCTGCCGGAACGGGCCCGCCGGTGAAGATGCGGACGGCCTGGCCGGGCTGCAGCGTGCCGGGATAGGCGCCGCCGGCCGGGGCCTCGCCCACCACCTGCAAGGTGGTCGGAACGCTCGGCACGTCGGCATAGCGGATGACATAGCCGTCCATGGCCGATAAATCACTAGGCGGTTGAGTGACTTGGGCGATGGCGTCGGAGGCCAGCACGCGCCCGGCGGCATGCTCCAACCTAACCGGTTGTCCGGTTAGAGGGGTGAAGCTGGCGGCGATACGCTGCAGCGCTTCTTCAACCGATATCATCGCTTCCGGTTATAATCGCCTGATTTACCGCCTGATTTATGCACAAGCATGACCTCGCCAATGGTCATTTCCTTGTCCACCGCCTTGACCATGTCGTAGACGGTCAGGGCGGCGATCGAGACCGCGGTCAGCGCTTCCATCTCGATGCCGGTGCGCCCGGTCAGCTTGCAAGTGGCTGTGATATCGACGGAATTCTCTTTGGTGTTGAGCTTCAGTTCGACCTGGACCGAGTCGAGACCGAGCGGATGGCAGAGCGGGATCAGTTCGCCGGTCTTCTTGGCGGCCATGATGCCGGCAAGCTGCGCGACACCCCTTACATCCCCCTTCGCGACCCCCTTGCGCCCTATCAGTCGTAGCGTTGCGGGGGCCATGAAGACCCTGCCCGAGGCAATGGCGATCCGCTTCGTCGCCGGCTTGTCGCCGACATCGACCATGCGGGCGTTGCCGCGCTCGTCGATATGGGTGAGGCCGCCGGCAGCAGCCTGACGGCGTTTCGCTGGCGTTTTGCCGGCAGCCCTAGCCATGGCCGACGCCTTTGGCCGGCGCCTGTTCAGGGGCCTGCATGAGATGGCGGACGGCGGCGGCGACGTCTTGCTGGCGCATGAAGCTCTCGCCGATCAGGAAGCAATGGGTGCCGACGCCGGCCATGCGGGCGAGATCCTCGCGGCCGTCGAGACCGCTTTCGGCCACTAACAGGCGATCGGACGGCACCAGCGGCGCCAGATCGACCGTGGTCTGCAAGTCGACCTTGAGCGTCTTGAGGTTGCGGTTGTTGATGCCCACCAGATCGCCGGGGATGGCCAGGGCGCGCTCGAGCTCGGGCCGGTCATGGACCTCAACCAGCACGTCCATGCCCAGCCGATGGGCGAGTTCGGCAAGCTGCGTCGCCGTGGCATCGTCGAGCGCGGCCATGATCAGCAGGATGCAGTCGGCGCC
>JBDZUM010000081.1:0-16846 GCA_040255215.1 Rhodospirillaceae bacterium
CTCGGCGGGGAAGAACGCGTCAGGGCCGAGCGCCTGGCGCAGGGCGAGGTTCTCGTTGTCGAGGCGGGCCAGCCGTTCGGCCAGCCGGTCGATCTCGCCGCGCAGCCCGGTCTCGACGCGGCACAGATGCTGCAGGCTGCTGCCGACGCGGGCGTGCTCGCGCCGCAGCGAGAAGAACTCGATCTCGATGCCGGTCAGACGCGCCAGCCGCTCGCTCAGGGTCAGGTTCTCGGCGATCAGGTCGGAGAGATTGTGCTTCTCCGCCGACAGCGCCGTTTCGAGCTGGCGGGTGCGGCGCAGGTTGCGCGTGTAGAAGACGACCACGGTCAGCAGCCCGGCAAGGCAGGCGGCGCAGGTGGCGGAGGCAATGGCGTAGGCTTCCATGGCGGACCCCGATCGAACGGGTCGGTTGCCCGTTCGCATTCTTCAAATGCATCAAATACGCCTGCCGTTTAATCCCAAAGGAATACGCCGTATAGCCCTATCCCGATGGGTGCGGCGGGATGCCGCAGCCTAAGTGACGGCGTAGGTAATCGCCAGCGGTCCCGAATTCCGCAATTCTCTGCGCGTGTTCCTGAATCGTTCCATCACGAGGAAACGATGTCCGAATTGCAACGCCCGACCCTCTATTCCGGCCCGTTGAGCATGTTCGGCGCCAAGGCGCAGATCGCGGCGGCCGAGAAGGGTATCGACGTCGAGCTGGTCATGGTGCCGTTCGATATGGCCGCGCTCTATTCGCCCAAGCATTCCGAAGTGCTGCGGATCAATCCCAAGCGACAGGTGCCGGTGCTGGTCCATGGCGCGGTCGAGATTTTCGATTCGACCCAGATCTTCGAGTATTTCGAGGAGCTGCGACCCGAACCGCCGCTCTGGCCGCGCGACATGGCGCAGCGGGCGATGGCGCGGCGGCTGGAGCTCGAATCCGACGAGGCGTTCTTTCCGCCGGTCATTCGCCTGATGGGTCTGCAGCGCTCGCCGCAGGACGAGGCGGCGGTGCAGGCGCGGGCCGAGATCGCCCGCTTCTACGAGCGGTGGGAGACGATGCTGCAGGACGGCCGGCCGCATCTGGCCGGCGCCGGTTACACCTATGCCGACATCGCCTTCTACATGGCGCAGATTTTCGCCGACCGCATGGGCGCGCCGATGACCGACCGCCAACGCCACCTGATCGCCTGGCGCGACCGCATCGGCCAACGGCCGGCCATCCGCGCCGTCGCCGGCGCCATGGGCCGCTACCTGATCTCGCAGGGACGGGCGGTGCCGGAATTCCTGCAGAAGTTGCTGTAAGCGGTCTTACTCTGCTGCCTCGGCCAGCGTCTTCTGCGCCTCCATCACCTGCTTGGCGACGCGATGGAAACGGCCATGGGCGGCATTGGCCTCGCTCATCAGCGTCTCGAGCAGCGCCGCGTCGACTGGCGCGGCCGTCGCCGGCACGGCATCGCCGATCTCCTGCAGCAACTGGTCGATCGTGCGCATGGCGGCTATGGCTGCCTGCAGCCCCTGTCTGTCTTGCATGTTTTGAAATCCCCGCTCGTGGTGCCGCCGCGGCCTTCAGGCGGTGAGACGGGATCGGCGGAGGATACGACGGCGGCACCGTTGCGGTCCACCGTCTGTCGCGCTCTACAAGCGGTCCTGCGTCAGGCAGTGATGCAGCGCGCCGACGGGCGTTCCCTCCAATGTCGCCTCCCGGCCCTTGCCAATCAGCGTCAAAGTGCCGTCGGTGTAGCGGAAACCTGAGGCGGCCCGCTGCTGCTTCAGCGTGTAGGTCTTGGTGCCCATCACCAAGTCGGCTTCCTCACCGCCCCGGTACACCACCGAGAAAGTGCGCTCGCTGGCGCAGCGATACGCCACCGGCTTCGGCCCCTCGGTCGGCGGCTTGTCGTCGGCTACGGGCGGGATCGCGGCTGGCACGGTCTGGCCGAGCGCCGCCGGCACGATGGCCGGCATCGCCCCCATGACCAGGCAGAGCACGAATGCCATAAGAAATCGGAGCATGACGGCCTCCGCGTCGGTATTGCCCCTCTCAACGCACAGGGCTGCCTTGCCGTTCCCGCCGTTGCCGGCCGTCGCGAACGGGGGCTAAGTGCGCCGTCCCACGCCTGACGGAATATCCATGGCTTTCGATCTGAGCGGCGGCAACAGCCGCGGCATCGCCGGCATGATCGCCAGCATGATGCTGTTCATTTCCAACGACGCGCTGGTCAAGCATGTCAGCGAGAGCCTGCCGACGACGCAGATCATCTTCCTGCGCGGCGTGTCGGCGACGGTGCTGATCGCCACCCTGGCCGTGGCGCTGGGGGCCTGGCGGCAGATGCCGAAAGTCGTCGACCGCCGCGTGCTGGCGCGGGCGGGCATCGATTCGCTGGGCACGTTTCTCTATCTGCTGGCGTTGTTCAACATGCCGATCGCCAACGTCACGGCGATCAACCTGTCGGTGCCGCTGATGCTGACCGTCGCCGCAGCCTTCCTGCTGCGCGAGCAGGTCGGCTGGCGTCGCTGGAGTGCGGTGACGGCGGGCTTCGTCGGCGTGCTGCTTGTGGTGCAGCCGGCCGCCGCGGGGTTCAACTGGTTTGCGGTCGTGGCGCTGCTGGCGACCTTCACGCATGCGATGCGCGATCTGCTGACGCGTCGCATCGGCATCGGCATTCCCTCCGTGATCGTCACCTTGAGCACCGCCATCGTCGTGACGATTTGCGCCGGGCTGGCCGCCGCGGTCGAAACCTGGCGTCCGCTGGAAACGCGGCAGGTGCTGCTGCTGATCGCCGCCTCGGCCTTCCTCTCGGGCGGCTACTATCTGGTCATCGACTGCATGCGCCACGGCGAGTTGTCGGTGGTGGCGCCGTTCCGTTACACGGCGATGCTGTGGGCGTTGCTGCTGGGCTATTTCGTCTGGGGCGACGTGCCCAATTTGCTGGCCTGGGCCGGTATCGTGCTGCTGGTCGGCAGCGGCCTCTACGTCCTGCATCGCGAACGCATCCGGCGTCGACAGTCGCTGTCGCGCTGAATCCGGCCGAAGGGCCGAAAATGGATGCATTTGGCCTGCCAATTGCGGCAGGATAATACCGCAGTCTGAGTATTTCTTTGAGGTCCGTCGGCTGGCCCGCGAGCCCGCCATCCTGCGCGTAGTGCCGAAGCTCTTTGGGGGGCCGAGACATGAAGCATGCTGGTTCATGCACTGGTTGCGGGCGCTGGCGCCCGGCTCGGCGCCCCGCTCGGCCCATGGGCTGCATTGGGCTGTTGCTTCTGTTCTTCGCGCCCGCCGCCGTCGCGCAGGACGTCGATGCCACGACCATGGCTTTCATTCACGACCTCGCAGCACCAGGAGCGGCGTTGCCTGCCGGTGCCGATGCCGCCTCGGTCGAACGCGCCCGCACCGCGCTGAAAGGCCAAAGGCTGCTCGCCGACCAGCGCGTCTCGACGGTCGAGAATGGCGTCGTCGAGCACTATTCCCGGGCTCTGCTGCTTGGTTCCCGCGGCGCCCAGTTCATTCCCCAGATTGCGACCGTGCGCGATGCCGTACGTCGCCGCGACCGGGCCGAGATCGAAACCGCCATCGGCGATCTCTACGAGGCGGCGGGGCGCAAGCGGCCGACCGGCGAGAGCATGTCGCGGCTGGTGACGGCGGTGGCCGGCGCGGTCGATGCGGAGGGACCGGCCGAATCGGTGCGCCGTCGCTTCGATGGCGGCGGCAATACCATCGAAGTGACGGATGCCCGGCGCGCCGGCCTGTTCACGGTCGATGTGACGACGACCGATGCGACGGGCCAGCCGGTGCGAACGGTATTCGTCGGCGAACGCAGTTCGAACCCCAATCCCAGCGGCAAGGATCTGCAGGACCGGGTCGTGCCGAAATCGGTCTGCACCGTCGATGCGGCGCAGGCCACGGCGATGCGCGACGGCCTCAACGGCGAGTGGAGCGATGGCGGTGGCGGGCGCTGGACCGTGACCGGCGAGGGCGATCGCATCGTGCTGCGCAATGTCGGCTCCAGCGGCGCGCCGTTGACCTATGCCGGCAGTTTCCGTCTCGGCCGCATCGAGGGACGCCATGCCATCCGCAGCGCCGGTGACATGGGCTCCGACCTGCCGTCCTGGGTGCGATCCGGTCTGGCGGCGTGGAATCCGGTTCTGTATTTCGTCGTGCGCCTCGATGCCTGTCCCGGTGACGAGACGCTGGTCGGCACCTGGCAGTCGCAGCACGTCACCTATTCGCCGGGCTTCCAGACCATCAACCGCGTTCACGATCCCTACGAACTGCGTTTGACATTGCGGCGAGATGCGCCGACGCGCGGTCTGGCGGCCCTGCCATGAACCGCCGCGCTGTCGCCGTTCTCGCTGCTTGGCTGTCTGTTGGGGCGGCTCTGATCCCCACGATTGGCCATGCCGATGCGCGAACGGAGCTTGAAGCCGCTCAGCGCGCCTATGCTGCGGCCCGCGAGGCCGAACAGGCGGCGGCCGGCGCGGTCGACAGGGCGCAACAGGTCCAGGAGACGGCGGTGGCGCGGGTCACCGCCGCTGCCGATGCCGAACTGCAAGCCCTGGCGGCGCTTCAGGAGCGCAAGGCGGCGGCGGAACGGGCGGTTTTGGCCCTGTTGGAACGCCGCGCCGAAATCCAGCTCGAGGTGGCGCGGGCGCGCGACGAGGCCAGCGAAGCCCGTCGCGCCTACGATCAGGCGCGCCCGGTCTATCTGATCATCGGGCGCACTCAACAGCTGTCAGACTATCCGGAGTGGAAGGCGATCGAGCGGCGCGCATCGGATACGGTACGCGAAGCCGAACGTGTTCGCGTCGCCGCACAACCACGTCTCGCCGCAATCGACAAGGAGATCGAAACGGCGAAGCTCAAGGTTCTGGAGATCGACGGCCAGTTCGCTCGCCCGGTCGCCGGTCCTGGCGATGGCGCGATGCGGGGCTGGCTCGAAGCCGCTGCTGCCGTCGGCGTTGCGCGTCGCGAGCATGCCGACGCGCAACGCCGGCTGACGGCGGCTTTCGACCTCTATCTTTCCAAGCTGGCGCCGGCACGGCCGCCCTATCTCGAAAGCGTCAAAGCCGAAGTCGGCATTCTGACGCCTTATAGCGGCGTCTGGCGGCGCAAGAAGGAGAGCAGCGACGAGGATGCTGCCCGCATCGCCGATTTGCGGGCCGTGCGCGACGACCTTGCCGACACGATCATCCAGCGCGACCGCCAGGCGGAAGAGTGGCGGCAGGAAAGACTGGCCATCGCCGAGTCGATGCATGCGACGACGCTGCGCTACGTCGCCGCCGAAGAGCGCCGCTTCGACGCCCAGTTCAAGAAGATCGGCTTTGCGGCGCTGGCGGAAATCGGCGGCACCATCGTCGAGGTGGCGCTGACGGGCGGCGCTGCCACGGTGCTGCGCAAGGCCAGCGAAGTGACGGAGCAGAAAGTCGCGGAAATGGCGGCGCAGAAGCTGCTGCGCCAGGCCGCCCCACTGACCGACGAGGCGGCCGAGGCGGCGGCCCGGCTGGCCCGGCGCAGCGAGGAGGCCTTCGCCCGCCAGGTGCGGTCGGCCTACGCCGAGGCCGAACGGCTGGCTGTCGAAGCCGCTGCACGGCGCGTGCAACGCACCGGCGAGGCGCTCGACGTCGCCACGATCGATGCGCGACGGCAGTTGCAGAAAACATTGAAAGGACTGATCGACAGCGATCCGGCCTTGCGCGCCGAGGCGCAGCGCTTGGCGCGCCGCCTGCTGGGCGAGCAGGCGGTGATCGTGCTCGATCCCATCGTCCAGGCGGCGGCCGGAAAGAACGGCGGCGGGGCCATCGCCGATCTGCTGCATGGCGGCGGTGCCGGCGCCGATCCGGTTCAGCGTCTTGCCGCCGACAGTCCGGCCGCGGCGGCCAACGACACCGTGGCGGACGTGAAGAGCGTCGTCATGGGCGACCTCTACGAGCAGGGCATCGCCCGCGGCATCAGCTATGCCGTCGACGTCGCGCCGGACGCCGCCCGCGCCGGCCTGAAAGCGGCGCGCGATGCAGCGGCGGCCAATGCCTCGCGCTGGCGCCAAGTGGCATCGGGGTCGAAGGAGTTTCTCAAGGGCGGCGTGAAATGGGCCAACTTCAAGGACGCCATGAAGGGCAGCGCTCGCGGCAACCTCGTGGGGTTGGCGACCACGAGCGCCAAGGCGCTGATCGTCGCCTATTACGGCAGCGAGGAGCAGGCGGCGGCCGAGCTGGCGTTTACTCTCTATGCCCGGCTCACCGTCGATCAGAAACTGCTCAATCGCCTGCGCGAGGCCGGCAACGCTTTGGCCATGGAACTCAACGAGGCGCGCCGGCTGCGGGCCGAACTCGATACGTATTTGGCGTTGCTCGGCAGTCCGCGCGAACTTGAGATCAACGACGATCTCGACGCTGCCGCCTCGCAACGCGACGTCGTGCTGTTGCTGCGCTTCAGCACGCCGATCGACCGTGCCACGAAGGCGACGCTGGCCGGCGTGGCGCTGGAATTGCAACCACAGGGCGGCGAGGGCGGGCAGGCGGCTCTATGGAAGGCGACCGTGCGGCGCGATGCACTGCCCGCCGATGGCCGCTCGCTGCAGCTCGAAGTCGCCCTGGCGGCTGAAACCAAACCCTTCGAGCGGCTGGATGCGAATCCGGCGACGCCGGCGCGGCCCGACCCGCGCCAGCGACCGGCGGGGGCCAGCGAGGCGCTGACATGGATCGGGCTGGACGCCGGGCCGGACCGCAACCATCGCATCGCGCTGAACGATCCGTGGTCCGGCATCTGGACGCGCGGCGCCACGCGCATTCGCATCACGCGCGATCGGGATTACGTCACCGGCGTCGTGGAGAGCCTTGCTGACGCATCGAAGAACGAACGCGGTTTCACCGTCGGCGAGACCGTGCTGCGCGGCGACGTGCGCAGCGATCGGACCGCGTCGCTGGAGATGCTGGCCCGCTACGACCGGCAATGGACCGGCAAGTGCCCGGATCGCGGCAACGGCTACTGGAGCCGCGGCCGCTACACGCTCGATCCGGCCGGGATTCTGGCCGGCGACTGGGAGGACAGGCAGCTCGGCGCCGACTGCAAGGTCGCCGAGACCGTGACGCAGCGCGACACGCTGCGGCGCGAGACCGCGAAATGACGATCGATTGCAAGAGGGAGGACGGACGATGCGGCTGATCTCGATGGCGATGCTGGCGCTGGCCGGCGTTCTGATGGCGATGCCGGGCGCGGCGCGGGCGCAGTCGAACGTGCTGTTCATTTTCGACGCCTCCGGCTCTATGAAGGTCGCCAGCGGCGGCCAGAGCCGCATCGACGTCGCCAAATCGGCGATGAGCCAGGCGCTGAAGGACATGCCGGCCAACGCCCGGCTCGGCCTGTTGATGTACGGCCATCGCCGCGGCCGCGACTGCACCGACATCGAGCTGGTGTCGCCGATCGGCGCCGACGACGCGAAGAAGATCGACGGCATCATCCAGTCGGTGCGCCCGCGCGGCGAGACGCCGATCGCCGAGGCGCTGACCCAGGCGGCGCGCAATTTCGCCGCCCTCAAGGGCCAGACCAACCGCATCGTGCTGATCACCGACGGCATCGAGGAATGCCGCGGCGATCCGTGCGCCGCCGCCCGCGCCATCAAGGAGGCCGGCCTCGACCTCAAGGTCCACGTCGTCGGCTTCGCGCTCAACGACGCCAAGGTCAAGGCGGTGCAGTGCATCGCCGAGGAAACCGGTGGCCGCATGCTCGATGCGCGCAACTCCGCCGGCCTGCGTCGGGCGCTGAGCGAAGTGCGCCAGGAAGTCGCCCAGGCGCCGCCGCCGCCGCCGGCGCAGCCGCTGGCCAAGCCGGGCAATTTGCTGCATTTCGAGAATGGCGGCCGCATCGTATGGGCGCCGTCGGCCGCCTGGGGCGCGCTGATCGTCAAGGAGGAGCCGCCCAAGGGCGATCGCGAACTGCTCTACACGCACGCGCTGCCGTCCGACGTGGTGTTCGGGTTCAAGGACGGCCAGGCCGCCACCTTCGATCGCTTCGCCGTCTACATCCCGAAGACCTACGGCCGCAACCTGAACCAGTTCGAGCTGTTCGCCGCCGACGAGCCGTTCGGCGAGTTCCGCTCCCTGGGCCGCTACGAGACCAAGAACATCCGCCTGCTGCGCCAGCCCTACCAGGAATTCGCCGTGCCGGAGACGACGGCGCGCTATCTGAAGGTGCGGGTGCATTCAACGCATGGCGACACGCCGCTCTATCTTTACGGCTTCCAGCTCTTCGGCAAGCTCGACGGCAAGCCGGTCGCGGTCGCGCCGACGGGTGCCAAGCCGGGCCAGATCAACGTGCTGTCGGCGGCCCAGGGCGGCACGCTGGTCGCTGCGCCCTTCGCGCAATGGGAAGGCGTGATCGGCCGGCCGGAAGACTATGTCGCCGCCGACAGCGTGGCCTACACCCATAACCTCCCGAGCGAAGCGATCTTCGGCTTCAAGGACGGCCGCGCGGCGATCTTCGACCGCATCGCCGTTCTGGTGCCGCAATCCTACGGCCGCAACGTGCGCAACTTCGAGGTCTTCGCCGCCGACGATGCGGGCGGCGAGTTCCGCTCGCTGGGCCGCTTCGTCACCCGCAACGCGCGCGTCTTCGACACGCCCTATCAGGAGTTCGACCTGCCCGAAACGACCGCCCGCTTCGTCAAGCTGCGGCTGCTCGATACCCATGGCGATCGCCCACTCTACATCTACCCGGTCAAGCTCTACGGAAAACTGACCGGCGAGGCGCAGGCCGCCGCCACGCCCGGACCGAAGCCGGGACAGACCAACCTGCTGAACAAGGCCAATGGCGGCACGCTGATCGCCGCCCCCTTCGCGCAATGGGAAGGCGTGATCTCGCGGCCCGACGATTACGTCGCGCCCAACGAGGTCGCCTACACCCACAGCCTGCCCAGCGAAGCGATCTTCGGCTTCCGGAACGATGCGGCGGCGACCTTCGACAAGTTCGCCGTGCTGGTGCCGCAGAGTTATGGCCGCAACGCGCGCACCATCGAGCTGCTGGCCGGCGACGATCCGGGCGGCGAGTTCCGCTCGCTGGGCCGGTTCCAGACCCAGAACATCCGCTTCGCCGCCTCGCCCTACCAGGAGTTCGCCCTGCCGGAAACGACGGCGAAATACCTCAAGGTCCGCATCGTCGACACCCATGGCGACAAACCGCTCTATCTCTATCCGATGAAGCTGTTCGGTCGCATCGCCGAGGGTGGGTCGCAGACCGCCTCGACGCAACCGGCGGCGCCCGCCGCGCCGACCGGCCAGGATCTGCTGCTTGCGTCGCGCGGCGGCATGCTGCTGGCGGCGCCGGACCCCGCCTGGGAGAAGCTCAATGCGCGCGATCCCTCCGACACCTCGCCGGCCGGCTATCTCTACAGCCACAAGCTGCCGCTGGAGCTGATCTACGCCTTCAAGGACGAAAAGGCGGCCGAGATCACGGCGGCGCGCGTGCTGGTGCCGCAGAGCTACGGCCGCAATGTCAGGCGCTTCGAGGTGCTGGTGGCGGACGACATCTCGGCCGACTTCAAGTCGCTTGGCACGTTCGAGACGAAGAACCTGCGCATGACGCGCACGCCCTACCAGGAGTTCGCTCTGCCGCCGACCCGAACGCGCTACGTCAAGCTGCGGCTGATCGATACGCATGGCGACATGCCGCTCTACGCCTATGGCGTGCAGATCGTCGGCCGGCTGGTCGAATGAGGGGAGGGCGCGCTACCTGACGCGCTGTTCGATCACCGGCGCCAGATCGCCGCGATTGACGACGACGAACAGCCAGGGCTGGGTCACGACCTGCGCCGACATCTGGCCGGGCGTCGGCTCGACTTCCTCCCAGACCACGAACAGGCGCTCGTCATGGGCGGTGGTCGAGACCAGCCGGGCGCTGTAGCCGGCGCTGGGCCGGTTGCCGAGGCCGACGAACACGGCGGTCTGGCGCTGCACATCGAGCGTCGCCGGCGCCTCGCGGCCCATCGATCGCCACTGCGCCTGCCATTGCTCGTTGCTGCGCATGACCTGCACCTGGCCCTGGGCGCCGCCTTCCTGCAGGCCGCGCCACTGGCGGGCCGGCACGTTGCCGGCCTCGACCGGCAGGAACACGGTGGTCGCCAAAAACACCAGCACCGCCAGCAGCGCCGTCGGCACGACGATCCAGCCGATGCGCGGCCGGCGCACGCGCGGCAGGCGCGCGCCGAGGCTCTGGGTATAGGCGAGGAGTGACATGGGCGGGGATATGCGCCCAGCACAATGGCTCCAATAAGGTCCGATCTGGACGGAATCGCGGCAATTCAGATGGCGAGCTGGCCCGAGATCGCCGCCTGGTACAGGGACACCATGTCCTTCTCGCCCACCGGCAGCGGATTGGAGCCGGCCGTCAGGTCGAGCGCGGCCATCGGTGCCAGTTCGGGAATGCGGTCGGCTGCAACACCGATCTCGGCCAGGGTGTTGGGAATGCCGATGCGCCGGCGCAGCTCCAGCACGGCCTCCAGCACGCCGGCGAAGCTGGCGTCCTTCAGCCCGAGATAGCGGCCCAGCGCGGCCAGCCGCTCGGCGACGGCCGCGCGGTTGAACGCCAGCACGTAGGGCATGACGACGCCGTTGGTCAGGCCGTGATGGGTGTTCAGCACCGCGGAGCAGGGATGGCTTAACGCATGCATGGCGCCCAGCCCCTTCTGGAAGGCCGTGGCGCCCATCATCGAGGCCACCATCATATGCGCCCGCGCCTCGAGGTCCTTGCCGTCCTGCACCGCCTTCGGCAGCCACTCCCAGATCAGCTTCATGCCCTGCACGGCGATGCCGTCGGCCATCGGGTGGTAGAAATTGGCGCAATAGGCTTCGAGATTGTGTGAGAGCGCGTCCATGCCGACCGCCGCCGTGATGTGGGCCGGCAGGCCGGCCGTCAGTTCCGGGTCGGCGACCACGATCGACGGCATCATGCGGGCATGGAAAATGATCTTCTTGAGATGATCGCGCGGATCGGTGACGACCGAGGAGCGGCCGACTTCCGAACCGGTCCCCGACGTGGTCGGCACCGCCACCACCGGCGCCATGCCGGCGACGTTGACCCGCGTGTGCCAGTCCTCCCGGTCCTCGAAATCGAAGATCGAGCGGCTCTGGCCGACCATCAGCGCGATCGCCTTGCCGGTATCCAGCGCGCTGCCGCCGCCGAAGGCGATCACCCCGTCATGGCCGCCGGCGCGGAAGGCGGCGACGCCGTCGCTGACGTTCTGCTCGACCGGGTTGGGCTGCAGGGCGCTGAACAGGCCGGTCGGCAGCCCCGCCGCCTTGTTGGCTTCGATCGCCGCCGCGATCATGGGCAGCGCCGCCAGCGCAGGGTCGGTGACCAGCAGTGGCCGCTTCATGCCCAGCGCCCGGCAGGCGTCGGGCAGTTCCCGGATGCGGCCGATGCCGAAGCGCACCAGGGTCGGGTAGTTCCAGTTGACGGTGAAGCGGGCGAGATCGCTCATGGCGGGGAGGGCTTTCGGTTCGGGGCGGTCGCGAGGGATATAGGTCGCGCGATATCAGATGATCTCGAAGTAGCGCGCAAGCTGCCAGTCGGTGATCTGCTTGCGCGCCTCGCGCTCCTCCCATTCGCGGGTCGCCGCGAAATGCTCGACGAAGGCTTCGCCGAACCAGTCGCGCGCCGGCTTCGACGCCTTGAGCCGCTGCGCCGCCTCCCACAGCGTTTCGGGCAGCTTGCTCTCCTTCGGCAGCTTCGCCTCGTAGGCGTTGCCCGGGATCGGCTTGTTCAGCTCCAGTTTCTGCTCGATGCCGTAGAGGCCGGAAGCCAGGGCGGCGGCAATCGCCAGATAGGGATTGCCGTCGGCCGCCGCCACCCGGTACTCGACCCGCTGCGATTTCTCCGAACCCGGAATGACCCGCAACGCGCAGGTGCGGTTTTCGACGCCCCAGGCCGAATTGGTCGGCGCCCAGAAGCCGGGGATCAGGCGGGTGTAGGAATTGACCGTCGGCGACACCATGGCGAGGAATTCCGGCATCAGCTTCTGCTGCCCGGCCACGAAATGGCGCATCGTCTTCGACATGCCGTGCTCGGCCTTGCCGTCGTAGAACGCCGACTTGCCGGCCTTGGTCTTCAGCGACAGGTGGATATGGCCCGACTGGCCGGGATAGTCGCGCGACCATTTCGCCATGAAGGTGGCCATCAGCTTGTGGCGCTGCGCCAGGATCTTGGTGAAGGTCTTGAACAGCGCGCCGCGGTCGGCGGCTTTCAGCGCGTCGGAATAGGTGATTGCTGCTTCGAGCACGCCGGGGCCGGTCTCCGTGTGCAGCCCCTCGATCGGCATGTCCATCGCCGCGCACATCTGCAGCAGCGCCTCGTAGAACTCCGACCACACGCCCGCCCGTAGCACCGAATAGCCGAACATGTCGGGCGTGATCGGCTTGAGGTTGCGATAGCCCTTCTCGCGGATCGAATGCGGCGTCTCGTCGAACAGGAAGAACTCGTACTCGACCGCCGCCGTCGCCTCGAAACCCATGCGGCGCGCCCGCTCGATCACCCGCCGCAGCACCGCCCGCGGGCAGACGCTGTCGGCCGGTTCGGAAAATTCTCCCAGAAAGAACAGGCCTTTGCCGTCCATCTCTCCCGGCAGCGGCCGGCAGGTCTCCGGCAGGATGCGGACCGGCGCGTCGGGATAGGCGGTGTGCCAGCCGGTGTAGGTGACGTTGTCGTAGAGCACGTCGCCCGAATCCCAGCCCAGCACCACGTCGCAGAAGCCGAAGCCGCCATCCAGCGCCGAGAAGAACTTGTCGCGGCTGACGTACTTGCCGCGCAATATGCCGTCGATGTCGAACACGCCGAGCTTGACATAGGCGAGATCGCGTTCGAGTACGATCTTGCGAGCATCGGCTGCGGTGCGGACCTGGTGCGGCTGCATGGCGAGGGGGACCTTTTGGGGGAAGCGGAAGCCACAATTTCGACAAGCGACTCTGCCTTCCTGTCGCGCGCGGCGTCAATGCCGGGCCAGCGGGGCGTGTGGGTTTGAAGCGGTTCTGGAGCGGAAAGCGGTCGGCGTCCTCGCGCAAGCGGTCGTGGTGGCGACGGGCATTGCGCGTGGCGCTGGTGGTGTTCCTGGCGCCGCATGTGCTGCTGCTGGTCTATGCCGTTGTGCCGCCGCCGATCACGCCGCTGATGGTCTGGCGCCTGATCCAGGGCGAGGGGCTGAGCAAGGACTGGGTGCCGCTGGAACAGATGCAGCCCTATCTCGCCTATTCGGCCATCGCTGCCGAGGACAACCGCTTCTGCCAGCATCCCGGCGTCGACTGGGAAGAGCTCGGCGAGATGATCGAGCGTTATCGCGACGGCGAGGAAACGCGCGGCGCCAGCACCATCACCATGCAGACGGTGAAGAACCTGGTGCTGTGGTCGGGCCGCGATCCGCTGCGCAAGGGCATCGAGATCTACCTGGCGCATTATCTGGACCTGATCTGGTCCAAGCGGCGCATCATGGAGGTCTATCTCAACATCGTTGAATGGGACAACGGCGTCTACGGCGCCGAGGCCGCGGCGCGGCACCATTTCAATCGCCAGGCCGGCGATCTTACCGCCGGCCAGGCCGCGCTGATGGCGGCGGTGCTGCCCAATCCACGGGTATGGAATGCCGGGCGGCCGGGCCCCTACGTCTCGGGCCGCGGCGCCACCATCCGCCGCCGCGTCGAACAGCTCGGCCCGTTCCTCGACTGCGTGCGGCCGGAGAAGTAGCCGGGGTTGCGCCGGCCATGGTGCGGCGGCATGGTGGGCGCGCCGGACAATTGCCAATGGATCGTCAATGCCGTCCTTCGACATCGTTTCCAAGACCGAGCTCGCCGAAGTCGACAACGCCCTCGACGGCGTGCGCCGCGAGATGAACACGCGCTTCGACTTCAAGGGCACGAAAAGCACCATCACCCGCGAGCAGCAGGCGATCACCATCCTGGCCGACGACCAGATGAAGCTGCGGCAGATCCAGGAACTGGTGAAGGCGTATTTCGTCCGCCGCAAGATCGATCCGGCCGCGCTCGAATTCAAGGACGAGGAGCGCGCCTCGGGCGACATGGTGCGGCAGATCGTGGTGGTGAAGGAGGGCATCGATCGCGAGCTGGCCAAGACCATCGTCAAGGGCCTGAAGGACTCGAAGCTCAAGGTGCAGACCTCGATCCAGGGCGACGAGTTGCGCGTCACCGGCAAGAAGCGCGACGACCTGCAGGACGCCATCGCCCATGTGCGGTCGCTGAAGATCGAGCAGCCGCTGCAATTCGTGAATTTCCGTGACTGACGCAGAAGCGGCGACGCGAACGCTGGCGCCGCCATTGGCCGCGGTGGCGCTGCTGCGCGATCTGGTGGCGCGGCATTCGACGCTGTTCATGCTGGTGTGGCTCGGCGGATTGATCGCGCTGGCGCCGCTCAGCCTGCTGCCCGGCACCGCGCCGCCCACCGGCGTCTGGGACGTCGATCTCTCGCTCGACAAGCTGTTCCACGTCATAGCCTATGGCGGGCTGACCGGCATTCCCATGCTGGCCGTGGCCCGGCGCGAGCGGCTGGTTGCCGCCGTCGCGATCGTCCTGCTGGCCGGCGTCGCCTACGAAATCGGCCAGGGTTTTGTCCCTGGCCGTTCGTTCGGATACGACGATCTGATCGCCAATATCGGCGGCGTCGTCCTCGGTGTCGTACTGGGCGCCTTGATCAGGCGCCTGCCGCGGAAGGCGTGAGGCTCAAACCGTCCGCTTGGCCTTGTCGGCCTCGTTGGTCTTCTTGATCGATTCGCGCGCCTTCTGCCAGTCGCCTTCGGTCATCTTCAGCAGGTTCGAGAACGTGCCGCTGCCCATGATGCCTTGGGCGCCGTCGATGGCGATGACTTCGCCCGAGATGTATTCGACCTCATCCGCCATGAGGAACGCCGCCATGTTGGCCAGCTCGCTGTGCTTGCCGACGCGGCCCATCGGAATGCGCTCGGCCCATTCGCGGTCCTGGCCGTTGGGGTTGAGACGGGCCCAGGCGCCTTCGGTCGGGAAGGGACCAGGCGCGATGGCGTTGAGACGGATGCCGTAATGGCCCCATTCCACCGCCAGACTCTGGGTCATCACCGCGACGCCCGCCTTCGACATGGCCGAGGGCACGACGAACGGGCTGCCGGTCCACACCCAGGTCGTCAGGATGCTCAGCACCGAACCCTTGCGGCCCTCGGCGATCCAGCGCTTGCCGACCGCGTTGGTCATGTAGAACGTGCCGTGGAACACGATGTTGGCGATGGCGTCGAAGGCCCGCGGGCTGAGGTCCTTGGTCTGCGAAATGAAGTTGCCGGCGGCATTGTTGATCAGCCCGTCGAGCGGCCCGCTGCGCCAGACTTCGGCGACGGTGTCCTCGATGGCTTCGGCGACGCGGATGTCGCAGGGGATCGGCGTCACCTTG
Organism: Rhodospirillaceae bacterium; assembly: GCA_040255215.1. GTDB lineage: Bacteria > Pseudomonadota > Alphaproteobacteria > Reyranellales > JAQSWP01 > JAQSWP01. The sequence continues at coordinate 15,389 of JBDZUM010000081.1, forward strand.
CCGCCGTGCTTGGCGGTGATTTCCTCGGCCGCCTTGTCGAGCATCTCCTTGCGGCGGCCGATGATGACCACCTCGGCGCCCAGCTCGACGAACTTCTCGGTCATCGACCGGCCCAGCCCGGTGCCGCCGCCGGTCACCAGAAATTTCTTGCCCTTGAACAGATCTGTCCTGAACATCCGTCTCTCCCAAGCGTGGTTTCGGTCGGCTGCCGCCGGACCCATGAGGCCGTCGCCATTTGCGGGCTATACAGTCAGACCGCTTAGGTCCGTGACAAGCGAATTCCGGCAGCTACATCAACGGTTTTGCCATGCGAACGGCGAGATTGGTCCGCATCAGTCCATGATGCGGCAAGGGTTATTCTCATGGCTGAAAATAGGTGTTAAAGTTTTTCGCTTGTCGAAAGAAAAAACATGGGATCGATCGAATGACGACCCAGGAAAATGAAATACAGGGAGGTCTCACGACGACGCAAATGCGCGGAGTCGTGAAGTGGTTCAACGCAGTAAAGGGCTACGGGTTTCTTACGCCCGACGATGGCTCGCGCGATGCGTTTCTGCACGTAACGGTGTTGCGTCAGGTCGGTCGCGAGGACATCAAGCCAGGCGCTACTGTGACGTGCGAAGCGACGCGCGGGCCGAAAGGCCTGCAGGTGCTGAAGATCGTCGATCTCGATCTTTCCACCAGCGTCGAGACGCCGGCACAGGAGCCGCGCAACGGGTTCGAGCACGCCGCCGCGAGCGATCCGGCGGAAGACGGTCCGGGTTTCGTCCCGGGAGTGGTCAAGTGGTTCAACAACGAGCGCGGCTACGGTTTCGTCTGCCCGCAGGAACTCGACAAGGACGTGTTCGTCCATGCCGCGGTCCTGCGTCGCAACGGAGTCGAAGTGCTGCAGCCCGGCCAGGCCGTGCGTATCCGCATCGGCGAAGGACCAAAAGGCCTCCAGGTAACCGATATCCGCCTCGGCTGACGCCTAGCGGATTTCGCGGACGTACCGGTCCACCGGCACCGGTTGCTTAAGCACGCCTTTTTGCCGGAGGAAGGCCGAGAAGCCGACATAGCGCGCCGTGTCGAGCTCGGCGGGGTCGGTGGCCAGCAGCGGCACCGTGTCATTCCAGGCGCGGCGGTTGAGCTCGTTGTCGAGTTCCTTGCCCGCCTTGGCGAAGACCTGCCATGCCGCCTCGGGCTCGGCCTTGATCCACGCCGTCGCCTCGCTCAGCGCATCCAGCAGCCGTTTCGTCCGGCCGGCATCCACCTTCTCGCGGTGAGCGACCAGGATCAGCTCGTCGTAGCCCGGCACCCCATGCTGCTCGGGCAGGAACGCCTTGCCGGCGCGATTTTCGATCGCAAGCTGGTTGAGTTCGAAGTTGCGGAAGGCGCCGATCACCGCATCCACCTGGCCGCCCATCAGGGCCGTCGACAGGTTGAAGTTCACGTTGATCAGGGTGACGTCCTTGATCG
>JBDZUM010000081.1:16946-19393 GCA_040255215.1 Rhodospirillaceae bacterium
GTCACGTCGAGCCCATGCTTGGCGAAGTAGCCCTTGTCGCGGGCGACGATCAGCGCGGCGTGATCCGGGTTGACGAACCAGTCGAGCAGCACCGTGACCTTGTCGGCGGCATGTACCGGCGCGGTCAGCAGCATCAAGGTCAGGCCAAGGGCGAAAGCCTTCAGGATCTTCATCACGCGACTCCTTACTCAGAATGCGCAGCGCTCTCGCGCTGCCAGGGGATCAGCCGTCGCAGCAGCGCGTCGACGGCGTAGAACAGCGCCAGCCCCATGACGGCCAGCAGCAGCAAAGCGGCGAAGGCGAGGTCGGTCTGGGCGCGGGCCAGCGACAGGGTCATCAGATAGCCGAGTCCGGCCGAGGCCCCGACCCATTCGCCGATCACCGCGCCGATCGGCGCCACGGCGGCCGCCACGCGCAGGCCGGAGGCCAGCGCCGGCAGCGCGGCGGGCAGGCGGATTTGCAGCAGCATCGCCGCGTTCGATGCCCGCATGGTCTGCGCCAGTTCCAGCCAGCCCGGATCGGCCCGGCGCAGCCCGTCGTAGAAGGCGCTGGCGACGGGGAAATAAATCACGAGGGCGGCCATGGCGATCTTCGACGCCAGGCCGTAGCCCAGCCACAGCACCAGCAGCGGCGCCAGCGCGAAAACCGGCACCGCCTGGCTGGCGATCAGCACCGGCAGCAGCAGCCGCCGCGCTGCGCCGAAACGCACCAGCGTCAAACCGCTGAGGCAGCCGAGGGCGGCGCCGAGGACGAGCCCGAGCAGGATTTCCAGCGCGGTGATGCCGGCATTGGCGACGAGCAGCTCGGCATTAGCGACGAGGGCGACGGCGACGCGCGAGGGCGGCGGCAGGATGAACGCCGGCACGGCCAGCGCCCGCACCAAAATTTCCCACGAAATCAGCAGGATCGCGGCAACGAGCAGCGGGCGCAGCAGGCGGATCATGCCGAGATTCCCGCGGCTTGCTGCAGGCGGCGCATCAGCTCCGCATGCAGGCCGGGATCGGCGGTTTCGCGCGGAATTGCGCCGGCGGGTTCGAGAATCGCGGAGATTTCGGCGGGGCGGCCGGCGAGGACGATAATGCGGTGCGACAGGCGCAGCGCCTCCAGCGGATCGTGCGTCACCATGATCACGGTGCGGCCGGAAAATTCTTGTGCGGCAAGGTTTTGCAGGTCGTGACGGGTGATGGCGTCGAGCTGGGAGAAAGGTTCGTCCATGAGCACAGTACTGGACTGTTCGAGCAGGGTGCGGGCCAAGGCAACGCGCTGGCGCTGACCGCCGGAAAGCGTGGCAGGCAAACGGGTTGCGAGGCGTTCGAGACCTAACCTCTGAAGAAGTTCCCGTGCCTGACGGCGTTTGGCCTGCATCTCGGCGGCGGAAACCCGACGCAGGCGGGGGCCGAGCAGGACGTTATCCAGCACGTTCAGCCAGGGCAGCAGCAGGTCGGTCTGCGCCATGAAGGAAAAAGATTTAGGATCAGCCGCTTGCCAGTCGATCCTCATATCGTTTCGAGGCGGGATGAGGCCCGCGATCAGCCGCAGCAGGCTAGATTTGCCGACGCCGGAGGGGCCCAGAAGGCTGGTCCAGCGGCCGAACGGGATGTCGAGGGCGAGGTCGCGGAAGAGATCGACGCCGTCGAAAGCCAGGCTGGCGCCTGACAGACGCAGCGCGAGGGGGGCTTGCGACCCCCTGTCGACCCCCTGGTCGGTGCCTTGCGGGGGTCTGGAAGGGGTCAGGTCGGGGTCTGGTCGAGGGTATGCCGAAGCGCTCTCGACACCGGAACCGGGCTCCGGCGGAAGGCTGCCAGCAGAATGCTGCGGAGAGGAAAATCGACCCATGTCACCCGTCCCTACGCCGGTCCTAACCGGTTCAGGTTTGAAGGGTCGTTCCCTGTCGGAACCTCTCAGCCGCGCGGCGGCTCCCCCCAGTGATAGCGCGCCGATCATGACTTCGGGCGGCGGCGGAGGCAAGCGCGTATGGGCCTCCCGGTTGCCCTCTCTGTTGCAAGGGGCCGCAATTTCGGCCAGATGTGCGACCGATACTGGAAAAGCAAAACGCGGGACGGGATGCGGGCGATGCGAAGGATCGGAATTGTTCTGCTGGCGGCCATCGGACTTGCGGCCTTCGGGTTGGCGCTCGGCGGACTGCAGGGACCGGCTATGGCGCAGCAGCCGGTGGCGCAGAACGCGGTCACCTTCGAGCGCGACACGCTGGCGATCCGCACGACGAGCGGCGAGCTGAAATTCGACGTCGAGCTGGCGCGCACCCAGGCGCAGAAGCAGCGCGGGCTGATGTTCCGCGAGAAGCTCGAACCCTATACCGGCATGCTGTTCGATTTCGGCGCGCCGCAGGTGGTCAGCATGTGGATGATGAACACGCTGATCCCGCTCGACATGATCTTCATCGACGACCAGGGCAAGATCATCTCCATCGCCGCCAACACCAAGCC
>JBDZUM010000082.1:0-7600 GCA_040255215.1 Rhodospirillaceae bacterium
TCGAGGACCGGCTGGCGGCCTGCGCCAACGTCCTGCCCGGCATGGAATCGATCTATCGCTGGCAGGGGGCGATCGAAACCGCGCAGGAAACCGTGCTGATTCTCAAGACGCGGGCCGTTCTTGTCGATCAGCTCGCCGCCCGCGTCCGGGAGCTGCATTCCTACGACTGCCCCTGCGTCGTCGCTTTGCCGATCGAGGCGGGAAACCCGGCCTATCTGCGCTGGATCGAGGACGAGACGACGGCGGGCGGCGGCACGGCATTTGCCTGAAAGACATGGCGACCCTGCGAGGCGTGCAATTGCCGCAATGCTCGGGCGCTGACATTATCGGCGCTTCGCAGATTCGCCGCAGCGTCGGCACAGGACGGTGAGCTTTGGACGCCAACGCAGATTATCCGGCAGGGCTCTCGGGCAAGGCGGTGCTCGTCTATTCGAGCGTCGGCCACCTGTTCTTCCATTTCATGGGCGTGTTCTTCTTCACCATCGTGCTGGCGCTGCAGGTGGCGTGGGACGTGCCCTATCACGACCTCATCAAGATGTGGGCGCCGGCCGCCATCTTGACCGCCGCGGCCGCACTGCCCGCCGGCTGGCTTGGCGATCGCTGGAGCGCGCCGGGCATCATGGTGGTGTTCTTCATCGGCATGGGGCTGTCGGCCATCGCTGCCGGTCTCGCGCCGGAACGTGACATCGTGTGGATGACCGTGGCGCTGGCCGGCATCGGCCTGTTCGGCTCGATCTACCATCCGGTCGGCATTCCCTGGGTCATGCGCACGGCCAAGCGCCAGGGCGAATCGCTGGGCATCAACGGCATCTTCGGCAGCGCCGGCAATGCCGTCGCCGGCATCGGCGTCGGCGCGCTGATCGCCCTCTATGACTGGCGCGCGGCCTTCATCGTGCCGGGCGCTCTGTCGGTGCTGTTCGGCATCGGCCTGCTGTGGCACTGGCGCCGCGGCGTGGTGGGCGACCGGCCGATGCCGAAATCCAAGGAACCGCCGCCGACCAAGGCCGACATGGTCAAGGTGTTCTTCATCCTGATGGTGACGATGTTCCTGGCCGGAATCATCTACCAGGCGACGCAGTTCGCGCTGCCAAAGCTTTTCGAGATACGGCTGGAGGGCAACATCGCCTCGGCGCAGGCATTCGCCGCCGGCATCGGCGCGCAGGCGGGCGATGCGGTGTTCTGGGTCGGCATCGCGGTGTCGACGGTCTACACCGTTTCCGGGATCATGCAGTACGTCGCCGGCAAGCTGGCCGACCGCATGCCGCTGAAGCTGATCTATGTCGGTTCCTTCGCGCTGCAGATCGTCGCCGTCGCCGCCGTCGGATTCCTGTTTGACCTGCCGGTGATCGTCGCGGCCATGCTGGCGGCGGTGCTGATGGTCACGGCGCTGCCGGCCGAAAGCATGATGATCGGCCGCTACACGCCCAGCCAGCATCTCGGCCTCGCCTTCGGCTCCAAATTCGTGTTGTCCTTCGCCGCCGGCCCGGTCGCCATCTGGCTGATCGCCCAGGTCAACGAAGCCACCGGCCAGCTTGGCTGGGTGTTCTACATTCTGGCGATGCTGGCGGGCATTGCGACCCTGGCGGCGCTGCTGCTGCCGGGCAGCGTCAGCCGCGCTGCCACGCCTGCAGCGACACCTGCCGCGACGCCGCAGCCGACCGCCGCCGAGTGATGGTCGGGCCGGTCGAGATCGCATCGATCGACCATTTCGTGCTGACGGTAGCCGACATCGAGGCCACCTGCGCCTTCTACGAGAAGATGCTCGGCATGCAGGTCGAGCGCTTCCGTCCGGCCGATGGCGGGCCTGAGCGCGTGGCGCTGAAATTCGGCAGCCAGAAGATCAACCTTCATCGCGCGGGCGCCGAGTTCAAACCGCACGCGCGCAAGCCGGTCGCCGGTTCCGGCGATTTCTGCCTGATCGCGTCGACGCCGGTGGCGAAGATCGTGACCCATCTGCAAGGCTGCGGCGTCATCGTGGAGCAGGGGCCGGTGCCGCGCACCGGCGCGGTCGCTCGGCTGACTTCGATCTATTTCCGCGATCCGGACGGCAATCTGGTCGAAGTCGCCAATCAGGTTTGAGCGGTGAAACGAAAAACGGGACCGGATCGCTCCGGTCCCGCGTTCGTGATGCGATGTTCGATCAGCCCTTGCGGGCGGCGACCGCTTCGGGGCGCGACAGGCAGCGGTCGAGCCAGGCCGAAAGACTGGACCAGCGCGACAAGTCGACCTTGCCGGCCTTGGCCCAGCCGATCACGGCGGCGACGTTTAGATCGGCGATGGTGAAGTCCTTGCCCAGCAGGTAGTCGCGGCCGGCGAGGTGCTTGTCGAGCACGTCGAACGGCTTCTCCAGCGCTTTCTTCGACGCCTCGGCGCCTTCGGCGTCCTTCTTCATGCCGAAGGCGTCCATCAGGATGGTCAGCGCCGGCTTCTCGACTTCGGTCATAACCCAGAACGACCACTGGTAGACGCGGGCCTGGTCGGCGGCGCCGGCCGGCCACAGACCCTTGCCGAATTTCTGCGCCAGATAGAGATTGATCGCCATCGATTCGAACAGCACGACGTCGCCGTCCTGCAGCGCGGGAATCTTGGCGTTGGGATTGACCTTGGCGAAATCCGGCGTCTTGTAGTCGGCGACCTCGTAGTCGGCGCCCAGTTCGCGGGCGGCCCAGATGGCGCGGAAGGCGCGCGACTGCGGGCTGCCGTAGATCTTGATCTTGCTCATTGGCGGTAGGGTTCCCTCGGAATGTTCGTTGCGGCCGGGCCTGAACGCCCGTTTACCGCGGCGCAGTATGGCATGAAAAAGCCCGGCGCGAAGCCGGGCTTTTCGACGAGGCGCAGCGCGTGATCGCTATGCCGCGGTCAGCGCCTGGTCGAGATCGGCGATGATGTCGGCGACCGATTCGATGCCGATCGAGACGCGGATGACGTCCGGGCCGGCGCCGGCGGCGATGCCCTGTTCCTCGCTGAGCTGGCGATGCGTGGTCGAGGCCGGGTGGATGATCAGGCTCTTGGCGTCGCCGATATTGGCGAGGTGCGAGAACAGCTCGACCTTCTCGACGATCTTCAGGCCCGCCTGATAGCCGCCCTTGACGCCGAAGGTGAAGACCGACCCCGCGCCGCGCGGCAGGTATTTCTTCGCCAGCTTGTTGTACTTGTTCGACGGCAGGCCGGCATAGTTCACCCAGGCGACGGCCGGATGCTTCTCGAGGAATTCGGCGACCTTCTGCGCGTTCTCGACGTGCCGCTCCATGCGCAGCGACAGCGTCTCGATGCCCAGCATGGTCAGCCAGGCGTTGAACGGCGATTGCGACGGACCCAGATCGCGCAAGCCGACGGCATGGCCGTGGAACGTGTAGGCCATGTCGCCGAAGGTTTCGTAGAAGCGCAGGCCGTGATAGCCCGGATCGGGATCGGTCAGGCCGGGGAAGCGGCCGCCCTTGCTCCAGTCGAACTTGCCCGAATCGACGATGGCGCCGCCGACCGCCGTGCCGTTGCCCGACAGGAATTTGGTGGTCGAGTGCACCACGATGGTCGCGCCGTGCTCGATAGGCCGGCACAGATAGGGCGAGGCCATGGTGTTGTCGACGATCAGCGGCACGCCGACCGCGTCGGCCACCTTGGCGATGGCTTCCATGTCGCTGACCACGCCGCCTGGGTTGGCCAGGCTTTCGCAGAAGAACGCCTTGGTGCGGCTGTCGGCCGCCTTGCGGAAATTCTCCGGATCGTCGGCGTCGACGAAGCGCACTTCCCAGCCGAACTTGGGATAGGAGTTCTTCATCTGGTTGATCGAGCCGCCATAGAGCTTGTTGGCGGCGACGATGTTGTCGCCCGGCCCCATCAGCGGGAAGAACGCCATGATCTGGGCCGAGTGGCCCGACGCCGTCACCGTGCAGCCGCGGCCGCCTTCCAGAGCCGCCAGCCGCGCCTCGAGCGCGGCGGTGGTCGGGTTGGTCAGGCGCGAATAGATGAAGCCGACGGTCTGCAGGTTGAACAGCGAGGCGGCATGGTCGGCGTCTTCGAAGACGTAGGACGTCGTCTGGTAAATCGGCAGGGCGCGGGCGCCAGTGGCGGGATCGGGTGCGGCGCCGGCATGCACGGCCAAAGTGTCGAAGCCGGGGGCGTTTGGCTTGCTGCTCATCGCTACAGTTTCCTCTTCTTGCTGCTGATCACGCCTGAGGCGATGCCGTGCCATTCCAGGCGGCCGGTCAGTCGGGCGTGTTCGATCTTGGGGCATCGGTCCATGACGACGTCGAGCCCGGCCGCTTCGGCGCGCTTCGCCGCTGCGTCGTTGCGTACGCCGAGCTGCATCCACACGACCTTGGCGCCAAGGCGTATGGCATCGTCGACGATCGGACCGGCGGCTTCCGAATTGCGGAAGATGTCGACCATGTCGATCTTTTCCGGCACCTCGTCGAGCGTGGCGTAGACTTTCTCTCCGAGAATTTCCTGGCCGGCGGCGACCGGATTGACCGGCACGACGCGGTAGGATTTCTCCTGCAGATATTTCATGGCGAAGTAGGAGGGCCGGTTCCAGTTGGCCGAGGCGCCGACCATGGCGATGGTCTTCACCTCGCGCAGGATGCGGCGCAGATAGGAATCGGCGTAGCGGTCATGATCGACCGCCTCTCTCGGCGCAGTGTCCATGAACGCCTACTTGCCGCGCCATTCCGGCTGCGGCTTCTTCTGCACGAAGGCGTCGATGCCGTCGCGTGCGTCCTGCGCCATCATGCCGCCGGCCATGACCGGCGAGGCGTAGGCATAGGCCTGCTCCAGCGTCATTTCGCTGTGCTTGTTGTAGAGGTCCTTGCCCATGCGCAGCACCAGCGGCGACTTCGACGCGATGTGCTGCGCCAGCGCCAGCGCATCGGCGTCCAGCGCCTCGGGATGCGAGACGCGGCTGACCAGCCCGTAGATCTGCGCCGTTTCGGCCGAGATAGGCTCGCCGGTGAACAGCATGTCGAGCGCGTGCTTGGGCGCCACGTTGCGCGCCAGCGGCACGGAGGGTGTGCCGCAGAACAATCCGATATTGACGCCCGGCGTGGCGAACTTGGCGTCGGTCGAGGCGATGGCGAGATCGCAGGCGGCGACCAGCTGGCAGCCGGCCGCGGTGGCGATGCCGTGCACCTTGGCGATCACCGGCTGGGGCAGCTTGCGGATCGACATCATCATGCGGCTGCAGCGCCCGACCAGATCCTCGAAGAACTGGTATTCCTCGGTCGAGCGCACTTCCCGCAGATCGTGCCCGGCGCAAAAGCCGCGACCCGCGGCCTGCAGCAGCACGACGCGGATGTTCTCGTCGTTCGCCAAGCGGTCGAATTCGGTCTGCAGCGCGTCGATCAGATCGCCCGACAGCGCGTTCATCGCTTTCGGCCGGTTCAGCGTCAGAATGGCGACGCGCCCGTCGTCCTGGCGCAGCAGCACCGGTTCGTTGACGGATTGGCTGGTGGCGCTCATGGCGTCTGCTCCCGCGAATTCTCTCTATCTTCGCAAAGGATAGACCCCGGGTCTCGCAGGCGCCAGCCATTGAACGGGCGTTTACCGGCCGCTATTGTCGCGGCCCGAACGCGGGGAGACGTCCATGCCGGTGATGACGATCGAGGAGCTCGAGGCCTTCCGCGCCGAGCATTTCGCCCAGTCCAACCCGCTCAACATGAAGATCGAGCGGCTGGACGGCATGACCATGCGGGTACGCATGCCGGTGCGCGACGACCACCTGCGGCCGGGCGGCACGGTGTCGGGCCCGACCCTGATGTTCCTGTGCGACGCGGCCTTCTACCTGCTGGTGCTGGCCCAGATCGGCCCGGTGCCGCTGGCCGTGACCACCAACCTGAACATCAATTTCATGCGCCGGCCGAGCACCGCGGACGTCATCGCCGAGATGCGGATTCTCAAGCTGGGCCAGAAACTTGCGGTCGGCGACGTGCTGCTCTATTCGGATGGCGATCCCGAGCCGGTGGCGCATTGCCAGATGACCTATGCCATTCCGCCCAAGGACAAGAGGTAATATTTTACCGTTATTCTAGGCCTTTCAAATATCAGCGAAACCGCTGTTGACAGGGCAGGGCGCGAAGCCTACAAACCGCGCCGAACCGGGGCGCCCCATAGCGGGCGCCTCTCTCGATTTCAACGCACCGGGCGAGCCATGAAAACCACCGTATCGCTGAAGCCGGCCGACGTGCAGAAGAAGTGGGTGCTCATCGACGCCGACGGCCTGGTCCTGGGCCGGCTCGCGACCGTCATCGCAACCCGTCTGCGCGGCAAGCATCGGCCGAACTTCACTCCGCATGTCGATTGCGGCGACAACATCATCGTCATCAATGCCGAGAAGGTCCGCCTGACCGGCAACAAGCTGCGCGACAAGAAGTTCTACTGGCACACCGGCTATCCCGGCGGCATCAAGGAAGCGACCATGTCGCAGCGGCTGGGCGGCAATTACCCCGAGCGCGTCATCGTCAAGGCGGTCGAGCGCATGATCTCGCGCGGCCCCCTGCAGCGCCAGCAGATGAAGAACCTGAAGGTCTACAAGGGTTCGGAACACCCGCATGAGGCCCAGCAGCCCGAGACGCTCGACGTCGCGGCGCTGAACCGCAAGAACAAGAGGACTGCCTGATCATGGCGACGCAGACCACCGAAACCCCGATGTCCGGCCTCGTCAAGGCCGCCGGCCTGCGCCCCGCCGCCGAGGCGCCGGCGCCCGTGCGCGAGCGCAAGGTCGACGCCAAGGGCCGCGCCTACGCCACCGGCAAGCGCAAGAACGCCATCGCCCGCGTCTGGGTCATGCCCGGCAGCGGCAAGATCGTCGTCAACGGCCGGTCGCTCGAAGTCTACTTCGCGCGGCCGACGCAGCGCATGGTCATCGCGCAGGCTTTCGAAGTGTCGAACCGGGTCGACCAGTTCGACGTCATCGTCACCGTCAGCGGCGGCGGGCTTTCGGGCCAGGCCGGCGCGGTGCGGCACGGCATCTCCAAGGCGCTGACGCTCTACGAGCCGGAGCTGCGCGCGCCGTTGAAGAAGAGCGGTTTCCTGACGCGCGACAGCCGCGTCGTCGAGCGTAAGAAGTACGGCAAGCCCGGCGCGCGCCGCAGCTTCCAGTTCTCGAAACGGTAATACGGCCCCTCGCGGGGGCCTGGCCCCCGGAACAAAGGGCGTCCCCGCGAGGGGACGCCCTTTTTGTTTTGTGTTCTAATGGCCAACCACAGGAGGCGATCATGGCCAAGCGGGTATTCATCGACGGCGAAGCGGGCACCACGGGGCTGGGCATCCGCGAGCGTCTGGCGGGCGTGGCCGGCGTCGAGCTGGTTTCGATCGATCCCGACAAGCGCAAGGATCTCGACGCGCGGCTGCAGCTGATGCGCGAGGTCGACGTCGCCATTCTCTGCCTGCCCGACGACGCGGCGAAGGAAGTGGCGCAGGCGGTCGGCAAGTCCGGCGTGCGGCTGCTCGACGCCTCGACGGCGCATCGCGTGGCGCCCGACTGGGTCTATGGCTTCGCCGAGATGGAGAAAGGCCAGGCCGACAGGATCGCCGGCGCGCAGCTGGTCAGCAATCCCGGCTGCTATCCCACCGGCATGATCGCGCTGGTGCGGCCGCTGGTCGACGC
>JBDZUM010000082.1:7700-19211 GCA_040255215.1 Rhodospirillaceae bacterium
CTCGATCAGCTCAAAGGCGGCGCGTCTGAGATCAAGGCGGCGCTGCAGGCGCACTACCGCGGCGCGGCGCTGGTCTCGGTGGTCGACGCCAAGGAGATGCGGCTCGATCCGACGGTGCTGAACGACACCGACAGGATGGAACTGCGCGTCTATGCCGACGAGAAGCTGGGCCAGGTGCTGCTGGTCGCGCGGCTCGATAATCTCGGCAAGGGCGCCTCGGGTGCGGCGGTGCAGAATCTGCGGCTGATGCTTGGTCTGCCGCAGGCCTCGAGCCTGGCGGCGGAATAGGCCAGCCACCAACGAACGCGGCCCCGGAAGCGAAAGCTTCCGGGGTTTTTTCTTGACCATGGGCGAGGGGCCGGCAAAGTCGGCTCATCATCCGTCGCAGCAGAGAGTTCCCATGTCCGGCCTGATCGTTCCCTTCCTCAACCACAAGCCGATCGTGCACGAAACCGCCTGGGTCGCGCCCAACGCCACCGTTATCGGCGAGGTCGAGATCGGCGCCCATGCCGGCATCTGGTACAACGTCGTGCTGCGCGGCGACGGGCCCGGCATCAAGATCGGCGAGAACACCAACATTCAGGACGGCGTGGTGATCCATGTCTCCTCCGGCCGCCAGGGCACGGTGGTCGGCCGCAACATCACCGTCGGGCACATGGCGCTGCTGCATGCCTGCGAGGTGCAGGACGACAGCTTCATCGGCATGCATTCGACGGTGCTGGACGGCGCGGTCGTCGAAACCGGCGCCATGGTGGCGGCAGGTGCCGTGGTGACGCCGGGCAAGATCGTGCGCAAGGGCGAGCTGTGGGCCGGCAACCCGGCCAAGATGATCCGCGAGATCAAGGAGACCGACCTGCTGGTCTTCAAGGGCTCCTATCTGCACTACGTCGAGCTGGGCAAGGCCTATCGCGGCGCGCCCAACATGTTCGACGGCTCCGGCCCGGTGCCGGAGTTCCTGCAGGGGCGGAAGTCGATTACGTAGTATTCGAAAAGCAACTGGATTTCTGATACTCTCGCAGGAGGCTTATACACGTTTTAGTTGCAGCTTGTGGGGGCGAAGAATGTGGGGACGGTTGTTCGGAAAAAAGCCAGCCGGGATGACGAAGCTGCAGTTCACGGATCGTTTCGTCGAGAGGTTTCGTTTTCACTTTCCCGAATCGGAATTCTTCGTGCCGCGTGAGTTGGAATTCCACTGGCGTTCGCCTGGCGATGAGATTGTCGAACACACGATTGAAAATTTCTGGCTTGCGGTCCAGAAAGTTCCCTCGGAATTTCATTCAGAGATTGCCGATAAAATGGCTGATCTCCTGATTCGAGAATTCTATCCGGAACGATTTCCTCCCGCATCAGAGCCTTCAAACCGCTTTGGAATCGAACAGGTTCTCCCGGTTATCCGACCGAAGAATCATGCAATGACGGCTGTCGGGCTGATAAAAGGCATGCCGCACCGTCCGTTCGTCGAAGGTCTTGTCGTGCACTACGAAATCGACCAGCCCGAGTCTATGGCGTCGTTATGGAACGCCCAGTTCGAAGAACTGGGCGTCGACGAGCCGACGCTTTGGAAACATGCGATCGGCAATCTGCGACGGAGAAACCTGAAGGTCGAATACACCGCAAAGGGTTTCGGCATGGTCATGCAAGGCGACGACTACGAATCCAGCCTGATCCTCGACGACGAATTTTGGTCGGCGATCGAGAGTCGGAACGGTGGCGAGCACATCGCCATCATTCCTTGTTCCAATACACTGCTGATCGCTCGTCCGGATTCGGAAGAGGTCGGTGAACTGCTCCGGCTTGCCGCCCAAGTCCTTCTCGAGCAGAAGATCGACATCTCCAAGGAGCCACTGGTCCGGCGCAACGGCGTCTGGCAGTTGTGGCCGGTGCCGGACTATCTGAAGCCGGATATCGCGGTGAACTAGTGTCGAGGCCAGATATGGGCGTTCGACGGATCGCTAACGGAGGCTGATATGTTCGGTGGACTTTTCGGCAAGAAGAAGATGACGAAATTGGAGTTCACCGAGTTTGTCAGACGCCGAACGCTCGAAGTGTCGTCGGAAACCAAGGTAGAGATCGCGGGGCTCCTGAAACTGGAAATCACGACCGACAATTACGAAGTGGTCAGCAATCTCGAGCGCATGTGGAGCGAATGCGGAGGCATGCCCCTGGACAAAGGCAGCGAAGTCTTTGAAAGGATGTTTCGGGGGTTTCTGATCGCGACAAAGATAAAAGAACCGCCATTCAACAGGCGCAAGGACGCGCTTCTTCCGGTCATTCGAAATGTCAGAGAACCAAATTCGGCCATCGCGATATCTCGAGATCTTCCTCACCGAAGATTCGGTGAATTGGTGGTGGGATTTCTTGCATTCGATCTACCCGACAATATTCAGTTTCTGGAGGAAGAAGATCCGGAAGGTCTTGGAATGAGTGTGGATGAATGCTGGACCGCCGCAATCTCCAATCTCGAAGCAATGCCATACAAGATCCATGGTGATCGCAATAGCGTGTATTCGACTTTGACCTGCGGCGAAGACTACGAAGCGAGCCATCTGTTCAACGACAAGCTTTGGCGCAGAATCGAAGACGATTTTGGAGCACCGGTCGTGGTCGCCGTGCCAACGCGGCAGCAGCTGTTTTTTTGTTCAAGCGACGAAAATAGCCGAGTGGATATGATGGCGCTCTCCGCGCTCAAGTTCTACGATGAGAGCCTGTGGCCGATATCTCCCCTGCCACTGATCCGTCAGGAGAGTGGGTGGAAGGACTATGACCTTCCACCAAGGCTGTTGATTATTCGGCGGCGAGATTAACCGCCCGTCCGCACCTTCACGTACGACCCCGGCGCGTCCTCGATCGGCTTGAGGCCGCCATTGGCGGGATCGCGCGCCGGAACCTTGGGGCCGGATTTTTCCGACAGCCACTTGTCCCAGTCGTGCCACCACGAGCCGGGATATTCCCTGGCGCCGCGCAGCCAGTCTTCCGGCGTCGGCGGATTGACCGTCGTGTCGTTCAGCCAGTGCTGGTACTTCCTGGCGTGCGGCGGGTTGACGACGCCGGCGATGTGGCCGGATCCGGCCAGCATGAAGCGCACCGGCCCCTTGTAGAGCTGCGTCGCCTTGTAGACCGACGGGTAGGGCGCGATGTGGTCCTCGCGGCCGGCCTGGATGTAGAGCGGCGTCGTGATCTTGGTGAGGTCGATCGGCGTGCCGTTCAGGGTCAGCCCGCCCGGCTTCACCAGCAGGTTCTCCTGGTACATCTTGCGCAGATAGAAGCTGTGCATCGCCGCCGGCATGCGCGTGGCGTCGGAGTTCCAGAACAGCAGGTCGAAGGGGAAGGGGTCCTTGCCCATCAGGTAGTTGTTGACGACGAACGACCAGATCAGGTCGTTGGCGCGCAGCATGTTGAAGGTGGTCGACATCTCGCCGCCGTCGAGATAGCCGCGCTTGCTCATCACGTCGTCGATGAAGTTGAGCTGCTCCTCGTCGATGAACACCGACAATTCGCCGGCTTCGGAGAAATCGACCTGCGCGGTGAAGAAGGTGCAGGCCTTGACGCGGTCGTCGCCCTTGGCGGCCATGTTGGCCAGCACCGCGGCCATCAGCGTGCCGCCGAGGCAGTAGCCGATCGTCGTCACCTCGCGCACGCCGATCGCCTGCTCGATGGCGTCGATGGCGGCGAGCGGACCCTCGCGCATGTAGTCCTCGAAGCTCTTGTTGGCCAGCTTCTCGTCCGGGTTGACCCAGGAGACGACGAACACCGTGTAGCCCTGCGCCACCGTCCACTTGATGAACGAGTTCTCTGGCTTCAGGTCGAGGATGTAGAATTTGTTGATCCACGGCGGAATGATCAGCAGCGGCCGCTCGTAGACCTCCTCCGTCGTCGGCGAATACTGGATCAGCTGGATCAGGTCGTTCTGGTAGACGACCTTGCCCGGCGTCACGGCGATGTTGCGGCCGACCTCGAAGGCCTTCATGTCGGTCATCGAGATGTTGAGCCGGCCCTTGCCGCGCTCCAGATCGCCCAGCAGGTTTTCCAGCCCCTTGAACAGGTTCTCGCCGCCGCTGTCGAGCGTCGCCTTCAGCACCTGCGGATTGGTCAGCGCGAAATTCGACGGCGCCAGCGCGTCGACGAACTGGCGGGTGTAGAAATCGACCTTCTTCGCCGTCTTGTCGTCGAGCCCCTCGACGTCCTTGACGGTCGACTGCATCCAGCGCGCCGTCAGCAGGTAGGACTGCTTGATGTAGTCGAACATCAGGCTCTCGGTCCACGACTTGTCGGCGAAGCGCTTGTCGCCCTTGCCGGCCTCGACCAGCGGCTTGGTCTCCTTGCCCATGAACCGGTCGGCGGTGTTCTGCCAGAGCTTGATGTAGTCCTGCCAGAGCTGGACCTGCGCCTGCACCACCTTCTCGGGATTGGCCATCATGCGCTGGGTCATCTCGAGGAAGGCGTGGCCGATATTCAGCGGGTCGGCCTTTTGCGGCCCTTCCTGCGCCTGCTTGGCGAGGAAATCGGAGACGACTTTCTGGCTGCGTTCGGCCAGGCGCGCCCAATCCTTGGCGAGTTTCTCCGGGTCGGGTACCTTGGGGTCGGTCGCCTGTTGATTGGCCATGGCAAAACCCTTTATAATTAAGGGACTTCGTGGCGGGCTTTTAGTCGGGGGATCAAACCCGTCGCGTAACCGTCCCCAGCCTCCGGCATCTTGTGCGCCGGTCGCCGGGGTTCAAGCTATTAAGATTGGCGACGGCCGTCAATTTGGCTATCGCTTGTGGCCGCAAGCTCAGAGCATCGAGGAACGCTTACAATGTGGTGTGAAATCGGATCGTGGCCATCGCTCGCCACTGCCGTCCTGCAGGACAATGTCCGCACCCTGCATCCGCTGCGCACCACGCGCGCCCGTCGCATCGCCGTCGCGCTCGGCATCGCCCTGACCGTGGCGGCCTGTAGCTCGATTGATTCGATGTTCGAGGACGAGGCGCCGCCGACCGCGCGCAAGACGACTTCGGGCGACGCCGGCAAGGCGGGCGACAAGGATTATCCCAAGCTTTCGACCGTGCCGGCCCGCCCCGAGCGGCCGACCCCGCCGCCCCAGCAGGGCCTGGCGGCCGATCGCGAGAGTGCCCGCTACGCCGACGGTTCGGTGCAGCCGGTCAACGAGGCGGCTAACGCCGTGGTCGGCCAGACACTGGGCGCCAGCACCCGCCCGGCCGCGTCGGGCGCAACCGTTGCTGCCGCACCCGCCGGTCCGGTGCAGTCGGCGCCCGTCACCCCGGTGCAGGCCCAGCCGCAGCAGCCGGCGGCCACGACCGCAGCGCCGGTTCAGCGGGCGCCGGTCCAGCAGGCTCCCGTGCAGCAAGCCCCCGTCCAGCAGGCTCCGATGCAGCAGGTCCAGCAGGCTCCCGTTCAGCAGGCCCCGATGCCGCAGCAGGCGCCGGTGGCCTCCACTCTGCCGCCGCCGCCGCCGCCCTCGCAGCAGGCCCTGATCCTGCCGCCGACCACCCGCCCGCCGGTCGGTCAGGTCGTGGCTGGTCGCACCCAGGCCGCGCCGCCAGCGCCGGTCTACTACGGCAACACCATGCAGATCGCGGTGGTGCAGTTCGGTCGGGCCTCGTCCGGCCTGTCCAGCGACGATCTGCGCGTGCTGCGCGACGTCGCCGAGATCCAGAAGAAGCAGGGCGGGGTGATCCGCATCGTCGGCCATGCCAGCCAGGACGCCAGCGCCTCCGACGTCGAGCGTCTGGAGCAGGCCAACTATGCGGTTTCGCTGGCCCGGGCCAACGCCATCGCCGGCCAGCTGGTGCGGTTCGGCGTGCCGCGCAATGCGGTGACGGTGGAGGGCGCCTCCGACCGCCAGCCGGAGTTCGAGCCGTCGACGGCCGTGGCCGTGGCGTCCAACCGCCGGGCCGAAATTTATCTCGCTTTTTAGGGGCCGCCGCCATATCACGGTGCCCCTCCCGATGAACGCCGCAGCAGGCCGCGTTCGACGGGATTCCTGAGGAAAGCGCCTGCCAGCAACGGTCACCGAGCCATGGATCACGAATTTCACCGCATCAAGCGCCTGCCGCCTTACGTTTTCGCGGAAGTCAACGCGATGAAGGCCAAGGCGCGAGCTGCCGGCGAGGACGTGATCGATCTCGGCATGGGCAATCCCGATCTCGGGACGCCGCCGCACATCGTGGCCAAGCTGGTCGAGGCGGTGCAGGACCCGCGCACCCATCGCTATTCCAATTCGCGCGGCATCCCCGGCCTGCGTCGCGCCATCTCGTCCTACTACAAGCGCCGTTTCGACGTCGACGTCGACCCCGAGAGCGAGGCGATCGTCACCATCGGCTCGAAGGAAGGTCTCGCCAACCTGGCGCAGGCCATCACCTCGCCGGGCGATATCATCCTGGTGCCCAACCCCAGCTATCCGATCCATCCGTTCGGCTTCATCATCGCAGGCGCTGCGATCCGCTCGATCCCGATGACGGAGGGCACCGATTTCCTGGTGTCGCTCGAGCGCGCCGTGAAGCATTCGGTGCCGAAGCCGACCTGCCTGGTGCTGAACTATCCGTCCAACCCGACCGCGCAGGTGGTCGGCCTCGATTTCTACGGGCCGATCGTCGATTTTTGCCGCCGCCACGAAATCTACATCGTGTCGGATCTGGCCTATGCCGAGATCTACTTCAACGGCGTCAAGCCGCCGTCGATCCTGCAGGTGCCGGGCGCGCGCGACGTCGCCATCGAATTCACGTCGATGAGCAAGACCTACTCGATGGCCGGCTGGCGCATCGGCTTCGGCGTCGGCAACAAGCGGCTGATCTCGGCGCTGGGCCGCATCAAGTCCTATCTCGATTACGGCGCCTTCACGCCGATCCAGGTCGCCGCCACTGCCGCCCTGAACGGTCCGCAGGACTGCGTCGACGAAGTGCGCCGCATCTATCGCGAGCGCCGCGACGTGCTGATAGAAGGGCTGAACCAGGCCGGCTGGCAGATTCCGGTGCCGGACGCGACCATGTTCGCCTGGGCGCCGCTGCCCAAGGCCTTCGCGCATCTGGGATCGCTGCAGTTCTCCAAGCTGCTGCTGCAGCATGCCAAGGTGGCGGTATCGCCCGGCGTTGGCTTCGGCGAATACGGCGACACGCATGTGCGCATCGCCATCGTCGAGAACCGCCAGCGCATCCGCCAGGCGACGCGCAGCATGAAGACCTTCATCGCCAATGCCGATCGCGTGCTCGAGCAGCACGAGCGCGAGACGGCCAACGTGACGCCGCTCAAGGCCGTCGCTTCCTGACATGTCCGACCTTCGTATCGGCATCGCCGGCCTCGGCACAGTCGGCGCCGGCCTCGTTCGCCTGCTGCAGGAGCAGCGCGAGCTGCTGGCGTTGCGCTGCGGGCGTACGCTCGAAGTCACGGCGGTCAGCGCTCGCGATCGCAAGCGCGAGCGCGGCGTGTCGCTGTCCGGCATCGCCTGGCACGACGATCCGGTGGCGCTGGCGCGCGACAATAACGTCGACGTCGTCGTCGAACTGATCGGCGGCAGCGACGGCGTGGCGCGCAAGGTGGTCGAAACCGCCATCGCCGCGGGCAAGCAGGTCGTCACCGCCAACAAGGCGCTGCTGGCGCATCACGGCACGGCGCTGGCGATCGCGGCGGAGAAGGCCGGCGTGGCGCTGGGCTACGAAGCGGCCGTGGCCGGCGGCATTCCCATCATCAAGGCGCTGCGCGAGGGACTGGTCGGCAATCGCGTTACGCGGCTCTACGGCATCCTCAACGGCACCTGCAACTACATCCTCTCGACCATGCGCGAAAGCGGCCGCGACTTCGCCGACGTGCTGGCCGAGGCGCAGGCGCATGGCTACGCAGAAGCCGATCCCAGCTTCGATATCGACGGCGTCGATGCCGCCCACAAGCTGGCGATCCTGACCAGCGTCGCGTTCCGCCGCCCGGTCGATTTCGCCGGCGTGCATGTCGAGGGCATCCGCCACATCACCGCGCTCGACATCGCCTATGCCGCCGAGCTCGGCTATCGCATCAAGCTGCTGGGTCTGGCGCGCCAGACCGAGCACGGCATCGAGCAGCGCGTGCATCCCTGCATGGTGCCGCTCGACGCGCCGATCGCCCATGTCGAGGGCGTGTTCAATGCCGTGGTGGCGGAAGGCGATTTCGTCGGCAAGACGCTGTTCCAGGGCCGCGGCGCCGGCGCCGGGCCGACCGCCAGCGCAGTAGCGGCCGATCTGGTCGATATCGCGCGCGGCTGGCGCCTGCCGGTCTTTTCCGTGCCGGCCGACCGGCTGTCGAGCCTGGGCGCGGCGCCCATGGAGCGGCACCAGGGGGCCTATTACGTGCGGCTCATGGTGCGCGACCAGCCCGGCGTCATTGCCGGCGTCGCGGCGGCCTTGCGCGACGAACAGGTTTCGATGGAATCCATGCTGCAGCGCGGACGCAGCAGCGACCCCGGCGCTTCGGTGCCGGTGGTGCTGACGACGCACGTGACCGAGGAAGC
Source organism: Rhodospirillaceae bacterium (assembly GCA_040255215.1). Taxonomy (GTDB): domain Bacteria; phylum Pseudomonadota; class Alphaproteobacteria; order Reyranellales; family JAQSWP01; genus JAQSWP01. Next base: position 16,177 of record JBDZUM010000082.1, read on the forward strand.
GGCCATGGCTAGGGCGGTGGCGCGTATCGCGGCCCTCGACACGGTGGTCGAGAAACCGTGCGTGATCCGCGTCGAGCAGCTCTGACGGACGAGCGATGGGAGAGACGACAATGGCGCAGCAGAAGACGACCGGGTCGATGGACCGCAATCTCGCCCTCGAAGTGGTGCGCGTCACCGAGGCGGCAGCGCTGGCGGCATCGAAGCTGATGGGACGCGGCGACGAGAAGGCCGCCGACCAGGCCGCCGTCGACGCCATGCGCACCGCGCTGAACAGCCTGTCGATCGACGGCACCGTGGTGATCGGCGAGGGCGAGCGCGACGAGGCGCCGATGCTCTATATCGGCGAGAAGGTCGGCTCGGGGCAGGGCCCGCGCATCGACATCGCGCTCGATCCGCTCGAGGGCACCACCATCACCGCCAAGGGCGGGCCCAACGCGCTGGCCGTCATCGCCATGGCCGATCACGGCAACTTCCTCAACGCGCCCGACGTCTACATGGACAAGATCGCCGTCGGCGGCGGCCTGCCCGAAGGCGTGGTCGATCTCGACGCCAGCCCGGCCGAGAACCTGAAGAACCTGGCCAGGGCCAAGAAGGTCGAGATCTCCGACCTGGTGGCCTGCATCCTCGACCGCCCGCGCCACAGCGAGCTGATCGTCAAGGTGCGCGAGGCAGGCGCCCGCATCATGCTGATCTCCGACGGCGACGTCGCCGGCGTCATCGCCACGTCGGAAGCCGAATCCGGCGTCGACATCTATCTCGGCAGCGGCGGCGCGCCGGAGGGCGTGCTGGCGGCGGCGGGCCTGCGTTGCATCGGCGGCCAGATGCAGGGCCGGCTGCTGTTCCGCAACGACGACGAGAAGGGCCGCGCCAAGCGGCTGGGCATAACCGACCTCAATCGCAAGTACAGCATGCTCGACCTCGCCAAGGGCGACGTCATGTTCGCCGCGACCGGCGTCACCACCGGGTCGATGCTGCGTGGCGTGCGGCGTTTCCACGGCGGGGCGGAAACGCATTCGCTGGTGATGCGGTCCAAGACCGGCACGGTGCGCTACATCACCGGCCGGCACAATTTCAACCGCAAGTCCGGCTTCGACGCCTGACGCGGGCGGCATGGACGCCCCGCAGCCGGCCTTCCTCGGAGTCGAGCGCTCGCTGAGCGGCCGGCGCTGGTACGCGCGCGAGTGCGACGAGCGGCTGTCGCTGGCCATCGCCCAGCAGCGCAACCTGCCGGAGATACTGGCGCGCGTGCTGGCCGGCCGCGGCGCCGATCTCGCCGCCATCGACGACTATCTCGAGCCCACCTTGCGGCGGGCGCTGCCCGATCCCTCGCATCTGCTCGACATGGATCGCGCCGCCGGACGGCTGGCGCAGGCGGTGCGCGACGGCGAGGAGATCGCCATATTCGGCGACTACGACGTCGACGGCGCAACCTCCTCGGCGCTGCTGTTGCGCTTCCTGCGCGCGGTCGGCGGCCGGGTGCGGGCCTACATCCCCGACCGCCAGAAGGAGGGCTACGGCCCCAACGCGCCGGCGCTGCAGGCGCTGCGCCAGGCCGGCGTGTCGCTGGCGGTGACCGTCGATTGCGGTATCACCGCCTTCGAGGCGCTGCAGGCAGCCTGCGACTGCGGCCTCGACACCATCGTCGTCGACCATCACGTCGCCGAGCCGCGCCTGCCGCAGGCGGTGGCCGTCATCAATCCCAACCGGCTGGACGAATCCAGTCCGCATCGCAATCTCGCCGCCGTCGGCGTCGCCTTCCTGCTGGTCGTGGCGACTAACCGTGCGCTGCGCCAGGCCGGCTGGTTCGACAGCGCCCGGCCCGAGCCCGATCTCATGCAGTGGCTCGATCTGGTGGCGCTGGGCACGATCTGCGACATGGTTCCGCTGACCGGGCTGAACCGCGCGCTGGTGGTGCAGGGGCTGAAGATGATGGCGCAGCGGCGTAACCGCGGCCTGGCGGCATTGGCAGACGTGGCGCGGGTCGCCGAGCCGCCCGGCACCTTCCATGCCGGCTTCCTGTTCGGTCCTCGGGTCAATGCCGGCGGGCGCATCGGTGCGGCCGATCTCGGCACCAGGCTGCTGTCGACCGAGGATGCCGCCGAGGCGGTGATGCTGGCCGAGCGGCTCGACGTGCTCAACGCCGAGCGCCGCGCCATCGAAGCGGCCGTGCTCGACCAGGCATTGCGCCAGGTCGAGGCCATGGTCGAGGCGAGGGGAGACCTGCCGCCCTTTTTGCTGCTGGCCGGCGAGGACTGGCATCCTGGCGTTATCGGCATCGTCGCCAGCCGGGTGCTGGAGTGCACGCACCGCCCGGTTTTCGTCGTCGGCCTTGCCGGCGACACGGGCAAGGGCTCGGGCCGCTCGATCCGTGGCGTCGATCTGGGCAGCGCCGTGATCGCCGCCCGCCAGGCCGGGCTGCTGATCAATGGCGGCGGCCATCCGATGGCGGCCGGGCTCACCGTGGCCCGCGACCGGCTCGATGCGCTGCGCGACTTCCTGACCGAGCGGATCTCGACGGCGCTGGGTGGCGTGCTGCCGGCCCCCGGCCTGGGCATCGACGGCCCGCTGATGCCGGCCGCGGCCACGCTCGAACTGGCCGGCCAGATCGAACGCATCGGGCCCTTCGGGGTCGGCAATGCCGAGCCGCGTTTCGTGCTGCCCGGCGTGCGCATCGAATACGCCAGCCGGATCGGCGATGGCGGCCATGTGCGCTGCGTGCTGGGCGCCGGCGGGGCGCGGCTCAACGCCATCGCCTTCCGGGTCGCCGACAATCCGGTCGGCCAGGCGCTGCTGCAGCGGAACGGGCTGCCGGTGCATGTCGCCGGCGCCCTGCGGGTCAATCGCTGGCGCGGCAAGGCGGAGGTGCAGCTGCAGATCGACGATGCCGCCCCCGCAGGGCTTGGCGCTTGATTTCCCGGCGAAAACTGCTAGTTAAGCGCCCTGCCGCGATGGCCCTGCGTCCCCATCGTCTAGAGGCCTAGGACACCGCCCTTTCACGGCGGTAACAGGGGTTCGAATCCCCTTGGGGACGCCAT
>JBDZUM010000083.1:0-19159 GCA_040255215.1 Rhodospirillaceae bacterium
TCTTGATCACGTCCGCGCCCATGTCGGCCATCATCTGGGTGGCGTAGGGCCCCAGGAGAACGGCCGTCAGGTCGACGACTTTGATGCCTTCCAGCGCTCCGGCCATGGCGATGCTTCCGCTCAGTAGGATTTCGGCAGGCCCAGCGCCTTCTCGGCGATGAAGCACAGGATGAGCTGTTCGCTGACCGGCGCGATGCGCGCGATCATGACCTCGCGCAAATAGCGCTCGACATGGAACTCCTTGGCGTACCCATAGCCGCCATGCGTCATCACCGCCTGCAGACAGGCGTTGTAGCCGGCCTGCGCGCCCATGTATTTCGCCGCATTGGCCTCCGCACCGCACTCCTTGCCGCTATCGTAGAGCCAGGCCGCCTTGAACGTCATCAGATTGGCCGCTTCCAGTTCCATCCAGTTCTGCGCCAGCGGGTGCTGGATCGCCTGGTTCTTGCCGATCGGCCGGCCGAACACCTTGCGCTCCTTGGCGTACTGCGTCGCCCGCTGCAGGGCGCATTTGCCGATACCGATGGCCTCGGCGGCGATCAGCACGCGTTCCGGGTTGAGCCCGTGCAGCAGGTACTGGAAGCCTTTGCCCTCCTCGCCGATGCGATCCTCGAGCGGCACCTTGAGGCCGTCGATGAACACCTGGTTCGAATCGACCGCCTTGCGCCCCATCTTTTCGATCTCGCGCACCTCGATGAACTTGCGGTCGAAATCGGTATAGAACAGCGACAAACCCTCGGTCGGCCGCTTGCACTGGTCGGCCGGCGTGGTGCGGGCGATCAGCAGCATCTTGTCGGCGACCTGCCCGGTGCTGGTCCAGACCTTGTGGCCATGCACGACATAGCCATTGCCAGAGCGTTCGGCCCGCGTGGTCAGGGCCGTCGTGTTGAGACCGGCATTGGGCTCGGTGACGGCGAAGCAGCCCTTGATCTTGCCCTGGATGATCGGCGGCAGCATGCGCTGCTTCTGTTCCTGGGTGCCGAACACCACGATCGGATTGGGTCCGAAAATGTTGAGATGGATGGCGGAAGCGGCCTGCATGGCGCCGCCCGACTGTGCCACCGTCTGCATCACCAGCGCTGCCTCGGTGATGCCCAGCCCGGCCCCGCCGAACTCCTCGGGCATGGCAATGCCAAGCCAGCCGGCATCGGCCATCGCGCCGTAGAACTCGTTGGGGAAGCCGCCCTGCTTGTCCTTCTTAAGCCAGTAGGCGTCGTCGAATTGGCTGCACAGGCGCGCGACGTTCTCGCGGATCTGTTCCTGTTCGTCCGTGAAAGTGTAGTCCATGTTCCTCGTTTCCTCGCTACTGCAGCCAGCCCGTCAGGATCTCGTTGAAGGCTTGGGGGTCCTCGATATTCGGCAGATGCCGGCATTTCTCGATCACGCGCAACTGGCTGCCGGCAATGCCTTTCTGCATGGCCTGCGCATCGGCCACGGTAGCGCTGGCGTCGTCGCGGCCGACCACGATCATGGTGCGCGCCTTGATCTGGGGCAGTCTTGCCGTGAAGTCGAACACCGAAATCGCTCGCCCGCACCCGGCATAGCCCTCGACCGAGCAGCGCCGCAGCATATCGCGCACTTCTTCCACGCGCGTTGGAGCGCGGGCAACGAAATCCTCCGAGAACCAGCGCGGGATCGTGCTGTCGATCACCGGCGCCAGACCGCCGGCGTCACGCACGAGCGCAATGCGTTCGTCCCAGACCTTGGCCTGGCTGGCATCGGACAGGCAACGCGTGTCGCACAGCATGAGGGAATTGAGGCGATTGCCGTGGTCGAAGCCCAGCACCTGGCCGATCATGCCGCCGATCGACAGTCCGACGAAATCGCACCGGTCGATTCCGAGATGGTCCCACAGCGCCACGACATCGCTGGCCAATTGCTGCAGCGTGTAAGGGCCCGGCGGCGCGCTGCTTTCGCCGTGTCCACGCATGTCCAGACGCAGCACGCGCCTGCCTTTCAGCGCCGGCATCTGCTCGTCCCACATGCCCGAATCGGCGGCGAGAGAATGGCAAAAGGTGACGACCGGCGCATTCTCAGGCCCTTCGAGGCGATAGGCCAGATCGAAGCCGTTTATCCGCGCTTTCATCTCAGTATCCCTTGTTCCAGTCGACCACGTTCTCGAGCTGGGCGCCTGACGTGACGTGACGCAGCATCTCGACCATGTTCTGCGCCACACGCGCGCTGCTCATACGGCCAGCGGTGTGCGGCGTCACGGTGATCTTCGGGTGTTTCCAAAGCGGGCTGTCGGCCGACAGCGGCTCGGGCTCGAACACGTCAAGCGTGGCGCCGGCGAGATGGCCACCGTCGATGGCCGCAATCAGATCTGGCACGACGACATGCCCGCCGCGCGCGACGTTGATGACGTAGGAGTCCTTGGGCATGGCGGCAAAGGTACGGGCGTTGAGAATGCCGCGGGTTTCATCGGTCAGCGGCAGCAAGCAAACGATGACCGACGACGATGCCAGGCAATCGACCAAACCCTGGTCTCCGTGGAAGACCTTAACGCCATCGATAGGTCTCTCCGATCGCGCCCAGCCATTGACCGGGAAACCCAATGCCAACAGGCGTTGTGCCAGATCCAGCCCGAGCACGCCCAGACCGAGAATGCCAACGGTGGTTTCCGCCATGTCGCGCGGCAGCACCTGCTTCCACACGCCTTGTGCCTGGAATTCGGCATAGAGATCGAGCCGATGATGAAACCGCAGCACCTGCGCGGCGCAGTAGGAACTCATCGTGAGCTTGCTGGCCTCGGAAACGGCACGCACGATCGGTACGTTCTTCGGCAATCGGGGATCGCCGGTCAGATGATCGATGCCGGCGGCGAAGGACAGAATCGCCTTGAGCCGCGGCAGCTTGGCCAGTTCGCCATCGGGCGGCCGCCAGGCCAGCGCGTATTCGATGTCGGCGACGTCGCCAGTCTCCGGCCAGACGCGAAACTCCTGGTCGGGCAGCTTCTGGCGGAACAATGCGATCAGCCTCTCCGGCATCGGATCGCGCGAGATGACGAGAATGCTCACTGCCGTCGCCTACATTGCGCTGATGCCGCCGTCGATCACCACTTCCGACCCGGTCATGAAGCTCGATTCGTCCGACGCGAGATAGACGATGGCCCAGCCGACCTCTTCCGGCCGGCCGAGGCGACCGATCGGCACCTGCTTGCCGAATTTCTGCGCCATCACCTCCGCCCCGAAACGCTTGCGGTGGCGATCCAGAATCGGCGTATCGATGAAGGTCGGATGGACCGAGTTGCAGCGGATATTGTAGCCCGACTTGGCGCAGTGCAGCGCGACCGATTTCGACAGCAGGCGCACGCCCGCCTTCGCCGAATTGTAGGCCGCCATGTTGGCGCCGGCGATGATGCCCGAGATCGACGAAATATTGATGATCGACCCGCCCAGCTTGGCGGTGTGCTGCTTGATCTCGCGCACGCCGTGCTTGCAGCCGAGAAACACGCCGTCGAGGTCGATGGCATGCACCTTGCGCCATTCCTCGAGCTCGATGTCCTCGACCGTCTTGGTCAGGCCGATGCCCGCGGAGTTCAACAGAACGTGCAAGGCGCCGAACTTCTCGACGGTAGCGGCGATCGCCGCTTTCCATTGCTCCTCGCTGGTCACGTCGAGCGCGACGAAGGACGCAGCCGCGCCGAGCTTGCCGGCCAGGGCCTGACCGGCATCCTGATTGATGTCCGCCAGCATGACCCGTCCGCCTTCGCGCACCATCAGTTCGGCGGCATTGGCGCCGAGCCCGGAGGCCCCGCCCGTGATGAGGGCTACCTTGCCGGCAAGCCTGTCGGTCATTTTCTGTCTCCTTGTTCGATCAAGCGGCGAACGGGGCGCCGGAAAGGAAGCGCCGCGGGTTCTCGTCGAGCATGTGCGCGATCTGCGTGTCGCTGATGCCGCGTTCCCGCAGCATCGGCAGGAAAGTCGTGAAGATATAGGTTTGCAGGCCCGGCCATTCCCCGGCGCGCTTGAGCGCGTCGATCTTGGGGATGATCTTCTCGGGATAGGGATGGAAGGGGTTGCCGCGGGTCAGGCATACGCGGTCCTGGCTCAGCAGCAGACGGTCAATGAACCCGGCGTCGATCAGCTTCTTCGCGTTGTCGGCGCGCACGCTGTCTTTCAGGAACACCGATGCGCCGATCCGGTCGAAGCCGATATAGGCGCCCTTGTCGACGATGCGCCGATGGTAGGCGTGGTCCGGATTGCCGCAGCTATGACCGATCATGCAGCGATGCGGCTCGACGCCGCCGGCGGTGAAGATATCCACCTGCTCGGGTCCGCAATGCCCGTCCTCGGTATGGGTAAGGATCGGCAGGCCGGTGTGGCGGCTGGCGATGGCGGCGGCGTCGAGAAAGCGCCGCTCCAATTCGCTGATGACGGGCTTGCCGCTCGCCGCCTTGATCAGGCCGGGCTTGATGCCGGTATCCCCGATGCCGAACTCGATCTCGCGAATGTAGAACTCGGCAATCTCATCGACGCTGCGATAGCGCCAGTAGATCGGCAGCCCCAGCTCCTCGAAATAGAACCCGGTCGTGCAAACGACGTTCACGCCCGATTTTTCCGAGATTTCGGCCATGAGCTCGGGATCGCGGCCAAGCTCGATCGGACAGGGGTCGACGAAGGTGCGAACGCCGTGCGCCGCCAGCTCCTTCAACCGCCAGACCGCATCGTTGACGAAGGCGCGCCGGTTGTAGCCGTCATTCTCCAGTTCCGCACCGGAAAACGCGATGTAGAGATGTTCGTGAATCAGAGTCCGCCCGAGGCTTTCGATCGGAATGGGACCGAGGACGGTCTGTACGATACTGCGCATTTCGCTCCCGCATGAACGTTCGTTTAGCGCCGGAGTGTAGCAAATGCCCGCCGCCGCTCAAGCGGCGGGCGACGGCTCCGTCGCCTTGTTCCGCATCGCCTCGCGGCGGGCGATGTAGGTGGTGCTGGCGATGATCACCCCCGCTCCGACGAAGGTCCACAGATCGGGCGTGTTGGCGAAAACCAGGAAGCCAAGAATCGACGCCCAAACGATGTTGAGGAACATCATTGGCTGAACGGACGAGATTTCCGCCACCTTGAACGCCTGCACCATGGCCATGTTCGCGGCGCTGCCGACCACACCGCAGCCCAGCAGGACGATAAGCTGTTCGGCGGTCGGCGTCTGCCATTCGAGAATGGCGGGCGGCAGGAAGAAGGGGATCATCAATACCGTCTGCCAGCAGATGATCGTCTGGGTGGAATCTCGGCGCGTCTGGGCCTTGGCGATGAGCTGCGAGGCGGCGATCACCGGCACCGAGGACAGCATCAGCCAGGAGCCGAACGAAACCTCGGCAAAACCGGGGCGCAGGATCACCAGCACGCCGACGAAGCCGATCGCGATCGCCAGCCAGCGCCGCCACCGGACTTTCTCGCCGAGAAACAGCGCCGCGCCGATCGTCACGAAGAGCGGGCCGGTGAACATGATGGCCGTCATTTCCGCCAGCGGAATAAGCGGCAGAGCCGTGTACCAGATGGCGAACGCACTGGCATGTACTGCGTTGCGCGCGAACTGCATGCCGACGCTGGCCGTCTTGAAGACGCCAAGTCCCATGCGCAAAACGATCGGCGCGATGAAAACCAGCCCGAAAAGAAACCGGAAGAACGAGGTCACCATCGGCGGCAGGTCGAGGGAAACGTAGCGCAGGCCGGCATTGAGAAAGGAGAACAGCAGCCCCGACAGCATGATCCAGAGAATGCCCTGCACCGGCAGCGGCAGCCGGCCTATTCCGCCGGCCGGTATCCAGCGCGCCATAGCCTATCTCTCCGTGGCGCCGATGGCGCGCTCGCCATCGAGCGACGACGGCGATTGCGCGCGCGCCAGCCTGGCCTCGCGGGCCGCCACCGCTTCGCGTCGGGCGATATAGGTGGCGGCTGAGAAGATGACGGCGGCGCCGATCCAGGTCGTGACGGCCGGCACGTCGGCGAACATCAGGTATCCCAGAGACGCTGACCAGACGAGGGTCAGGAAATTGATCGGCTGGATGGCCGAAATCTCCGCGACCTTGAAGGCCTGCACCATGCTCGTGTGTCCCACCGAGCCCAAAATGCCGCACAGGAAAAGCCAGGCCAGTTGTTCGAGGCTCGGCCATTTCCAGAAATAGATCGCCAACGGCAGGCTGAGCACGGAAACCAGCATGCCCTGCCACAGCACGATCATCGCCGGCGAATCGTAGCGCGTCAGGACCTTGGCCAGCAGGAACGACCCCGCGAACAGCGGCGCCGAGCACAGCATGACGATCGTGTAGACGTCGATCGCCTTGCCGCCGGGCTGCAGCACGATGAGCACGCCGCAGAAGCCGACCGCCACCGCCAGCCAGCGCCGAATGCGGACCTTCTCGCGCAGGAACAGCGCCGCCCCGATCGTCACGAACAGTGGCCCGGTAAAGCCGATCGTCGTCATTTCGGCCAGCGGGATCTGGCCGAGGGCGCTGAACCATACGGTCAGCCCAGCCGTGTGCACGAGATTGCGCACGATCTGCAGCCGAAGATTGGCGCTGCGCGGCAACACGAAACCATGCCGGAAGAACAGCGGCAGCATGATCATCGTGCCGAGCAGATTGCGCCAGAACTGCGTCAGGTAGGGGTCGTACTCGATCGACAGGCGACGCATCAGCATGTTGAGGACGGCGAACACGATGCCCGCCATCGCCAGCCACGCCATTCCCTTGATATTGGGCGCGATCTCACCGGTCCGGCGAAGGGCAAGGAGCGGAATTCTCATTCGGCGGCCGGCGCTTTCCCATGGTGAATCGCTTGCGACGCGGGCGATTCGGGCGCCGGCGAAGGGTCCTGACTAGCACGGCCCCGCCGCGAAAGCAGCACGGGCGAACGGCAAGGCAGACATGTCGCTCGCGGTTGTATCGCGGCCGGCTCGCCGATCAGGCGATGCTCAGCGCTCCGCCTGGTCGGCTTCCCGCTCGCTGGGCAGCGTGCCCGCCTGGGCGCGCAGGTCGAGCACACGCTGCCAGAGCTGCCGCATTTCGCGGTCGGGGATCTTCAGGTCGTGCAGGTGTTTCACGGTATGCGCGAGATACTCGCGGCACGGTCCGTTGCTGCCCTCGGCAAAGGCGATATGGTGCGCCGCGCGGTCGAGGGCCAGCCGTCCGGTATAGAGACGATGATGCCGGTTGATGACCAGGGTCAGCGCCTGAACCGGTCCGCGCGGGGTCCGCACCGTCACCCAGATCGGGCGATAGACGCCGCTTACCATTTCCCGCCGCCAGAATATCTCCGTCTCGCTTTCGACCAGCCGCGGCGGGATGCGATAGGCGACGCCGTGGCACTGCCCGCCTCGCTCCAGTGCCAGCATCAGCCCGGGCAGCTTGGGCGAACCCCGGCCGAGCTGGGTCCAGAAGCAGAAGCTGCGACGCCAGCCGCGCAGCAATGCCGGCTGGCGTTCGGCGTAGTGGAACGCCGGCGCCCAGATCAGCGACCCGTACCCGAATATCCAGACGCTCTGGTTGCGCCCGATCCGCGACAGCGTCCGGCGTCGCGACGCCTCGCGCTGGTCGCGGGTCAGGAAATGGTTGAAGCCCTGCCGTCGGCCCTCCGCGATCCAGGCGTTTATGCGCTCTTCCGTTATGTCCTCGCGGCGGAGCACGGACGGATCAGGCGTACTGGATCGACATCACTTCGGCGACGCAGGCCGGCCTGTCCTGCCCTTCGATCTCGATGGTGATCTCGGCCGTGAAACGAATGCCGTTGCCCTGCACCGGATCGGCGCCGACCAGCTTCTGCCGCGCCCGCACCCGGGAACCCGCCGGCACGGGACTGGTGAAACGCACCTTGTTCGAACCGTAGTTGATGCCGCGCGACACCTTCTTCACCTTTGAGATGCCATGCGTCAGCATTGGCACCAGCGACAGCGTCAGGTACCCGTGCGCGATGGTCTTGCCGCCGGGCATCTCCTTCTTGGCCTTCTCGACGTCGACGTGAATCCACTGATGGTCGCCCGTGGCGTCGGCGAACTTGTTGATGCGGTCCTGATCGACCAGCACCCAGTCGCTGACGCCGATTTCCTTGCCCACTTGGGCGGCGTAGTCGTTGATGGTTTCGAATTCACGCATTTGATGTTTCCTCACTTTGCCTTGAGATACTCGATCGTCGTGGGCTGGGACTTGAGGTTCTCGGCCCAACGCCGCAGCACCTTGACGATTCTTTCCGGCTGGACGCCGAGCTGCGCCATGGCGACGCCGCCATTCACCGATTCCCAGTATTCCTCGATCAACCCGTCGCGCAACCGGAACCGGCTGATCCCGTCGATGACGATGCGGTTGCCGCGGAACTCCGGAATGGTCGAGGTGAAGCTGGACAGCGACCAGGCGTAGCCGAGTCTGCCGTCGCAGACCGGTTCGAAGAACCGCCAGCGATAGTCCGTGGCATCGCGGTGGAAATAGTTCTCGAGCATGTCGGCGATCGAGGCGCGGCCGGCATGGTCGCCGTAGATGTAGTCGCGGTAGACGCCATCCTCCGTGAAGCAGGCGGCAAAGGCCCGGCCGTCGCCGGCTTCCGCCGCCGCCGTCATTCGCCCCAGCAACTGCCCCAGATCCATCGCTTCCCTCGGAAACGTTTACTTTTGCGGCAGGCATTGCAGAATGCCGGCAAGGAAAAAGCAACGGTCAATTGGCCTGCGGAGGAAACTATGGGCTTCGAAGCGATCAAATACGACGTCGCGGACGGCATCGCGACCATCACCCTGAACCGTCCCGACCGGCTCAACGCCTGGACGCGCCAGATGGAAGCGGAGGTCCGGGAGGCCATGCAGCGGGCCGGCGCCGACGACGCGGTGCGCTGCATCATCCTGACCGGCGAGGGCCGCGGCTTCTGCGCCGGCGCCGACATGGACCTGCTCTCCGGCATCCAGCAGGGCGGCCAGCGGGCGGAGGGCGAAAGGCGGCCGGCCGCCGCGGCAAGCGCGGCCAGGCCGGATTTCCGCATGACCTATTCCTACTTCCCGACCGTTCCCAAGCTCATCATCGGCGCCATCAACGGCCCCTGCGCCGGACTGGGACTGGTCATCGCCCTCTATTGCGACATTCGCTACGCGGCGGAGAACGCCGTCTTCACCTCCGCTTTCGCCGCGCGCGGGCTGATCGCCGAGCACGGCATTTCCTGGACCCTGCCGCGCCTGGTCGGCATCTCGAATGCGCTCGACATACTGTGCTCGGCGCGCAAGTTCGGCGCCAAGGAAGCTCTGCACATGGGCATGCTCAATCGGGTCATGCCCGCCGAGGAGCTGATGCCGGCGGCGCGCGACTATGCGCGCATGATCGCCGCCACCGTGTCGCCTCGCTCGATTCGCGTCATGAAGAAGCAGATTTGGGACGCGCAGTTCCAGACCCTCGCCGAATCGATCGTGGTCGGCGATGCCGAGATGAAGGAAAGTTTTCTCAGCGAGGACTTCAAGGAAGGCGTGGCGCACTTCATGGAGAAGCGCGCCGCGCGATTCACCGGTCGCTGATGGTAGAATCGGAGCGGAAGTTCAGTTGAACTTCCGTTCCTGCCACCAGGGAAAGTATGACGGCATGTCCTTGCTGACCTTCATCGGGTAGACCGGCTTGCGTTTCTCGAGGAACGAGGTCACGCCTTCCTTGACGTCGGCCGACTTGCCCATCGAGTAGATGCCCTTGGAGTCGATCTTGTGCGCCTCCATCGGGTGATCGGCGCCCAGCATCTTCAGCATCATCTGCCGGTTGAGGGCGACCGAGACCGCCGACGTGTTGTCGGCGATTTCCCGGGCAAGGGCGTAAGCCGCCGGCAGCAATTCGTCCGGCTTGTGGATCGAGCGAACCAGCCCGCCTTTCTGCGCTTCCTGGGCGCCGAAGACCCGACCGGTCATCACCCATTCCTGCGCCTGCTGGATGCCGACCAGACGCGGCAGGAACCAGCTCGAACAGGCTTCCATGACGATGCCGCGGCGGGTGAACACGAAGCCGTAGCGCGCCTCGGTCGACGCCAGGCGGATGTCCATCGCCAGCTGCATGGTGACGCCGACGCCGACGGCCGGACCGTTGCAGGCGGAGATCACCGGCTTGAGGCATTCGAACAGGCGCAACGTCAGCTTCCCGCCGCCGTCGCGGTGGCCGTCGAGGCCGGGATCGACACCCGTGCGGCGTTCGCGGTTGAAGGTGTCGCCGCCAGCCGACAGGTCGGCCCCGGCGCAGAAGCCCCGGCCCGCGCCGGTGAATACGATCGCGCGCACCGCATCGTCGGCGTCGGCGCGGTCGAGCGCATCGAGCAGCTCAGTCAGCATCTGCCCAGTGAAGGCGTTCAGCTTGTCCGGCCGGTTGAGCGTGATGGTGAGGACGCCATCGGCGACCTCGTACTTGATCTGCTCGTATTGCACGCGCTGCTCCTTGTGGTAAATCGTCGTTCACTGTTCTCTATAGTCGGCGTCCCGAACCGGCAAGTCCAGATCGGGCGTGCGAAACCACCTAGCGAAACCAGGGGTCACCATTGTCCTACCGCAGCGTGTTCAAGCCCGGCCTGTTCAAGGGCCAGACCATCATCGTTACCGGCGGCGGGAGCGGCCTGGGCCGCTGCATGGCGCATGAGCTGACGTCCCTGGGCGCACATGTCGTTCTGACTGGCCGAAATCCGGAGAAGCTGCAGCGGGTCGAGGCGGAGATCCACGAGGATGGCGGCTCCGCCGACTGGTGGGCGTTCGACATTCGCGAGGAAGACAAGGTCAGGGAGGCCATCGCCGGCATCGTGGCGAAGCACGGCCGGATCCATGGCCTGGTGAACAATGCCGGCGGCCAGTTCCCGCAACGGCTGGAGAACATCAGCCAGCGCGGCTGGGACGCCGTGGTGCGCAACAACCTGACCGGCACGTTCCTGATGTCGCGCGAGACCGTCAACCAGTCGATGAAGCAGCATGGCGGCAGCATCGTCAGCATCACGGCCGACAACTGGCTGGGCATGCCGATCATGGGCCATTCGGGCGCGGCGCGCGCGGGCGTCGTGAACTTCACCGAAACGGCGGCGCTGGAATGGAGCATCTACGGCATCCGCGTCAACTGCGTCGCGCCGGGCGTGATCGCTTCGTCGGGCATGGACACATATGACGGCGACATGAAGGCGAAGATGAAATCTCGGCATCGCGAGATTCCCTTCAACCGCATGGGGACGGAGGCGGAAATCGCCTCCCCGGTCGTATTCCTGCTGTCGGAAGGCGCCGCTTACGTGACGGGCGCCACGCTGCGGGTCGATGGCGGCTCGCCGCTGGGCCGTGTCGGCTGGCCGATGCCCGACCATGACCGCGCAGTCGAGTACCAGGGCTTCCATCGCTACGAAAAGCCGAAGGTGCTGCGCTAGGCGCGGAACTCCATCGCGAACAGCATCAGTGTCTCGGCCTTGCCGGGCACGGCGACGTCGCCGACCGAATGCAATGTGACGCCTTCGATGGCGCCGAGCTTTTCCGCCACCGCGGCCGAGACCAGGAAATCGACGCCCCTCTCGCGCGTGGCCTGCTCGAGACGCGCGGCCGTGTTCATGGCGTCGCCGGAATAGGCTATTTCCCGCCGCTGGTCGCCGATTTCGCCCACCACCACCGGCCCCATGTGCAGCCCGCCGCGGAAGCCGGGAACGATGCCGAAGGCGTGGCGGTAGAAATCGGCGCGATCCTGCAGGCGCCGGTACAACTCGCGAACGCAGCGTAGCGCCGCGCCCCGGTGCAGGCCGCGCGACGGACGCCACAGCACGATGACGGCATCGCCGTTGTACTTGTAGATGCTGCCGCGCGTGGTCAGCACCGCATGCGAGACGTCGTTGAAGAAGGCGTTAAGCAGGCCGTGGAACTTCAGATCGCCCAGCCGCTCGGCATGCCGCGTGGATTCCTTCATATCCACGAACAGAACGATGCGCTCCTCCACGCGCGGCAGCATGTAGCGGCCGATCAGCAAGCCCCACAGCACTTCCCCGCCCAGGAGGCGCGAGACTTCCAGCCCGGTATTGATGGCGAAGGAGACGACGATCGACAGCCACAATGATTGCCAGAAGAACCGGTCGAAATTCAGGATCGCCTCGCCCGGCGCCGTGGCCACCAGCCGGGCGAATTCGTAGCCGACGACAATCAGCACGCTGTAGACGACGGTGCGCAACAGCAGCAGCACGCCGACGGGCAGATGGCGCATCGGCCGCAACGGGCCGGTGGCCAACGACAACTCGAAGACGGTGATCAGCAGCGAGATCGACACGCCGGTGACCGCCCCGCGCCAGATGGCGAAGAACGGCGTCTCGGGAAAGAAGATCAGGCTGTAGAAGGCGCCGGCCAGCGCGGAGATCAGCGTCACGATGGCAATGACGCTGGCCAGCGCCGCGCCGCGCGGGCTCAGCCTTGCCATGATACCGACGCTACGCGGGGAAGATCAGTCGCGATAGGACGGATCGATGCGATCGAGCTTGCGCAGCAAGGCCGGCCATTCGAGCTGTCCCGCCTTGTCCATGCCGCGCTTGCCCTGCGCCTCTACCGTGTCGATCGCCGATTGCGGCGGCCAGTTCAGGCGATCGTATCCGGCCGACAGCGCGGCGATCTGCATCTGGCAGGCGCGCTCGAGGAAGAACATGCGCGTGAAGGCGCCGGGCACGTCGCGGCCGACGGTCAGCGTGCCGTGATTGCGCAGCAGCATGACGTCGCGCTCGCCGAGATCGTTCACCAGCCGTTCGCGCTCGTCGAGATTGAGCGCGATGCCCTCGTAGTCGTGGAACGCGATCTGGTTGGTGAAAATCATCGCCGTCTGCGTGATCGGCAGCAGCCCGTCCTTCTGCGCCGAGACCGCGACGCCGGCATTGGTATGAAGATGCAGCACGCAGCCGGCATTCTCCCGCGCCGCATGGATAGCGCTGTGGATCGTGTAGCCCGCCGGATTGATGGCATAGCCGTTGTCGAGCACCACGTTGCCGTCGATATCGACCTTGACCAGGCTCGAGGCGGTCACCTCCTCGAACATCACGCCGTAGGGGTTGATCAGGAAATGGTGCTCCGGCCCGGGAACGCGGGCCGAAATATGCGTATAGACCAGATCGTCCCAGCCGTAATGCGCGACCAGCCGATAGCAGGCGGCAAGCTTGACGCGCACCTCCCATTCCTCCTTGGAGACGCGCTGGCGCACATTGTCGACGGTCAGCTTGAGCGCGGCGTTCGCAGTCATGGGGAAACCTCCGGTAGATCGGGTTCGCTTTGGGCGCGAGTGTGGGACCCGTCCGCAGGGCTGTCAATCGGCGGCCCGCGGCGCCCGCCGGTAGTGGTAATGGTACAATTCAGTCCTGAGCCCAAGGCGGGAATAGAGCGCTCGGCCGGCCACGTTCGTTGCCTCGACCTGCAGGCATACGCCGTTCGCGCCGGCTGCCCGAGCCCAGGCATTGAGCGAAGCAAGGAGCCGCCGGGCATGGCCCCGACCCCGATGGCGCTCGGCCGTCACGACCGACTCGAAACACAGGATTCCATCGTGGATCGAGCCGACCGTAAGAGCGGTCAGTTCGCCGTCTTCTCTCAAGGCGGCGAAGCCTGCCGGAACGGCGAGCGCCGCCATGATGCCGGCGAAAGAGGCGTTCTGCTGCGGCGTACGGTTCTGAAGCGCTCCCATCGCCGCCAGCCATTCTGGCGTCGGCCGCGGCGAAATTTCGGCGTTGCGGTCCCGAACGGCGTCGGCATCCGACAGCTCCGCGAACAAGGTCACGGTGCGGCCTTCGGCGGTATAGCCCCGCGCCTCGAGAATTCTGTCTAACCGCGGATCGCAGATCTCCGGCACGCGAAACACCGGCTGCTGGCCCGCGGCGACGAACATGGCGGCACAGGCGTCGATGTCGGCATCGATACTGTCTATCCGCTCGGCGCGCGGATTGATCGAGTTGGCCCGGCGCGTGAACCCGTCAGACAGCCGCAACAGCCAGTCGCGGTAGATGATCTGGCGCAGGCTGGGAAAGGCGTTGAGGCAGGTTTCCTCCACCCGCCAGGCAAGCGACGGCGCAATCACGGCGGCCCGCTCAGGCCTGCGCCAGCACGAACACCCCGGCGCAGATCAGCGCCAGGCCACCGATCTGCGTCAGGCCGAAGGGCTCGTTCCAGAGAAAATGTCCGGCCACGGCAACGACGACGTAGGACAGCGAGACGCTGGGAAACGCCACGGAAACCGGAATCTTGCGCAGCGCCACGATGTAGAGGAGTGCGGCCAGCGCATAGAACCCAAGGCCGATGATCGTCGTCGGCCGGAAGAGCTGGGCGACGAAATCGGCCGCGCCGGCGCCCTCCTTCAGCAACAACTGGCCGACGACGCCGCACAGGATGGCGGCGCCGAGCGCAACGTAAAACCAGATCATGATGCCGCTCCGGACTGGCTGCCCCCGCTCCAGGTTTCCCTCACGATGAACTGCGGCTTGCGATTGACGGTGAGATAGAGCCGGCCGAGATATTCGCCCATCAGGCCGAGAATGATCAGCTGTACGCCGGCCAGCAGCAGGAAGGCCGACATCAGCGACGCCCAGCCGGACGGCGTCTCGCCGAAGATCGCCTCCAGCAGCACGAACACGAATCCGGCCAGCCCCAGACCGCTCATGACGAAGCCCGACAGCGCGGCAAGCCGCAGCGGCATCACGGAGAAATTCAGGAACATCGACAGGAACAGCCTGATCAGCCGGCGCAGCGTGTAGTTGGTGCGCCCCGCCGCACGCGGCAGATGCTTCACCTCCAGGCGACCGATATTCTGCGTCGCCTGCATGAGCAGCCCGTCGACGTAAGGATAGGGACCGGGATAAGCAACCACCTGATCGCGGGCGAAGGCGCTGATGCAGCGGAAGCTGGAAAGATAGAGCCCCTTCGGCTTGTCGATCAGCCAGTCGGCGCACCAGTTGGTCAGCGCGCTGCCGAGATTGCGCCAGGCTGCGTGCTCCTTGCGCGCGTAGTAGGTGTAGACGACGTCGTAGTCGCCGTCGCGAGCATGGGCGAACAGCTTCGCCACTTCCTCCGGCGGGTTTTGCAGATCGTCGTCCATCGTGATGATGTAGCGGCCGCACGCCTGGTTGAGCCCGGCCATCACCGCGTTGTGTTCGCCGAAGTTCCGCGACAGGTTGAGCAGCGTCAAGGGCACGCGGGCCGAACCGACGAGGTCGCGGCAGACCCGAAGGCTGTCGTCGCGGCTGCCATCGTTCACCAGCACGATCTCCAGCCCGCCGTCGATCTTCAGTTCGCTCAGCGCCTCGACCAGCTCGCCGATGCTGGCCGCGCCGTTATAGACCGGCACGACGACGCTGAGAGCAGGTCGTTCAGACATCCTTCCTCGCCACGACAAGCAACGAGCCCCCGGCCGGCAGGTTGAGACCGGCCCCGACCAGTCCGCGTTCCGCCGCCAGCACCGCGCCGAACAGCGCGTTCAGCGCCGGAGGATACTCCATCACATCGCTTTTGCCAGCCTCGCCCCGGCTCAGAACGCGCCGCGCCACCATCGCCGGCAGCAGAAAGCTGTTCCAGTAGGTGCTGCGATGCAACCGCAATCCGGCGGCCGCCAGCAGTGGCCGCACGGAACCGCGCGTGAAGCGCCTGGCATTGTGCACCTGCCGATCATGGGCCGAACGCAGCCAGTCATAGGCCGGCAGATTCAAGATCGCCAGACCACCAGGCATCAGCACACGACTCATCTCGGCCAGCGCCTGTGCCGGGTCGACGCGCGCGTGGCACAGCACGTCGGCGCTGACGATGGCGGCAATGCTCGCCGTCGCGAACGGCAGGGAATTCACCGACCCGACGCAGATGACGGCGCCCGATTTGCCTGCGGCGCGGCTCGCCGCCTCCGGATTGATCTCCAGTCCGATCGGATTCCGGCCGCCGATTTCACCGGAGAGATGGCGCAGCAATCCGCCGGTGCCGCAGCCGGCATCGAGCACCGGCCCGCGCGGTGCCTGGGGCAAATGCCTGACCAGCGCCTGCGCCATCTGGCGATGCAGGCCGCGATACCACCACATGTCGGTTTCGAGGCGGTCCAGCTTCTGGTATTCGCCGGCTTCCATTTCGTTCCCCGGGATTGCGCGCCTTTATAGGCCGGATTCCGTTCCGGCGCGGGACGAAATTGCGTGGCGGCGTTCGTGTCTTTATGCAAAGACTAACGCGCCCGATGGCCGCCGGGGGGATGGCCGGCGGGCCAGAGCCTCGAGAATGGCAAGCACAGGCAATCAGACGACGTCGACGATTCAGGGGGGATCGGACCGCAGGCCGCCAGCGCCCGCGGGGCTGCGACGCATCGCCGACCGCATTTCGCGAACCATCGCGCCGGCGCGTCTCTCGGTGGGCGCCGACCGGGCGATCAAGCTTGCCCTGCTCGCCATACCGATCGCCTGGATGGCAGGGTATCTCTTTCCGCCGATAAACCACGACGTCGGCGCGGTGATGGACGTGGCGCATCGCTGGCTGAGCGGCGAGCGCCTCTACGTCGACATCATCGACGTGAATTTTCCTTTGGTGTTCGTGGTCTACGCGGCGCCGGAACTGCTGAGCCGCATTTTCGGCGGCAGCGCCATCGTCTGGCTCAACGCCTGCCTGATCGTGGGCGTTCTGGCCTCGTTCGTCGCCTGCCGCGCCCTGGTGCATCTCATCCCGTCGACCCGCCATCCGCTGGCCGAGGCCCTGCTGCCGCCGGTGATCCTGTTCACGCTGGCCGTGCTGCCCAACGACATGTTCGGGCAGCGCGAGCACATCATGCTGATCGCGTCGATGCCCTATCTGCTGCTCGCCGGCGTGCGCGCGGAAGGCGCGTCGGTGCGATTGTGGGTGCAGATCGCCGTCGGCATAGCCGCCGGCATTGGCTTCGGCCTGAAGCCGTTCTTCCTGTTCATTCCGCTGTTCGTCGAGCTCTACCTGCTCGGCCTGCGTGGCCTGCGTCGAACCTTCACCGACGCGGTGCCATGGTCGGTCGCCGCCATGATCGGCGTGCACGGGCTGATCATCGCCTTCGTCACCCCCGCCTATTTCGAGACGATCCTGCCGCTGGTGGCCGAACTCTACGGCGAAGTCGGCGGCAGCACCTGGTCGGTCATCACCGGTAGACTGGTCCTGCCGACACTGGCCGCCTGGGCCTGCATCAGCGCTCTGGCGTTCTTCCTCAGCCGGTCGCGCCTCATCCGCATCGTCATTCTCTATGCCGCGGCCGCCATGCTGTCGGCGATCCTCCAGGCCAAGGGCTGGAAATACCACATGCTGCCGTCGCTGGCGGCGCTGTTCCTGCTGGCGTCCGCCGCCCTGGCGCAAATGGTGGATCGCTATCTGCCGTTGGAGAGGGTGCTGCATCGGCTGCCTGTGGCCGGCATCAGCGCCTCGTTCCTGGCCTTGCTCTATTACCAGGCAGCGCTGTTCAATCCGCCGTTCTACAAGCAGATCGAGTTCTCCGACAGCATCACCGACACGCTGATCCACGTCGTCGAGCAATATGCGCCCAACAAGCGCATCCTCGTGCTGTCGCCCGGCATCTATCCCTACTATCCGCTGGTGAACTACACCGGCGCGCGGATGGCGATGCGGTTCCAGACCATGTGGCCGCTGCAGGGCGTCTACGCCGAATGCGACGAACAGGGCGACATCTACAATCCGCCCGAGCGCATGAGCTCCGAGGAGCGGATGGTGTTCGACAGCGTCTCGGAGGATTTCGCCCGCCTGCGGCCGGATCTGGTGATCGTCGACAACATTCCCGGCATCCCGGAATGCGGGCCGGAGCCGTTCAGCTACCTGGTGTACTTCCGACGGCACCCCAAATTCGCGGCCGCTTTCGCCAACTACGAGCTGCTGCTCAATCTCAACCAGTTCTCGGTCTATCGGCGACGCCGATAGCCGCTAGTCCTTGCCCCAGCTTTTGTCGCGAACAACGCCCGGCGGCAGGCGATCGGGATCGGGCGCCTTGAAGACGCCCGACGCCGTCAGGTAGGTCTCGCCGTTGCCGGTCAGTTCGCAGCTGCAGAACACGAAGTTCCGGGTCTTGCGCGCGATGCGCGCCTTGCCTTCGACGAAGGTGCCGACCTTGGGTCCGCGCACGAAATCGGAATTCATCGACACCGTCGGATGGGGAAACCGGATGCCGGTAAGAAACCCGCAGCCGACGCCCATCACCATGTCGGCAAGCGTCATGAGAACGCCGCCATGGGCAATGCCCATGGGGTTGGAATGGCGCTTCTCGAGCAGCAGCCCGAGGCGAAGCCCGTCGGCTTCCGGCTTGAGGAAGAGCGGCCCGATCAATGCGACGAAATCGTCGCCGGGACTGAAAGCCTGGAAACCGGGCGGGACGCCTTCCGGCAGAACTGTTTCGGGTCGATTCATCGCAGCAGCAGGTCCTTCACCGATTGACGCAATATCTCCGGGATCGGAGCGCCGCGCCCGCTGGCGCGGTCGATCACGACCATGATCGCGTGCCCGCAGGCGACGCATTCGTCGTCCCGGAATATCGCCTGACCGAGCACGACCGACGAATTGCGGACCTCGACGACGCGCGTCGCTGCCGAAACGTTGCCCGGATAGTAGAGCTGGGCGCGATAGTCGATCGACAGATGCGCCAGCACGAAACTGTTCGTTCCGTCGCGCGGCAACGGCAGGATGTCGGTCAGAAACAGAACTCGCGAATTCTCGAAGAAGATGGTGAACGCCACGTTGTTGACATGGCCGTTGCGGTCGAGATCGGCGAACCGCAACGCTTCTTCCGTGAAGAAGGAAAAAGTTTCCCGGCGCGTGAGGTCGTAATCGCCGTACCAGCCGCGACGCGGCGTCGGGGATTGCACGGTCATGCGGAGAACTCCACCAACACGTTGCAGGCCTCGGTCGCGGGGACCAGCAGGCGGCCATCCGCCGTGGCCGTGAAGGGAACGCGACCGGCTTCCAGAACCTTCCTTGCGGCGGCGATGTCGGAAACCCGAATGCCCATTGCCGCGGCATGATCGCCGGGAAGCGCCGGCCGCTGACCGGGAAACGCCTCGGCGAAGCGCTTGGGCGTGAGATAGACGAAGGGCGCCTTGCCGGTCGCCACCGTCATGGTGCCGTCCCCTGTCGTGATCGCATCGGCGCCGAATACGCGCTCGGCAGCCGGGCGATGGACCAGCGGATCGCTCGCCACCACGGTGATGCGGGAGATGCCTCGGGCCGTGTTGGGATGGTTCTGCCA
>JBDZUM010000084.1:0-18903 GCA_040255215.1 Rhodospirillaceae bacterium
TAGGCGGCAGTGGTTTC
Organism: Rhodospirillaceae bacterium; assembly: GCA_040255215.1. Lineage (GTDB taxonomy): Bacteria > Pseudomonadota > Alphaproteobacteria > Reyranellales > JAQSWP01 > JAQSWP01. The sequence continues at coordinate 18 of JBDZUM010000084.1, forward strand.
GACGTAGGTCGGCGCGGCACTGAACTGCAGGGCGAGAATGATCGTGCCCGAAACGAGAGCGATGCCGAGGAAGCTCAGGCTTTGCGGTGCGCCGAGCACGATCATCGGCCGCCAGGAGCCGATCCAACTGTGCCTGCGCAGCGCGGCGAGCGGAAGCGGCGTCCGCGACCGCAGTCGAAAGGCGAAGACCATTCCGAGCGCTACGGCTTGCGCCGCCACCGTCCCATAGGCGGAACCGGCGACGCCCAGATCGCAAACCACGATCGCCACATAGTTGAACGCGATGTTCGCCAGCGAGACGAGCAGGCTCAGGCCGGCGATCAACGGCGCGCGTCCTTCATTGCGCAGCCCGTCCGCGTGCAGGGAAAGGGCGAACATCAGTGGCGATGCCACGACGGAAATTCCCAGATAGGCGTAGGCCATTTCCGCGATCGCGGCGTCGCCGGCCGCCGCCTGCATGACGACCCAATGCCCGGCAATGCCGAAACCCGCCATCGTCGCTGTCGCAACGGCGAGCGCCAGCCCGTGGGCGGCGGCGAAGATCTCCTGTGCGCCCGCCACATCGCCGGCGCCGAGGCGCCGCGCCAGAAGGCTGGCCATGCCGGAGGTGACGAGGGTCGAGGCGGCGATCAGCAGCATGGTGAACGGAAAGATCACCGTGACGGCGCTTACCGCATCCGGGCCGACGAAAATGCCGAGGAATATCGCGTCGACGACGTTGAGCAGTCCCGACATCGACATCACGAAGATGATCGGCAGGGCGGTCTTGACGAACAGCGTCCCGACCGGCGCTGAAAGATAGGGGTTCTGGCGGGGATTTCCGGACGACATCGCTCAATCCTCAAAGAGGCATTTCATGTCTGCGATGGGTGCCTGCGTTGCCCACCAACGAAATGCTTCGAGGGTGAGATGGATGTCGAACCCGGAACTTCACCGTGACTTGCGTCTGCAGGCGGCGGGCGTCCGGAGCCCAAGCGCGCGTCATACACGCAGGCCCGGGTCCGGTCAATCGGTCATTCGAAGTCTTGGGGCGCGGTCGAGGTCGCTGCCGGCGGAATGTGGCCTAGGCCCCGGCCCACTTGGCGATGTCCTCGAAGTGCTCCGCCAGCGCTTCCGGAGCCGAAATGAACGGCGAGTGTCCGGTCTCCATCGTCACCACCTTGTCGGGCGGCAGCGTCTTGATCATGTAGCGCTGCAGCTCGATCGTGATCGCCTGGTCGCGCGTGCATTCGATGTAGACGCGCTTGACCTTGCCGTAGCGTTCGGCGGTGTGCAGCACCGGCGTCATCGAAATGACGCGCGGCATCGGCCGCAGCCGTTCGGTGGCGCGAAAAATGTCCTCCGGCGTGCAGTCGTTGTAGAACAGCGTCGGAATATTGGCTTTCTTGTAGTTGTAGGTCAGCCCGTCATTGGACATTTCCAGCGATCGCGCCACCAGCGAGCCCGGTTCGCGGGCGGTGATCTCGCGCGCGTACTGGCCGTTGACCGGCATAAGGGCGCACAGGAAGACGAGGCAGGCGATGGCGTCGGGCCGCGCTTCGGCCGCTTCGGTGATGCTGATGCCGCCCATGCTGTGGCCGACCAGCACGGGCTTGGACGGAGCCGCGTCGATCAGGTCGATGACGCGCTGGGCGTAGAGCGGCAGGTCGATCTGATGCGTCGGGGTCTGGTCGCTGCCGCCGCCGGGCATGTCCGGGGTAACGACGGTATGGCCGTGGCGCGTCAGCAGCGGCACGACCTTCTCCCAGCACCATCCGCCATGGCTGGCGCCATGGATCAGAATGAAATGGGCCATGATGCGGTCCTTTCTGCTGCTGCTCAGGCCGAGCCGGGATAGGCGTGGCCCGGAACGAAGAAATCCGGCGCCAGTGCGTTGCCCGGCGCGACGGCGTACTTGTCGAAGTCCTTGACCCCTTCCTGGCCCAGCACTTCGTCGTCGAGGAAGAAATTGCCGGTGCACTGGCGCGCAGGGCGCAGGAAGATCGCATGGGCGGCGTCGGCCATGATCTCGGGCGTGCGGCTGTGCCTCATCATCTCGTCGCCGCCCAGCAGGTTCTTGATCGCCGAGGTGGCGATGGTGGTGCGCGGCCACAGGCAGTTGAACGCGATGCCCTGTTCCTTGAATTCCTGCGCCATCGCCCAGGCGCACATGCTCATGCCGTACTTCGCCATCGTGTAGGCGACATGCGGCGCGAACCACTTCACCTCCATGTCGAGCGGCGGCGACAGGTTCAGCACATGCGGGTTCTGCGCCTTCATCAGATGCGGGATGCACTTCTGCGACACCATGAACGTGCCGCGCAGGTTGATCTGGTGCATCAGGTCGTAGCGCTTCATCGGCGTCGACAGAGTGCCGGTCAGGCTGATGGCGCTGGCGTTGTTGACCAGGATGTCGATGCCGCCGAATTTCTTTACGCCCGCATCTACGGCGTCGGTGACCGACTGCTCGTCGCGGATGTCGCAGATCGCCGGCAGCGCCTTGCCGCCGGCCTTCTCGATTTCCTCGGCTGCGGTGTAGATCGTGCCGGGCAGGCGGGGGTCGGGCAGGGCCGTCTTGGCCGCGACCACGACGTTGGCGCCGTCGCGCGCGGCTCGCAGGGCGATCGCCAGCCCGATGCCGCGGCTGGCGCCGGTGACGAACAGAGTCTTGCCGGCAAGGCTCATGGCGCACCCCCTCTTGCTTGTTCCTTGCCTGCCTTGTAGCGCGCGAGGATCGGCGCAGCAATCGCCCGGGCCGCCCTTCATACCGCCAATGCGGCAGGGTAGGCTTGCAGCAAACGAACGACTGACGGGGAGCGAACGACCATGGCCGATCCGACCGCAATGACCGCAACCGCGCTGGCGCGCGCCATCCGCAGCGGCAGGCTCTCCTCGCTCGACGCCACCAGGGCGCATCTGGCGCGCATCGCGAGCCGCAATCCCGATCTGCGCGCTCTGGTTCTGGTCGACGAAAAGGCCGCGCTCGCCGCCGCCCGTGCCGCGGATCGCGCACTGGCCCGGGGCGATATTCGCGGCCCGCTGCACGGTGTGCCGATGACGATCAAGGAAGCCTTCGACGTCGCCGGTTGGAAAACCACCTCGAGCTTCGCGCCGCTGGCCGACAACCTTGCCGCGCGCGACGCCACCGCCGTCGCCCGCCTGCGCGCCGCCGGCGCGGTTTTCCTCGGCAAAACCAACGTGCCGGAACTGTGCATGGACGTGCAGTCCAACTCCCCTCTCTTCGGCGAAGCCGCCAACCCCTGGGACCTGTCCCGCACGCCGGGCGGGTCGACGGGCGGTGGGGCGGCCGCTGTCTCAGCGCGGCTCAGCCCGTTGGAACTGGGCAGCGATATCGGCGGATCGGTGCGGATTCCCGCGCATTTCTGCGGCGTTTACGGGTTGAAGACCAGCGAGTGGCGAGTGCCGGCAACGGGGCACGTTCCGGACCTGCCGGGACTGCCTAAGGTCACGAGATATATGGGAACTTTCGGCTTTCTGGCCCGCTCGGTGGCCGACCTGCGGCTGGCCCTCGAAATATGCGCCGGACCCGATGGAATCGACACGGAAGTACCCCCGGCCCCCCTCAAAAGGGTCAAAGTAGCGCCACCCGATTCGTACCGCGTTGCTTTCGCTGCCGAATTTCCGCTGCTGGCGCCCGACAACCTAACCGGACAGACGGTTAGAAACCTGGCAAGGACGCTGTCCAAAGCCGGTTTCAAGGTCAAAGAGGCGCGGCCGGACATCGATTATGGTGCTGCGTGGAGCGGCTGGGCCGAACTGATCGCCTATATGAGCCGCACCCTGCAGCCGCTGGAGCAGCGGCAGAAATACTTCGCCTATGCCGATTCGGAAGACCCCAGCCGCCGCGCCACCGGGCGGGCGGCGGCGCTCGACATGGCCGGTTTCGCCAAGGTGCTGAGCCTGCGCGACGACACCATTCGCGCCATGGACGCGTTCATGGACGGCATCGACGCCTGGATCACGCCGGTGGCGCCGATCCCGGCCTTCGTGCGCCAGCGCAGCGGCGGCACGCTGCCGATCGACGAGCGCAGCCACTACTACTGGCAGACCGCGACCAGCTATTCCTTCCTGGCCAATTTCACCGGCCAGCCCTGCGTGGTGGTGCCGGCGGGATTCTCGAAAGAGAGATTGCCGATCGGCGTGCAGATCGTCGGCCGGCGCTGGGGCGAGATGGAGATCCTGGCGCTGGCGGAAGCGATCGAGAGGATCGTCGGCCCGGCGCCGACGCCGCCCGGATACTGAGCGGCCAAAAAGAAACGGCCCGCGCGATGGCGGGCCGTTTGGGTTGGCGTTGCGGCGAGGCTTACTGCACGACCTCGAACAGGCCGGCCGCGCCCATGCCGCCGCCGATGCACATGGTGACGACGACGTTCTTGGCCTTGCGGCGGCGGCCCTCGATCAGGGCGTGGCCGACCATGCGGGCGCCGGACATGCCGAAGGGATGGCCGATCGAGATCGAGCCGCCGTTGACGTTCAGCTTGTCGTTGGGGATGCCGAGCTTGTCGCGGCAATAGAGCACCTGCACGGCGAAGGCCTCGTTGAGCTCCCACAGATCGATGTCGTCCATCTTCAGGCCGAAGCGCTTGAGCAGCGGCGGCACGGCGAAGACCGGACCGATGCCCATCTCGTCGGGCTCGCAGCCGGCGACGACCAGGCCCTTGTAGATGCCGAGCGGCTTCAGCCCGCGCTTCGCCGCCTCGGCGTCGCTCATGACCACGGCGGCGGACGCGCCGTCGGAGAGCTGGCTGGCGTTGCCGGCGGTGATCCACTTGTCCTCGCCCATCACCGGCTTGAGCTTCTGCAGGCCCTCGAGATTGGTGTCGGGACGGTTGCCTTCGTCCTTGGCCAGCGTGACCTCTTTCTTCGAGGTTTCGCCGGTGTTCTTGTCGGTGACGACCATGGTGGTCTTCATCGGCACGATCTCGTCGTCGAACTTGCCGGCCTGCTGGGCGGCGGCGGTGCGCATCTGGCTCTGCAGCGCGTACTCGTCCTGCGCCTCGCGGCTCACCCCGTAGCGGGCGGCGACGGTGTCGGCGGTCTGGATCATCGAATGGTAGATGCCGGGCTTGTGCTCCATGATCCAGTCGTTGATCAGGCGATAACGATTGGTGTTGCCCTGGGTCAGCGAGATCGATTCCAGCCCGGCGCCAATGGCGACCGGCACCTTGTCGACCAGCACGCGCTGGGCGGCCATGGAAATGGTCTGCAGGCCCGAGGAGCAGAAGCGGTTGACGGTGACACCGGAGGTCGAGACGGGGCAGCCGGCGCGGATGGCGGCCTGGCGGGCGATGTTCATGCCGGTTGCGCCTTCGGGCGTGCCGCAACCCATGATCACGTCCTCGACCTCGGCCAGGTCGAGCTTGGCGCGCTCGGCGGCATGGCTGATGACGTGCGCGCCGATATCGGCGCCGTGCGTGTCGTTGAAGGCGCCGCGAAAGGCCTTGCCGATCGGGGTGCGGGCGGTGGAAACGATGACTGCGTCGGCCATGGGCCACTCCTCCTGGAACGATTCTAAGGGTCAGACTTCTGACGGCTCCCGGGGCCCAATCTAGGGGAGGCGGCAGCGATTTGCACCCCCCGGAATCCGGCGCCTCGTGACCGTCGGACTGGTCGATTGACGCTCCGGGACGCCGGCGTTCTAGTGTCGGGAACGCCGGCCGGCGTGCCGGTTACGCAGGCGGGAACAGGGGGCAAGAATGGACTCGATCGGGTTGGGCAATCCCGTCTTCGCGACCTATGCGGTCGCCGCTGCGCTGATGATCCTCAAGGCGGTGGCGATGTCGTGGCTGACGGTGCTGCGCATGATGCAGGTCAAGGGCGGGTTCCGCTCGCCCGAGGATCTGCGCAAGACGCCGCTCAATCCGCATCCCGATCCCGCCCAGCTGCAGCCCAACGAGAAGGTGGAGCGCGTGCGCCGAATCCAGATGAACGATCTGGAGAACCTGCCGTTCTTCCTGGTCGCCGGCTTCCTCTATGTGCTGACCGGCCCGCCGCTGCTGCTGGCGCAGATCCTGCTCTATGGCTACGTCGTGTCGCGGCTGCTGCATTTCGTGGCCTATTTCACCGCCCAGACGCACGACATGCGCGCCACGCTGTGGACCATAGGCTCGCTGATCCTGATCTACATGGCGGTGGCGGTACTGGTGGCGGCGCTGGGCTGACGGCAACAAGCGCGCGGCTTCGGTATCCGGATGCGGGATCGCGAATTTCGCGACGATGCACGGGCAGGAGGCGGAACCGGAATCGAAATTCCTCCGTTGCGGCAGCAGCCACCCAACTGGAGGAAGCCAATGCCGACTGCCCGTCAGGAAACCTCGAACGGAAAAGCCACGAACCGCCGCTCCGCCGCGCGCAGCGCCGCCAAGGGGCCGAACGCCCTCGTGCTGCTGCGCGACGACCACAAGGAAGTGTCGGACATGTTCGAGAAATACGAGAAGCGCAAGGACCGGATGAACGCCGACCAGAAGCAGAAGCTGGCGTCGCAGATCTGCCTGGCGCTGACGGTCCACGCCCAGATCGAGGAGGAGATTTTCTATCCCGAGGTTCGGCCGGAGATCGACGACGAGGACTTAATGGACGAGGCCGAAGTCGAGCACCAGTCGCTCAAGGAGCTGATCGCCAAAATCGAGGACGAGGGCCCTGACGGCGAGCTTTTCGACGCGCACGTCAAGGTGCTGGGCGAATACGTCAAGCACCACGTCAAGGAAGAGCAGTCGGAGATGTTCAAGAAGGTGCGCGAAACCGACATCGACCTCAAGGAGCTCGGCGCTCGCCTGAAGGCGCGCAAGGAAGAGCTGATGGAAGAGGCGGAATAGGCGCCACCTGCCGGCCGCGGCGACTTGCGTGGCTTGCCGTCGCGGCCGCTTGCCAGAAACACGATTGAAAGGAACCGGCCATGAAAGCGTTGTGCTGGCACGGAAAGAACGATGTCCGCGTGGATTCGGTGCCGGATCCGCGAATCATGGAGCCGGGCGACGTCATCGTCAAAGTGACCAGCACCGCGATCTGCGGGTCTGACCTGCATCTGCTCGACGGCTACATGCCGACGATGGAGAGCGGCGACGTGCTGGGCCATGAATTCATGGGCGAGGTGGTCGAAACCGGTTCGGCCGTTGAGAAGCTGAAGATCGGCGACCGTGTCGTGGTGCCGTTCACTATCTCCTGCGGCAAGTGTTTCTTCTGCTCGCGAGGGCTTTACTCGCTGTGCGATGTCTCCAATCCCAATGCGGAAATGGCGCGCAAGGCGATGGGGCAGTCGCCGGCAGGGCTATTCGGCTATTCCCATCTGCTGGGCGGCTTTGCGGGCGGGCAGGCCGAGTACGTCCGCGTACCGTATGCCGATGTCGGTCCGGTCAAGGTCCCGTCGGAACTGAGCGACGATCAGGTGCTGTTTCTGTCCGACATCTATCCGACCGGCTACATGGCGGCGGAGAATGCCGGCATCGAGCCCGGCGACACCGTCGCCGTGTGGGGCTGCGGGCCCGTTGGGCAGTTCTGCATCAAGAGTGCCTGGATGTTCGGCGCCGGGCGCGTCATCGCGATCGACCGCGTGCCCGAGCGCCTGCAGATGGCGCGAGAACAGGGCAAGGCCGAGACCCTTCATGCCACGGAGGACGACGTCCACGACAGGCTGATGCAGATGACGAACGGGCGCGGGCCCGACCGGTGCATCGACGCGGTGGGCACCGAGTCGCATGCCGGCGGGTCGTTCGACGCCCTGCTCGACAAGGCCAAGGCGGCCACGATGCTCGGCACCGACCGGCCGCACGTGCTGCGTCAGGCGATCATGGCCTGCCGCAAGGGCGGCACGCTGTCGGTGCCCGGCGTCTATGTCGGGCTGCTCGACAAGATTCCGTTCGGCGCGGCGATGAACAAGGGTCTGACCATCAAGAGCGGCCAGACGCACGTGCATCGCTATCTGCGACCGCTGTTGGAAAAGATACTCGACGGCGAGATCGATCCAAGTTTCGTCATTACGCACCGACTTGGACTCGATGCGGCGGCAGACGCCTACAAGATGTTCCGCGACAAGGAGGATTGCTGCATCAAGGTGGTCCTCAGGCCGGGCGAATCCGGCTCTGCCCACAAGCACTGAGTTTGCGCGTATCGGCGATCGCCGCCGTCGCCGCCTGGCGGCGGCGGTGGTCGCTGAAGCGCTCGCCGTCGCGCCGCTCGGTGCGATGGCCGTTCATTTTCCAGGGCTTGCACAGCTTGCAACCGGCGCGCCGGCGGCGGGCCCTGCCACGCTTGTGATGCATCGTCTCCTCCGATCCGGGCGCGCTCTATAGAGGCTGCGGCCGATCTTTTCCAGTCCGTTCAGCGTGTGGCGATCTGGCCAAGGGCTGTGCGCAGCAGGGCGGCGACGGTCGCTTCGCGCTGCGCCGGCCGCTGATCGGCCAGGGATTTCATCCGACCCCCGTTGAGCAGGTCGGCCAGGCCATGCGTCAGCGACCAGACGATCTGCACGTCGGCGATCGTCATGTCCGGCCGCAGAGCCTTGACGTCATGCTCGAGCTTGTCGAAGGCGGCATTGGCGGCCTCGACCAGTTCCGGCGCATCGAACGAGGGGCGGCCGGAGGAAAACATCAGCCGGAACAGGGCGGGGTGTTCGAGCGCGAAATCGATATAGCCCTGGCCGGCGGCCACAAGCTGCGACAGGGGATCGGGCGGGGCCTTGCTCTGGCGCCGCTGCTGGCGTTGCACGAAGCGGCGGAAGGCCTCGGTGGCGAGGGCGGTGAGCAGCCCGCCCGCATCGCCGAAATGATGCGCCGGCGCGGCATGGCTGACGCCGGCCCGCCGGGCGACGCCGCGCAGCGAAAAGGCCTCGATGCCGCGCTCGGCCAGTTCGGCCTCGCCGGCTTCGAGCAGGGCGGCGCGCAGATCGCCATGGTGATAGGGCTGCGGGGCGGCGGCTTTTTTCATGACCGCAGAATGACGGTTCATCCTGACACTGTCAAAATGAACTTGACAGCGACAAGATCGGCGACCAGTCTCTTGCTTGACACTGTAAAGATTGGAGACGCCATGAACGTCGATCTTCTCTTCAGCCTTTCCGGCAGCCTCGTGCTCGCCGGCTGGGCGACGCTGCTGGCCGGGGCGCTGATCCCCTCGACCGCGCTGCGCCTGTGGGCGCAACGCCTCGCCGGGCTGGCGATCCCGCTGCTGCTGTCGGTCGCCTATGCCGCGCTGGTGCTGGCGTTCTGGCATGGCGCCCCGGGCGGGTTCGATACGCTGGCCAACGTCATGCGCCTGTTCGACACGCCGCAGATCGCTCTGGCCGGCTGGATCCACTACCTGGCGTTCGATCTGTTCATCGGCGCCTGGATCGCCCGCCGTGCGGCGGAGGAGGGCGTGGGCTTCGTCCTGGTCGCGCCCTGCCTGGTGCTGACCTTCCTGTTCGGACCGGCGGGATATCTCGCCTTCAGCGCCCTGCGCGCGGCTCGCACCGCAACGCCGCGCAGCCTCGCCGCCTGAGAAAGGAGATCGCCATGTCCATCGTCGCTTCCCCGCTGCATCTCGCGTCACCGCGTCCCGGCCTGCTGGGCGCGCTGTTCGCCCGCGAGCCGATATTCGCCGGCACGGCGCTGATGATGCTGGCCATGATGCCGCCGACCCTGCTGGCGATGGCGCTCGATGCGCGCACGCTGGACGGCGTCAACGTCTGGATCAAGCCGTTGAAATTCGAGATCGCCCTGGCGCTCTATCTCGGCACCTTGGCGTGGTTCGCCGGCTGGCTGCCGGCAGGCTACCTGCGCTCGCGCACGCACCGGCTGCTGGCGCCCGCCGTGGCCTTCGCCACCGCCGCCGAGATGGCATGGATAGGCGGCGCGGCGCATATGGGTGTGGCTTCCCATTTCAATGTCGCGACGCCGCTGGCCGCAGCGCTGTATCCGGTCATGGGCCTGCTGGCGGTGACCATCACGCTGCCCAGCCTGACGATGGGGCTGGCGTTGCTGCGTAGCGGAGGTGCGTTGCTGTCGGCTTTCCGCCTGTCGCTGGGGTTGGGGCTGACGACGACGTTTGTGCTGACCGTGCTGGTGGCCGGGTTCATGGCGGCCGGCGCCCCCGGACATGGCGTCGGCGGCACCGCCTCCCAGGCGGCAGGCCTGCCGTTGCTGGGCTGGGCGCGCGACGGCGGCGATCTGCGGGTGGCGCATTTCTTCGCGACGCACGCCATGCACTTCGTTCCGGCGGTCGGCTTCGTCGCGGCACGGACGCTGACTGAGCGGGTGGCGCGCAGGGCCGTGGTAGCGGCGGCGCTGGGTTTCGTGGCGCTGGTCGTCTACGCCTTCGTCGAGGCGCTGATGGGGTTGCCGTTTCCGTCCCTGGCGTTCTCCTGAGGCGGCGCCCCCTCGACGTGATGCAGCGTTTCGATCCCGCCTGCGTCGGCGGCGGCGACGACGCTGAACGAACCGTCGGTCTCCAGCACCACGGCGTCGACCGAGTCCGGCGTCGACGCTCCGCTGGCGCGGATGGCGGCCATGACCTCCTCGCGCGTCACCCGCTGCCGGCGCAGCGCCGCGTCGAGATGGCGGCCGCGGAAGAACAGCAGGGTGGGCTCGGCCTTGACCAGCTTTTCGAAGCGCGGCCAGCGCACCGACGCGAAGGTCAGGGCGTATTGCAGCAGGCAGAGCACGGCGAAGGCCAGCAGGCCCTCGGACAGAGACACGTCGCTGGTCAGCAGCGCCGAAGCCAGGGTCGACCCCAGCGCCACGGTGACGATGAGATCGAAGGCGTTCATCTTCGACAGGGTGCGCTTGCCGGTGAGCCGCAGCAGGATCACCAGCCCGGCATAGGCGCAGACGCCCACCACCAGGATGCGGACGAGATCGTACCAGCCGTCGAATAGCATGCAGGGTCTCCCGGAGAAGGGGTGCCTGCTCTCGGGAACCCGTCAGCGCCGACAAGGTTCCGGTGTGGGGCTACTGCTTCAGCTTGAATCTGAACGAAGCGAAAAAACGCTCGACGTCCGGAGCCGTTTCGCCACCGGCAAGGCCGGTCCACGATTGCCTCACCAAGAGGCGCGGGAAGACCGCGATTCGTTCGCGCACGCGCAGGCCGCGCGATTGCAGGTCGGACATCGTCTCGCGCACAGGAATGCCGTCCACGTAAACCACGCGCAGGGAAAGCAGTCGGAACTCACGCAGCTCGTCCGCGGACGGTGAGCGAGAGGAAGCGATCACGACTTCCTGGAAATCCGGCGAGTGCGGATCCTGGCGAGTGCTTTCGACGACGAAGGTTTCGATATCGCTTTTCGGCGACAGCAGGTGGCGAACGATGGTCAGGTCATCGTGTCTTTGGATGCGAGTTGCAGGCGGATCGGGAAAAGCGACGGAGAACGCGTTTTGCTCGTCCCGTACTTCACGCCAGCGATCGGAGGCGAATGCCGGGATCGCGGATAGAAGGGCGACAAGCGCGAGGACGCCTGTCCGCATCGCTACTGCTTCAGCTTAAGCGAGGCGTGGAATTTCTTCACGTCGGGCGAGTTCTCGCTGCCGGTCGGGCCGCTATAGGCCTGCTGCACGACCTTGTCGCCGACCAGCAGCACGACGTAGCGGTTGCGGATGGCGCTGCCGGGCGATTCGACGATGTAGTCGATGCCGGGGTGGCGGCCGCGCTCGATAGCCTTTGTGGTGATGACGCTGCCCTTGAGGGCGGTAGCGGTGCGGTCGCGTATGGCGAAAAGGTATTTCTGGATCGCCGCCTTGTCGGCGGGCGGCGACGCGACCGGCGTCCACAGCATGGCGAAATAGAGCGCGCCGTTGTCGAGGGAGACTTCCTGCAGCCGGGTGGCGTCGATGCGCCGCTCGAGCGGCTTGCCCGGCAGCTCGGCCATATAGCCGCCCTCGGTGCTGCCGACGGTGTTCCACACCAGCGGCGTCGCCGGCGTCTGGCCCAGCGCCGCGCCGGCCAGCAGGCCGAGCGCGGCGGCGAGGAAGGCGGAACGGGTCAGGATGCGCGGCATGTCGGTCGCTCCGCCTTCGGTCCGGTCTACAGGCTGGCGAAGGTGCCGCCGGTTTCGGCCAGCTTTTTCAGGAGCGGCGCCGGCTTCCAGAAACTGTCGCCGGTCTGCTCGTGGTACTTGTTGAGCGCGTCGTAGATCTTCTTCACGCCGATCTGGTCGGCCCAGAACATCGGGCCGCCGCGATAGACCGGCCAGCCATAGCCGTTGACCCAGATGACGTCGATGTCGAGCGCGCGCTGGGCCATGCCTTCCTCGAGGATCTTGGCGCCCTCGTTGACCATCGGATAGAGCGTGCGCTCGAGGATCTCCTGGTCGGAGACCTCACGCCGCTTGATGCCGAGCCTCTTCGAGGTCTCCTCGATGATCTTCTGCACTTCCGGATCGGGGATCGGCGTGCGGTCGGGGAGGTTGTAGAGGAACCAGCCCTTGCCGGTCTTCTGGCCGAAGCGGCCCTGCTCGCAGATAGCGTCGGCGACGTAGCCGGAATAGCGGGTGTTGCTCTGATCCTTTTCCTTCTTGCCCTGGCGGATGCGCCAGCCGACATCGTTGCCGGCGAGGTCCGACATGGCGAAGGGGCCCATGGGGAAGCCGAAATCGTACAGCACCTTGTCGACCTGCTGCGGCGTGGCGCCTTCCTCGATCAGGTAGGAAGCCTGCACGCCGCGCTGGCGCAGCATGCGGTTGCCGACGAAGCCCTCGCAGACGCCGACCAGCACAGGTACCTTGCCGATCTTCTTCGACAGGGCCATGACGGTGGCGATGACGTCCTTGCCGGTCTTCGCGCCGCGCACGTTCTCCAGCAGCTTCATGACGTTGGCCGGCGAGAAGAAATGCATGCCGATCACGTCCTGCGGCCGTTTGGTGTAGGAGGCGATCTGGTTGATGTCGAGGCCGGAGGTGTTGGTGGCCAGGATGGCGCCCGGCTTGGCGACCTGGTCGAGCTTCTTGAACACCTGCTCCTTGACTTCCATGGTCTCGAACACCGCCTCGATGATTATGTCGGCGTCCTTGAGAGCGTCGTAGGAGAGGGTCGGCGTGATCAGCGCCATGCGCTTTTCGACGTCCTCGGCCTTGATGCCGCCGCGCTTGGCGGTGTTCTCGTAGTTGGTGCGGATGGTCTTCATGCCGCGATCGAGGGCGGCCTGGTCGTTCTCCAGCACGGTGACGGGAATGCCGGCATTGGCGAAATTCATGGCGATGCCGCCGCCCATGGTGCCGGCGCCGATGATGCCGGCCGTCTTGATCTCGCGCATCGGCGTGTCCGACGGCACGTCCTTGACCTTGGCGGCTTCGCGCTCGGCGAAGAAGTAGAAGCGCTGCGCGGCCGACTGCGAGGAAACCAGCAGCTCCTGGAACAGCTCGCGTTCGCGCTTCATGCCTTCGTCGAACGGCAATTCGACGGCGGCCTTGACGCATTTGATGATGTGGAACGGCGCCAGGAAGCCGCGCGACTTGCGGGCGATGGCCTTTTCGGTGTCCTCGAACAGGGTCGGGCTTTCCAGCGTCGCCTTGAGATCGCGGATCTTCTTCAGCGGCGCCTTGTCGGCCATCAGCTTGCGGGCGTACTTGACCGCTTCGGTCAGCAGGTCGCCTTCGACGATCTCGTCGACGATGCCGGTGGCCTTGGCCTTGGCGGCGGGGATATGGGCGCCCGACAGGATGGCGTCGAGGGCGGCCTTGGCGCCGATCAGGCGCGGCAGGCGCTGCGTGCCGCCGGCGCCCGGCAGCAGCCCGAGATGGACTTCCGGCAGGCCGACGCGGCCGCTGGGCGAGATCACGCGATAATGCGCGCCGAAGGCGGTTTCGAGGCCGCCGCCCAGGGCGGTGCCGTGCAGGGCGGCGACGATCGGCTTGGGCGAATTCTCCATCGTGGCGATGACCGAGTTCAGGTCGGGGCCGGAGGGCGGCTTGCCGAACTCGCGGATGTCGGCGCCGGCGATGAAGGTGCGGCCGCCGCCGATCAGGACGATGGCCTTGACCGCCGGATCGGCGGCGAATTTCCCGACGCCGTCCTTGATGCCGGCGCGCACCGCGTTGCGCAGCGCGTTCACCGGCGGGTTGTTGATGGTGATGATGCCGACATCACCCTGGGTGGAATAGAGAACGGCGTCGTCCGACATTGGGCGTTTCCTTTTGTCTTATGATTTTTGGAAGCAGGCGGGCGCGCCGCGGATCACTCCGCGGCGGTGGGCAGCGTGTAGTCCTTGAAGTCCTCGCGCAGCTTGGTCTTGAGCAGCTTGCCGGTGGCGGTGTGCGGCAGCTGGTCGACGAAGGCGACGTCGTCGGGCATCCACCACTTGGCGATCTTGCCGTCGAAGAATTCGAGGATCTGCTCCTTGGTGACGTTGGAGCCTTCCTTGCGCACCACGATCAGCAGCGGGCGCTCGTCCCACTTGGGATGGGCGATGCCGATGACGGCGGCTTCCTGCACGCCGGGGCAGCCGACGGCGAGGTTCTCGAGGTCGATCGAGCTGATCCATTCGCCGCCCGACTTGATGACGTCCTTGGAGCGGTCGGTGATGACCATGTAGCCGTCGGGATCGAGCTTGCAGACGTCGCCGGTGTGGAACCAGCCGTCCTTGGTGAAAGCCGTGCGGCCTTCGCCCTTGAAGTAGCCGTTGACGATCCAGGGCCCGCGCACCAGCAGGTTGCCGAAGGCGACGCCGTCCTTGGGCAGGTCGTTGCCGGCGTCGTCGACGATCTTCATCTCGACGCCATAGACCGGCCGGCCCTGCTTGGCCTGCAGGTCGTACTGCTGCTCCTTGGGCAGGTCGTGCTCGCCGCGCTTGAAGGTCGAGATGGTGCCGAGCGGGCTCATCTCGGTCATGCCCCAGCCATGGGTGACGAACACGCCGTGGTCCTTGTCGAACTTCTCGATCATCGACTTGGGCACGGCCGAGCCGCCGATCAGCGTCTTCTTCAGTTTCTCCAGCTTCTTGCCGTTGGCGTCGCAGTAGCGCAGCAGCTCGAGCCAGATGGTCGGCACGCCGGCGCTGATGGTCACGCCTTCGCTGTCGAACAGCTCGTAGATCGAGGCGCCGTCCATCTTGGCGCCGGGGAACACGATGCCGCAGCCGGCCATCGGCGCGGCGTAGGGGATGCCCCAGGCGTTGGCGTGGAACATCGGCACCACCGGCAGCACCTTGTCGTCGGAGGTGAAGCCCAGCGCGCCGGCCATGTTGATGGCGTAGGAATGCAGGATGGTCGAGCGGTGGGCGTAGAGCACGCCCTTGGGATTGCCCGTGGTGCCCGAGGTGTAGCACAGCGAGGAGGCGGTGTTCTCGTCGAACAGCGGCCATTCGAAGCCGTCCTGCTCGGCGCCGACCAGCTCCTCGTAGCACAGCAGGCCGGGCAGCTTGCTATCGGGCATGTGGGCGCGGTCGGTCATGACGACGATGTGCTTGACCGGCTTGAGGTGGTCCTTCAGCCCCTCGAGGATCGGCAGCAGGTTGAGGTCGACGAAGATGGCGCAGTCTTCGGCGTGGTTGACGATGTAGGCGATCTGCTCCGGGAACAGGCGCGGGTTGATGGTGTGGCAGACGGCGCCCGAGCCGGAGACGGCGAAATAAATCTCGAAATGGCGATAGCCGTTCCATGCCAAGGTGGCGACGCGATCGCCGGTCTGCACGCCGAGTTTCGCCAGCGCCCGCGCCAGCTTGCGCGCCCGCACGGCGGCGTCGGCGTAGGTGTAGCGATGGATCGGGCCCTCGATGGTGCGCGAGACGATTTCGCTGGTGTTGTGGTATTCGGCGGCGAATTCGATGAGCTGCGAAATCAGCAGCGGCCGGTCCATCATCAGACCACGCATATGAGCCTCCCTGGCGCGATTGCGGCGATTTGGGCGCCAATCTAGCCACCGCTGCCGGATCAGGCAATGCGGCAGAAACCCCTGCGATTGCTGCCGAATCGGCCGGGCGGCGGGTTGTGCCGGTTGCCTCCGGCGACGCCGGCCGGTAGAGGATTGGGCGCAAAGCCGGGAGGAACGGGGATGGCATCGCCGCTGGTCAACGAACGCGATCTGGATTTCGTGCTGTTCGACGTTCTGCAGGTCGAAAAACTGGCGGCGTTGAAGCGCTTCGCCGACCATTCGGCCGAAACCATGCGGGCGGCGATCGCCACGGCGCACGATCTGGCGCTGGAGAAATTCCACCCGCACAACGCCAAGGCCGACCGCAACGAGCCGAGCTTCGACGGCGAGAAGGTCAGCATGATACCGGAAGTCGCCGAGGCGCTGGCGGCCTATCGCGACGCCGGGCTGATGGTGGCGCACAAGGACTACGAGCTGGGCGGCATGCAGCTGCCCTGGACGGTGGCGCAGGCCTGTTCGGCGCTGTTCCAGAGCGCCAATGTCGGCACCTCGGCCTATCCGTTCCTGACCGTCGGCGCGGCCAACCTCCTCGACGCCTTCGGCTCGCAGGAGCAGAAGGAGCTCTACATGCGGCCGATGTTCGAAGGCCGCTTCTTCGGCACGATGTGCCTCAGCGAACCGCAGGCCGGCTCGTCGCTGGCCGATATCCGCACGCGGGCCGAGCCGCAGGCGGACGGCTCCTATCGCCTGACGGGCAGCAAGATGTGGATCTCGGCCGGCGAGCACGAGCTGAGCGAGAACATCGTGCATCTGGTGCTGGCCAAGATCGCCGGCGCGGCGCCGGGCGTGAAGGGGATATCGCTGTTCATCGTGCCGAAATATCTGGTCAACGGCGATGGCAGCCTCGGCGCGCGCAACGACGTGCGGCTGGTCGGGCTCAATCACAAGATGGGCTATCGCGGCACCACCAACACGGCGCTGAATTTCGGCGAGAAGGGCGGCGCCGTCGCCTATCTGGTCGGCCAGCCGCATCGCGGGCTGGAGTACATGTTCCACATGATGAACGAGGCGCGCATCGGGGTGGGCAGCGGCGCGGTGATGCTGTCCTATGCCGCCTATCTCTACTCGCTGGGCTACGCCCGGCAGCGGCCGCAGGGACGGCTGCCCGATTCGAAGGATCCGACCCAGCCGATGGT
This sequence comes from Rhodospirillaceae bacterium, assembly GCA_040255215.1. Taxonomy (GTDB): domain Bacteria; phylum Pseudomonadota; class Alphaproteobacteria; order Reyranellales; family JAQSWP01; genus JAQSWP01. The sequence continues at coordinate 16,987 of JBDZUM010000084.1, forward strand.
GCCGATCATCGAGCATGCCGACGTCAGGCGCATGCTGCTGCACCAGAAGTGGGTGTCGGAAGGCGGCCTGCATCTGGTGCTGTTCGCCTCGCGCCTGGTCGATCTGCAGCACGAATCGGAGGACGAGGCGGAGCGCAAGCGTTGCGGACTGCTGCTCGACGTGCTGACGCCGGTGGTCAAGGGCTGGATGAGCGAAATGTGCCTGAAGTCGAACGAGCACGCGATCCAGGTGCTGGGCGGTTATGGCTACACGCGCGAATATCCGGTGGAGCAGTATTATCGCGACCAGCGGCTCAATCCGATCCACGAGGGCACCGACGGCATCCAGGCCATCGATCTGCTGGGCCGCAAGGTGGCGATGCAGGGTGGCGCGGCCTTCCGGCTGCTGCTGCAGGAGATCCGGGCCACGATCGCCGCAGCCGATCCGCGACTCAAGGAGCATGGCGAGGCGCTGGAGGGCGCGTTGCGGACCATCGAGGCGACGACCGGGACGCTGCTGGGCGCGGCGGGCGACGGCCGGACGGCGCTGGCGCTGGCCAATGCGGCGCATTACCTCGACATGGTCGGGCTGGCGGTGATGGGCTGGATGTGGCTGATGCAGGCGCAGGCGGCGCTGGCTAAGGAGGCGGGCGATGAGGAGGAGCGGGATTTCCTCGAAGGCAAGCTGCGCACCTGCCGCTATTTCTTCCGCTACGAGCTGACCCGGATCGCCTATCTGGCGCCGCTGCTGCAGAGCCTCGACGACACGACCTTGGAGATGGCGCCGGCCCTGTTCGGCTGAGGCGTTCTGCGGCGCGAACCGCCGCGCGGAACGCGGCCGCGGAAGGCTTGAGCGGCGAGCGGCTCTGGCGCAGTCTGTCGGGGCAATGAAATCCCGGGAGACGCCAAAGTGAGCATGTTCGACCTGACGGGCAAAGTCGCCATCATCACCGGTTCCAGCAAGGGCATCGGCAAGTCGATCGCCAGGGAAATGGCGGTGCAGGGCGCCAACGTCGTGATCTCCAGCCGCAAGGCGCCGGCCTGCGAGGAGGTGGCGGCGGAGATCAACAAGCTGGGCCGCGGCAAGGCGGTGTCGATCCCGGCCAATATCTCCGACAAGGCGCAGCTCGAGAAGCTGGTGGCCGAGACGCGCAAGCAGCTCGGCCCGGTCGACATTCTGGTCTGCAACGCCGCCTCGAACCCCTATTACGGGCCGACCGAGGACATGCCGGACGATGCGTTCGACAAGATCATGCGCAACAACATCCTGTCGAACATCTGGCTGACCAAGATGGTGCTGTCCGACATGCGCGCCAAGAAGGACGGCGCCATCATCATCATCAGCTCGATCGGCGGCTTGCGCGGCACGCCGATCATCGGCGCCTACGGCATCTCGAAGGCGGCAGACATGGCGCTGACGCGCAATCTGGCGCTCGAGCTGGGCGGCGACAATATCCGCATCAACACCATCGCGCCCGGCCTGATCAAGACCGACTTCGCCAAGGCGCTGTGGGAGGACGAGAAGAACCTCGCCAAGCGGCTGGAGCGCCAGCCGCTGAAGCGGCTGGGCGAGCCGGACGACATCGGCGGCATTGCGGTGATGCTGGCCTCGAAGGCCGGCAAGTTCATGACCGGACAGGTGATCGTCGCCGATGGCGGCGTGCTGGTCGCGTAGACGGCCATGAGCGTCGCCATCGAGAAGGACGGGCCGGTCTGGACGGTGATATTGAGCCGGCCCGAGGCGCGCAACGCGGTCAATCCCGAGACCGCGCAGGCGCTGGCCGAGGCGTTCCGCCGCTTCGATGCCGACGACGAGGCCAAGGTCGGCGTGTTTTACGGCGATCACGGCACGTTCTGCGCGGGGTACGATCTGAAGGTCGTGGGCAGCGGCCAGACGCGCAATCTCGAACGGCGCGTCGGCGAGGGGCCGATGGGGCC
>JBDZUM010000085.1:0-18617 GCA_040255215.1 Rhodospirillaceae bacterium
AGCCACTCGTCGGCGGCGATCCATTCGCCGTTGAGCTGGCACGAGGCCTCGGCCAGCGGCACGATGGCGTCGACCAGTTCTTCCGGCGCCGGCACCGTCATCGGATCCTCGCCGGGAAAAGCCTCCACCCGCATGCCGGTGCGCATCGGCCCGGGATTGACCAGGTTGGCCTTGACGCTGGTATGCGCCATCTCCGCCGCGTACATGCGGACCATCGATTCCAGCGCCGACTTTGCGATGGTGTAGGGCCCCCAGTAGGGCACCGTGCGGCGCGTGATGCCGGAGGTGATGAAGATGGCGCGCCCCGCCGGGCTGGCGCGCAGCAGCGGGTCCATGCTGCGCAGCAGCCGCCAGTTGGCGGTCAGGTTGAGATCGAAGGTCGATTTCCAGATCTTGGCGTCGATATGCGCCAGCGGCGAGAGGATGCCCAGCATGGCCGCATTGCCGACCAGCACGTCGAGTTTTCCGAAACGGTCGTAGAGCGCCTGGCCCATGCGGTCGAGCGCGTCGAAATCGGTGATGTCGAGCGGCACCAGCGTGGCGTTGCGGCCCAGCGCCTTGACCTGGTCGTCGATTTCCTCGAGCGCGCCGACGGTGCGGGCCACCAGCACCAGGTCGGCGCCTTCGGCGGCGAATTTCAGCGCCAGCGCCCGGCCCAGTCCGCGCGAGGCGCCGGTGATCAGCGCCAGCCGGCCGGCCAGGCGCCCGCCCGTCTCGCCGGCCATGTCAGGCGGTCTCGGACAGCAGGGAAAGCTGGCGCGGCGCGCCGCCGCCGTCGCGATCGATCAGGGGAATGGGATAGTCGCCGGTGAAGCAGGCGTCGCAATATTGCGGCTGGGCGGCGTTGCGGCCCTTTTCGCCGACGGCGCGATAGAGCCCGTCGAGCGAAATGAAGGCCAGCGAATCGACGCCGATGTATTTCGCCATGCCGGCGAGATCGTACTGGTAGGCCAGCAGCTTCTCGCGCTCGGGCGTGTCGACGCCGTAGAAGCACGAATGCGTGGTCGGCGGCGCGGCGATGCGCATGTGCACTTCGGTCGCGCCGGCGGCCCGCACCATCTCGACGATCTTCACCGAGGTGGTGCCGCGCACGATCGAATCGTCGACTAGGATCACGCGCTTGCCCTCGATGCGGGCGCGGTTGGCGTTGTGCTTGAGCTTGACGCCGAGATGGCGGATGTGGTCGGTCGGCTCGATGAAGGTGCGGCCGACATAGTGGTTGCGGATGATGCCGAGCTCGAAGGGAATGCCCGACTGCTCGGCGTAGCCCATCGCCGAGGGCACGCCCGAATCGGGCACTGGGATGATGACGTCGGCCGGCACGTGGCTTTCCTTGGCCAGCTCCTGGCCGATGCGCTTGCGCACGTCGTAGACCGAGATGCCTTCGGCCGACGAATCGGGCCGGGCGAAATAGATGTACTCGAACACGCAGAAGCGGCTCTTCTGGCGCTGGAACGGCTTGATCGAGTGCACGCCCTTGTCGGAGATCACCACAAGCTCGCCGGCCTCGATGTCGCGCACGAAGTCGGCGCCGATGATGTCGAGCGCGCAGGTCTCCGACGCCAGGATGTAGGCGTCGTCGAACCGGCCCAGCACCAGCGGGCGGACGCCCAGCGGGTCGCGCACGCCGATCAGCGCGTCGTTGGTCAGCGCCACCAGCGAATAGGCGCCCTCGACGGCGTGCAGCGCGTCGATCATGCGGTCGATCACGGTCGAGAACTGCGAGCGCGAGATCAGGTGGTTGATGACCTCGGTGTCCATGGTCGACTGGAACAGGCAGCCGCGCCGCACCAGCTCCTGGCGCAGCTCGTAGGCGTTGGTCAGGTTGCCGTTATGGGCGATCGCCAGCCCGCCGAAGTCGAAATCGGCGAAGATCGGCTGCACGTTGCGCAGCATGGTCTCGCCGGTGGTCGAGTACCGGTTGTGGCCGATGGCGGCGAAGCCGGGCAGGCGCTTGATCACCGCCTCTTCGCCGAAAATGTCGCCGACCAGGCCGAGATCGCGATGGGAGTGGAACTGGGCGCCGTCGAAGGAGACGATGCCGGAGGCTTCCTGGCCGCGATGCTGCAGGGCGTGCAGGCCGAGCGCGGTATGGGCGCCCGCGTCGGGGGTGCCCCAGATGCCGAAAATCCCGCACTCTTCCCGGAGCTTGTCGTCGGCCATTGGGTTGGTCGTCAGCTCCGGAAATCCATCGCTCATTACGCTGCTCCTGGATTTGGATCGGGGGCGGTCCTGCCCGATTCGGGGCCCTTATATAATGCTAGGGGCGCTGACCGCCAGTCGGATTCGCAGGCGGCGTCGCAGGGGTCGGTTGCGAGGGGCTCGCAGGTGCCGGAGCGGGCGCCGGAGCAGGGGCGCCGGCCGGCGGCGCCAGGTTGCGGTCGGTCGGCGTCAGCGTGCCGGTTCCCAGGCTCTTCTTCTTGAATTCGTCGGGAATGTAGCGGTCCAGCAGGTCGGCGCCCTGGCGCACCGCGGCGTAGGTGCGGCCATCGGTCACCCATTTCGGCTGCTCCACCGGCGGCACCACGTAGCGATAGGCGAGATAGCCCAGGCTGACGATGGCGCAGCCCACGGCGATGCCAAATCCCAGTCCCAGCAGCCGGTCGACGCCGCGGAAGCCCGAGCCGCTCACCGCCTTCGAAACGGCGTCGGTGAACACGCTCAGCACCACCAGGATGACGACGAACAGCACCACGGCCGTGCCGATATCGGCGATGATGGTCTCCGGAATGAGCTGGCGGCCGTAGTCGCGCGCCGCCGGATAGAGCTCGCGCGTGATCAGCGCCGCACCGGCCCAGCTCAGCACGAACAGGATCGAGCGCACGAAACCTGACGAGAAAGCCATGATGGCCGCCAGCAGGATGACGGCGAAGACGATCAGGTCGAAGGTGGTGAACGGCAGGTTTTCCATGCGTGAACTCTAGCCCGTTTCGCTATGCCGACCCTGACGCCGCGCGGTGCTGCGGGGCGTCGCCTCCGGCGGCCGCAGCCGCGCGACAAGGTCGGACAGATGCTCGATTTCGTCAACGCGAATCGCGCCGCCGCCGGCTTCCGCCACAGCCCGCGCCCCGCGCGCGGCGGCCGGAACGACGGCCGATCTGAAGCCCAGCTTGGCCGCTTCCTTGAGCCGCGCTTCGCGTTGCGACACCGCACGCACCTCGCCGCCCAGCCCGATCTCGCCGAAGATCACCATGTCGGCCGGCACCGCCGCCTCGCTCAGCGAGGAGAGCAGGGCGGCAGCCACGGCCAGATCGGCCGCCGGCTCTGAGATGCGCAGCCCGCCGGCGACGTTGAGATAGACGTCGTTGGCGCCGACGGTGACCCCGCAGCGCGCCTCCAGCACCGCCATCACCATCGCCAGCCGCGCCGAATCCCAGCCGACCACGGCATGGCGCGGCGTGGCGAACGACGTCGGCGCCACCAGCGCCTGGATCTCGACCAGCAGCGGTCGCGTGCCCTCGATGCCGGCGAACACCGCCGAGCCTGACACCTGGCCGCGCCGTTCGGCGAGGAACAGCGCCGACGGGTTGTCGACCGGCATCAGCCCGGCATCGGTCATCTCGAACACGCCGATTTCGTCGGTCGGACCGAAACGGTTCTTGACCGCCCGCAGGATGCGGAAATGGTGGCCGCGCTCGCCCTCGAAATACAGCACCGTGTCGACCATGTGCTCGAGCACGCGCGGGCCGGCGATGGTGCCTTCCTTGGTGACGTGGCCGACCAGCAGCACGGTAATGCCGCGCCGCTTCGCCAATTCGATCGCGGCATGGGCGCAGGCGCGCACCTGGCTGACGGTGCCTGGCGCGCTGTCCAGCGTGTCGAGATACATGGTCTGGATCGAATCGATCACCACCACGCCCGGCGGGTTGGCGGTGTCGAGCGTGGCGACGATATCGCGGATCGACGTCGCCGCCGCCAGCGCCACCGGCATCTTGTCCAGCCCCAGCCGGGTGGCGCGCATGCGCACCTGGTCGACCGCTTCCTCGCCCGAGATGTAGACGCAGGCCTCGCTGCCGCGCGCCAGGGCCGCCACCGCCTGCAGCAGCAATGTCGACTTGCCGATGCCGGGATCGCCGCCGACCAGCACTGCCGAGCCCGGCACCAGCCCGCCGCCGCACACGCGATCGAATTCGCCGATGCCGGTGCGCCGGCGCGGCAGCTCGGCCGACACGCCCGACAGCGGATTGAGCTCGATCCGGCGGCCCTTGCCCGAGGACAGCCCGCGCAGCGGGCCGGAGACGGCGGCAGCCTTGGGCGTTTCCTCGACGATCGAGTTCCACGCGCCGCACGCTTCGCATTTGCCGCTCCACTTGCTGGTGGCGGCGCCGCATTGCTGGCAGACGAAACTCTTCTGCGGCTTGGCCATGAGGCTCCCAAGCGGAGGTTAAAGGCGTCGCACTTCCATCTGGATCGGCCCTTCGGCGCGTCCGTGGATGAACTGGTCGACGTAGTCGTTGCCCGAGCGATCGATGTCGGCGGTGGCGCCCTGCCAGATGATCTTGCCGCCCAGCAGCATGGCGATGCGGTCGGCGATCTTGCGGGCGCTGATCATGTCGTGGGTGATCGAGACGGCGGTGGCGCCCAGCCCCTTCACCGATTTCACGATCAGGTCGTTGATGACGTCCGACATGATCGGGTCCAGCCCGGTGGTCGGCTCGTCGAAGAAGATGATTTCCGGCTCGCGCGCGATCGCCCGCGCCAGCGACACGCGCTTCTGCATGCCGCCCGACAGTTCGGCCGGCGACAGTTCGGCGACGTCGGCGTTGAGCCCGACCGCCGCCAGCTTGGCCAGCGCGATCCGCTTGGCCTCGGCGCGTGCCATGCCGTCGGCCTGGATCGGCCCGAAGGCGACGTTCTCCCAGACGCGCAGCGAATCGAACAGCGCACCGCCCTGGAACAGCATGCCGAACTTACGCATGTTCTGCGCCCGCTCGGCCCGCGACATGGTGGTGACTTCGCGCCCGTCGATCTTGATCGAACCCTTGTCGGGCTGCAGCAGGCCGAGGATGCATTTCAGCAGCACCGACTTGCCGGTGCCGGAGCCGCCGATGATCACCACCGATTCCTGCACGCCGATGTCGAGATTGACGCCGGTCAGCACCTTCTTCGGGCCGAAGGATTTGTGCAGGTCGCGGATCTCGATCTTGTTGGCCATCTCTGCTCGGGGCTCAGCGGGCGAAGAACATTTCGGTGATCAGGTAGTTGAACGTCAGGATCAGGATCGACGCCGACACCACCGCGTTGGTCGTCGCCTGGCCGACGCCCTGGGCGCCGCCGCGCGAGCGGTAGCCGTTGTAGCAGCCCATCAGGGCGATGATGAATCCGAACGCCGCCGCCTTGACCAGGCCGGAGACCACGTCCTGCACCTCGAGGAATTCCCAGGTGTTGCGCAGATAGGCGGCGCTGTTGAAGTCGAGCTTGGCGACGCCGACGATCCAGCCGCCCATGACGCCGATGATGTCGGCGACCAGCACCAGGATCGGCAGGGTCAGCGTGGCGGCGATCAGGCGCGGCGCCACGAGATACTTGAACGGATCGGTCGCCAAGGTCGTCAGCGCGTCGATCTGCTCGGTGACGCGCATGGTGCCGATCTCGGCCGCCATCGCCGCGCCGATGCGGCCCGCCACCATGAGGCCCGCCAGCACCGGACCCAGCTCGCGGGTCAGCGACACGATCACCACGTTGGGGATGGCGCTTTCGGCGGCGAAGCGCGAGAAGCCGGTATAGGACTGCAGCGCCAGCACCATGCCGGTGAAGATCGCGGTCAGGCCGACCACCGGCAGCGAGTAATAGCCGATCTCGATCATCTGCCGCAGGATCAGCCGCCAGTAATAGGGCGGCCGGAAGCAGTGCGACAGGCCTTCCAGCGCGAACAATGTCAGGCTGCCGGCGCCCTGCAGGAATCCGAGAACGGTGCGGCCGACGCCGGTCAGGACGGGAACGTTCACGCGCGCGCGCCCAGGTAATGGCGGTGATAGCGCGCGCCGAGCTGCGTCAGGATCTCGTAGCCGATCGTGCCGGCGCGATCGCCCAGCTCGTCGGCGCCGATATTCGGCCCCAGCAATTCGACCTCGTCGCCGGGGACGGGCGGCTGGGCCGCGTCGGTGACGTCGACGGTGATGAGGTCCATGGAAATCCGGCCGACCACCGGCAGGCGCTGGCCCTTGGCAAACACGACGCTGCGCTCCTTCAGTGACCGCAGATAGCCGTCGGCATAGCCGGCGGCGACGGTCGCGATGCGGCTGGGCCTCGCTGCCCGCCATTCGGCACCGTAGCCAACCCCAATTCCAGTGTCAACCTTATGAATTTGCAGGATTTTTCCGGTCAGCGTAACCGCCGCCTGCATCGGGTTGGCGGTCCACGGCGTCGGGTTGATGCCGTAGAGCGCGGCCCCCGGACGGACCAGATCGTGGTGCCAGGCCGAGCCGAGGAAGATGCCAGACGAATTGGCCAGCGAGGCGGTAGCCGGCGGCAGGCGGCGCAGGGCGGACGCAAAGCGCTCGCGCTGTTCGAGGTTCAGCGCGTGGTCGGGCAGGTCGGCGCAGGCGAGGTGGCTCATCCACACCCGCGGCGTCAGCCCTTCCAGCAGCGTCGCGTCCTGCGCCAGCGCCGCCACCGCCGCCTCGTCCAGCCCCAGCCGGTTCATGCCGGTATCGATATGGACGATGGCGTCGAGCTTGCGGCCTTCGGCGGCGGCCAGCCTGCGCCACGCCTCGATCTGCGCCCGATCGTTCAGCGCCGGCAGAACGTCATGGGCGAGGAACTCACGTTCCAGCCCCGGCAGCAATCCGTTCAACGCGACGATGGGAAACCTGTCGACGACGCGGCGCAGCGCCACCGCTTCCTCGAGATGGGCGACGAAGAACCAGCGGCAGCCTTCGTCCCGCAGCCGTCGCGCCACCTGCGCCGCACCCAGCCCGTAGCCGTCGGCCTTCACCACCGCGGCGCAGTCGGCCGGCTTCGCCCGGCCGGCCAGCAGGCGCCAATTGGCGGCAATGGCGTCGAGATCGATGGTCAGGGTGCCGGCGGTGCCGTGCAATGCGATGTCTCCCGTTCTGCTCCCTCTCTCCATTGGGAAGAGGCGACGCTGCCCGCTCGCCTCTTGCTCCCTCTCCCCAGCGGGGAGAGGGCCGGGGTGAGGGAGGCTTCGACTCAATCCCCGCCGATGGCGCCGTCGTCCTCGAGATTGGAGAAGCGCGTGGTCGGGCCGTCGAACTTGAGCTTGACCGTTCCGGTCGGGCCGTGGCGCTGCTTGGCGACGATCACTTCGGCCATGCCGTAGATCTCCTCGCCGCGCGCCATCCACTTGTCCATGCGGTCGTGGAACTTCTCCGGCGGCTCGTCGTCGCGCTGCTGCGGCGGGCGCTGCTTGTGGTAGTACTCCTCGCGATAGACGAACATCACCACGTCGGCGTCCTGCTCGATCGACCCCGATTCGCGCAGATCGGCAAGCTGCGGCCGCTTGTCCTCGCGCTGCTCGACGGCGCGCGAGAGCTGCGACAGCGCCAGCACCGGCACGTTCAGCTCCTTGGCCAGCGTCTTCAGCCCGCGCGTGATCTCGGAGATTTCCTGCACGCGGTTCTCCTGCCGCGAGCCGCCCGACGGACTGAGCAGCTGCAGATAGTCGACGACGATGAGCTGCAACCCGTGCTGGCGCTTGAGCCGGCGGGCGCGGGTGCGCAGGGCGGCGATCGACAGGCCGGGCGAATCGTCGATGAACAGCGGGATGCGCTCCAGCCGCGCGCTGGTCTCGACCACGCGATGGAACTCCTCGGCGTTGAGCTCGCCGCGGCGGATATGCTCGGACGAGACCTCCGCCTGCTCCGACAGGATGCGGGTGGCGAGCTGCTCGGACGACATTTCCAGCGAGAAGAAGCCGATATTGCCGCCATCGACCACGATCGGCTTGCCGTGTTCGTCGACGCCCTCGGTGTAGGAATTGGCGATGTGGAAGGCGATGTTGGTCGCCAGTGCCGTCTTGCCCATGCCCGGGCGGCCGGCGAGGATCAGCAGGTCCGATTTGTGCAGGCCGCCCAGCAGCCGGTCGAGCGGATAGAGGCCGGAGGAAACGCCGGTCAGCCGGCCCTCGCGCTTGTAGGCTGCCTCCGCCATCTGGATCGCTTCGGTGATGGCGCGCTGGAACGGCACGAAGCCGCCCTCGACCTGGCCGGTCTGCGCCAGATCGTAGAGGCGCTTTTCGGTGATCTCGATCTGGGCGATAGCGCTTTCGTCGACTTCCGGTTTGTAGGAGTTGTTGACCAGTTGGTCGCCGACGTCGATCAGCTCGCGGCGCAGATAGAGATCGTGCACCAGCCTTCCGTAATCGAAGGCGTTGATGATGCCGGCCGCGGCCGAGGCCAGCTTGGCGAGATAGACCGGCCCGCCCAGCGCCGTCAGCCCCTCGTCCTGCTCGAAATAGGGCCGCAGCGTCACCGGCGTGGCGATCTGGTTGCGCTCGATCAGGCGCGCGGCGGAATCGTAGATGCGCCCGTGCAGCGGGTCGGCGAAATGCTCCGGCCGCAGGAAGTCGGAGACGCGGTTGTACGACAGGTTGTTGACCAGAATGGCGCCCAGCAGCGCCTGTTCGGCTTCCAGATTGTGCGGCGGCTGGCGGAACAGCGGCCGGTCGTCCTCGCGCAGGCGGGCGATCTTCGATGTGTCTTGCTTGGTTTCCATGGCGGCAACCTATCAGGCCGGCCGAAGCGGGCGTTATGGGCGCGTCTGTGGAAGACTGTGTATAGCGTTAATGGAAAAGTGTTCAAACAGGCTTGTTGCGCTGCTTTTCCGCTTGCATCCACACGCGCGCCAGCAATCCGCCGACCAGAACAAGTTGTGCCGCGATGGGAACCAGGCTGGTCGCCCAATCCGCCGCCACCGGCGGCATGAACAGCGCCTGCACGACATCGTGCGCGCCGGCGAACATGGTCGGCGCCACCAGGCTCAGCACCGCCAGCACGATGAAGGCGGCCATGTCGCCACGGGCGCTGCCGGCAATGAAATTGCACAGCAGCACGATGCCGACGTTGCGCAGCAAGAACAGGAACGAGGCGATGGCGTAGCGCTGTACCTCGCCGTTGTATTCGCGCGCCGTGTCGGGCAGGCGCACGAAAACCACGATCAGGATAATGGCCAGGGCCGTCAGCTTCAGCGTCACCGCCCAGCGCGGCAGATGCAGCCACAGCGCGCGCGCCTCGCCACGCCGGAAGGCGTCCCAGCACTGGCGCAGGCCGATCATGCTCTTGGGTTCGGTGAAGATCGCCAGATAGACCAGCCCGGACAGCAGCGCGCCGGCGGCCAGCAGCGCCACCGAGATCCAGTGCGTGCCGACCAGCGTCGCGTCCAGCACGTCGCGCAGGGCGAGATCGAGCCCGAAGCCGGCGCCGGCGATCAGCCCGGTCTGATAGGCGATCAGGAAGGCGGCGAAGCACAGCCAGGCCGTCGGTGCGGTCGGCTTCTGCAGTTCCAGCCGCATCTGGCGATAGACGCCCAGCACCGCCCAGGCCGAGAACAGCAGCGCCGAGACCAGCGCGAATTCCTCCGAACTGAACTCGACGAAGAACCAGCGCAACTGGAACTTCGCCGGCAGCTCGTCGCTCCACACCAGGAAATACGCGAAAGGCAGCACCACCGCCAGCGCCACCAGATGGAAGAACAGCGTCTTCATGCGGCCGGGCTGGCGGCCCTTGCGGATCGACTGCAGCGACAGGGTCAGCGCCACGGCATGGCACAGCACGCCCAGCAATACGTAGGTCGCCGCCCGGCGCAGCCCGTCGCCGATATCGGGGGATGCGATCGCCATGGCCGCCACGGCGGGAATGGCGGCGGCCCAGGCGCAGATCGGCGCGCCGAACAGCTTGCCCCAGCTCATCGCCCACGGCCCCAGCGCCGACATGCGCTGGTTGTCCCAGGTGCGCTCGGCGATTTCCTCGACCACCGAGTCCGCCGCCAGCCTGCCGCCCCACAGGAACACCACGGCGCCGAACAGCAGCTCGGCGGCGTAGGCGACGCTGGCATCAGCATCGCCGCGCACGCCGGCCAGCGCCAGCAGCGAGACCACGGCCAGCACCGAGACGCCCAGCCGCGCCGGCGTCAGTTCGAGCCACAGGTTGCGGCGGAATTCGGGATTGGCGAAGGTCATGGCCGCACCTGTCGCGCCTCGTTGACGCTGCGTATGTAGGATTCCTGCAGGCTGGCGCGTTCGCGCGACAGGCCGGACACTTCGACACCGGCCTCGACCAGCCGTCGCAGCAGGGCGGCGCGCGCCGCCGCCGTATCTGACAGGGTGAAACGCACGATGCCGCCATCGAGGCGCAGCCCGTCGACATCGGCGATGCCGCTCATGATCGCCGGCAGGTCTGCGGGCATCGCGGCCAGTTCCAGCACCATGGCGGCGCGCTCGACCGCACGCGACGGGTCGTTCTGCAGGTGCCGGTTCTCGACGATGCGTCCGCCATCGACGATCACCATGTCGGTCGAATAGTCCTCCAGCTCGGCGAGGATATGCGACGACACCAGCAGGGTCATGCCGCGCCCGGCCAGCCCGCGCAGCAGGCCGGACAGATCCTGCCGCGCTTCGGGATCGAGGCCCGCCGCCGGCTCGTCGAGCAGCAGCACGCGCGGCTCGTGGACGATGGCCTGGGCGATGGCCAGCCGCTGGCGCAGGCCGCGCGACAGCGTGCCGGCCTTCTCCGACAGGCGCTGCGTCAGCCCCAGCGCCTCGGCGGCGCGCGTCACGGCTTCCTCGCGACGGGCCCGCGACAGGCCGCGCGAATCGGCGGCGTGCACCAGGCACTGGCGCAGGCTGAGCTTGTCGTAGAGGCCGAAGAAGTCGGAAAGATAGCCGAGCAGCTCGTGCGCCCTGCGCGGCTCTTCGAACACGTCGACGCCGGCGACGCGCACGCGGCCGGAATAGGGCAGTTCGAGGGCGGCGATGCAGCGCATCAGCGTCGTCTTGCCGGCGCCGTTGGGACCGACCAGCGCCGTGATGCTGCCTTCGCGCACCGACAGCGACACGCCATGCAGGGCGCGCTTGGTCGGATAGTCGAAAACCAGGTCCTCGACTTCAATCATGCGCGGTTCCGATCGCGACGGGAGCAGGGACGGGCGGGGATAGGATCACTCCGCCGCGCGCGTGGCAAGGAATTCCCGCTCGGTCTCGTACATGTAGTCGCGCGTCAGCGGCACCGCCTGCTCATGGCGGGTGATCTGCAGCTGGAAAACCATCTGGCGCATGTGGCGGAAACTCATCTCGCAGGCGGCGAGATAGAACTCCCACATGCGGCAGAAGCGCTCGTCGTAAAGCGCCTTGACCCGGTCGCGATTGGCCAGGAAGCGCTTGCGCCATTCGCGCAGGGTGAAGGCGTAATGCAGGCGCAGGATTTCGCAATCGGTCACCCACAGCCCGGCACGCTCGATGGCGGTCAGCACCTCGGACAGGGCAGGGGTGTAGCCGCCGGGGAAGATGTACTTGCGCAGCCAGGGATTGGTGCCGCCGGGCGGCTCCATGCGGCCGATGGCGTGCAGCAGCATCACCCCGTCGTCGGTCAGAAGCTCGCGCACCTTGCCGAAGAACTCGCCGTAGTGCCGCGCCCCGACATGCTCGAACATGCCGACCGAGACGATGCGGTCGTAGCGGCCCGGCTCCTCGCGATAGTCGCGCAGCGCGAAGCGGGCGTGCTCGGCCAGGCCTTCCTTCTCGGCCCGCGCCTGCGCCACTTTCTGCTGCTCGACCGACAAGGTGACGCCGGTGACTTCCGCGCCGGTGGCGCGCGCCAGATAGAGGCCCATGCCGCCCCAGCCGCAGCCGATATCCAGCACCTTGTGTCCCGGCTTGATCAGCAGCTTGGCGGCGATGTGCTTCTTCTTCTGGTCCTGAGCCTGCTCGAGCGTGTCGTCGGGCGTGCGGAAATAGGCGCAGGAATACTGGCGGTCCTCGTCGAGGAACAGATCGTAGAGCGCGCCGGAGAGGTCGTAATGGTGGGCGACGTTCTTGCGCGCCCGGCCGATCGGGTTGTACTGGCGCAGGCCGCGCAGCAGATAGCCCGCGCGGCCGACCGCCTTGCTGACCGGGTGTTCCTCGAACGCATCGATCGAATAGCCGATCAGGTCGAGGAAGTCGTAGATGTCGCCGTCTTCGACCGTCAGCGTGCCGTCCATGTAGCACTCGCCCACGGCCAGGCGCGGCTCGAGGATCAGGCGGCGGGCGGTGCGGGCGTCGTGGATGCGGATCGTGGCATGCGGGCCGGGCCGGCGGCCTTCGACGCGGTGACGCGCGCCCTGCGGGTCGATCACGTCGAGGGTGCCCGCCTGAAGGATCTTTCCGACGACTTTAGCCAGCAGCATTTCTCTACTCCGGGGGCCCGTCCGGCGCCTCTTGCTCGAATTTTGAACGAATCTAACCGCCGTTTGGCCCGACGCAAAGCCCCGCAACGAAAAAGCCCGGCCATCTGGCCGGGCTTTTCCGCGGATTTGCGCGAATTCTCGCTGGCGAAAGCCTATTCCGCCTTTTTGGCCTTGGCCTTCTTGGCGGGCTTGGCTTCCTCTTCGGCCGCTTCGCCCTCGGGGGCGGCGGCTTCTTCCGTCGCCGCTTCGGCCGCCGGAGCCGGCTGGTCGAGCAAGGCCGCCTGCTGTTCGGCGAGGCGCTGCTGCTCCTCGGCCTCGAGACGGGCGCGCTCGCTCTCGGCCACCAGCACGCCGCCCTGGGCCTGGAACTCGGCCTCCTCGGCGGAGCGGGCGACGTTGACCTTGATCGGCACCGAGACTTCCGGGTGCAGCACGATCTCGACGTCGTGCATGCCCAGCGTCTTGATCGCCTTGTCGAGGTTGACCTGCGGGCGGGCGATGGTCGTGCCCGCCTCGGTCGCCGCCTGGGCGATGTCGCGGGCGCTGACCGAACCGTAGAGCTGCAGCGCTTCGGACGCCTGGCGGATCAGCACCACCGAGAAGTCCTTGAGCTTCTCGGCGACCTTCTCCGCGTCCTGGCGACGCTCCAAGTTGGTGGCCTCGAGGCGCTTACGCTGCGTCTCGAAGTAGGCCATGTTTTCCTTGGTGGCGCGCAAGGCCTTCTTGCGCGGCAGCAGGTAGTTGCGCGCGAAACCGGGGCGAACGCGAACCACGTCGCCCATCTGGCCGAGTTTCGGCACGCGCTCGAGCAGGACCACTTCCATGTGCATGGCTGTTCTCCCGTCCGGCTACTTGATCAGGTACGGCAGCAGGCCGAGGAAGCGGGCGCGCTTGATGGCCTGGGCCAGCTCGCGCTGCTTCTTCGTCGATACCGCGGTGATGCGGCTGGGCACGATCTTGCCGCGCTCGGAAATGAAGCGGCCCAGCAGGCGCACGTCCTTGTAGTCGATCTTCGGCGCGTTGGCGCCGGAGAACGGACAGGTCTTGCGCCGGCGCACGAAGGGGCGACGCGCCCCGCCACTGCCCATGCTCATCGCTCGCCTCCTTCACCGCCGGTTTCGCCGCGATCGGCAAAGCGCGGCCGCTCGCCGCGATCGCCGCCACGGTCGCCGCGATCGCCACGGTCGCGATCGCCGCGGTCGCGCCGCGGCCGGTCGCCGCGATCGCCGCGCTCGTCGCGGTCGCGCTTCTGCAGCATCACCGACGGGCCTTCCTCGAGCTCGTCGACGCGGATCGTCAGATGGCGCAGCACGTCCTCGTTGAGGCGCATGTTGCGTTCCATCTCGATCACCGCCGCGGCCGGCGCCTCGATGTTCATCAGCAGATAGTGGCCCTTGCGGTTCTTCCGCATGCGGAAGGACAGCGAACGCAGGCCCCAGTTTTCCTTCTTGGTCACCTTGCCGCCATTTTGCTCGATAATGGCGGAGAAGGTGTCGGCCAGCGCATCCGCCTGGGTGGCGGCAATGTCCTGGCGCGCAATAAACACGTTCTCGTAGAACGGCATAACAACTCCTTATGGCTGTTATACGGGCCGGCGCCGGCCAGGCCACCATGGCCCGAAAACGGCGGATCGGCCCTAGCCGGCGGAGGCCGGCAAGGAGCGGGCGCGGACTATATAGATTTGCCGCCTGCGCGCAAGCCCGCCGCGCCGGGCTTTCCTGGTGGGGCCGGGCTGGGGGTAAATGCCGTGGCGGAAGCTTGCCGGACCGGCCGCAAGCCGCTATTTCTGGCCGATAAATCCACGGACGGCCACACGATCTAGTTCGTTGCCGGCCGCGATAAGGAAAGTCGCCGAGGAAATCCCATGAAGCGCGCATTCGTCTTTCCGGGCCAGGGCTCGCAGGCCATCGGCATGGGCCAGGAACTGGCCGCGGCCTTCCCCGTCGCCCGCCAGGTGTTCGAGGAGGTCGACGAGGCCCTGAAGCAGAAGCTCTCCCGCCTGATGCAGGAGGGGCCCGAGGCCGATCTCACCCTGACCGAGAACGCCCAGCCCGCCCTGATGGCGGTGAGCGTGGCGGTGGTGCGGGTGCTGGAAAGCGAGGGCGGCCGCAAGCTCTCTTCCATGGCGTCCTACGTCGCCGGCCACTCGCTGGGCGAATATTCGGCGCTCTGTGCCGCCGGCGCCTTCACCCTCGCCGACACCGCCCGCCTGCTGAAGCGGCGCGGCCAGGCCATGCAGCGCGCCGTGCCGGTGGGCGTCGGCGCCATGGCCGCCCTGCTCGGCATCGAGCTGGAGCCGGCGCAGGAAGCCTGCAAGGAGGCCGCCCAGGGCCAGATCGTCGCCGTCGCCAACGACAATGGCGGCGGGCAGGTGGTGATCTCCGGCCACAAGGAAGCCGTCGACCGCGCCATCGAGGCGGCCAAGGCCAAAGGCTGCAAGCGCGGCATGCCGCTGCCGGTCAGCGCGCCCTTCCATTGCCCGCTGATGCAGCCGGCGGCCGACGAAATGGCCGAGGCGCTGCAGTCGGTGACGCTCGCCCCGCCATCGGTGCCGGTGGTGGCCAACGTGCTGGCCGCCGACACGTCGGATCCGGACACGATCCGCGACCTGCTGGTGCGCCAGGTCACCGGCCTGGTGCGCTGGCGCGAATCGGTGCTGTTCATGAAGGGGCAGGGCGTCGAGGGCCTGGTCGAGGTCGGCGCCGGCAAGGTGCTGAGCGGCCTGGTCAAGCGCATCGACAAGGAAATGACCGGCACCGCCGTCAACGGCCCGGCCGACATCGAGGCGCTGCTGAAATCCCTCGCCTGATTTCTGGAGGAACCATGTTCGATCTTTCCGGCAAGAGCGCGCTGGTCACCGGCGCATCCGGCGGCATCGGCGGCGCCATCGCCCGCGCCCTGCACGCGCAGGGTGCGCAGGTGATGCTCAGCGGCACCCGCGCCGCCGCCCTCGAGACGCTGGCCGGCGAGCTCAAGGAGCGGGCGCATGTCGCCACCGCCAATCTCTCCGAAGCCGGCGCTGCCGACGCGCTGATCAAGGACGCCGAGGCGCGCATGGGCTCGCTCGATATCCTGGTCAACAATGCCGGGCTGACGCGCGACATGCTGGCGCTGCGGCTGAAGGACGAGGACTGGCAGGCGGTGCTCGACGTCAACCTGACCGCCACCTTCCGCCTGTGCCGCGCCGCCATGCGGGGCATGATGAAGCGCCGTTTCGGTCGCATGATCAACATCACCTCGATCGTCGGCGTCACCGGCAATCCCGGCCAGGCCAACTACGCCGCCTCGAAAGCCGGCATGATCGGCATGTCGAAGTCGCTGGCGGCCGAAGTCGCCTCGCGCGGCATTACCGTGAACTGCGTCGCCCCGGGCTTCATCGCCACGCCGATGACCGACGCGCTGAACGAGGAGCAGAGGACGAAGCTGCTCGCCGCCATTCCCGCCGAACGCCTCGGCGCGCCCGACGACATCGCCGCCGGCGTGGTCTATCTCGCGAGTGCGGAAGCGGCCTACGTGACCGGCCAGACCTTGCACATCAATGGTGGCATGGCCATGATATGACAACGGTTCGGCGTGCCGGGCCGGGGTGCAAGCGCTTGGAATTACGGCGTTTCTTTGGCTGGCCAAGGTCCGGGAAACGTGTTACGAAACGCCGCTTTTTGCCGCCGGGCACGAAAAGAACAACGGCTGACGCGACAGCCACGACAGGAACATCCTGCAACCGAAGGATCAGGAAAGATGAGCGACATTGCCGACCGCGTTAAGAAGATCGTCGTCGAGCACCTCGGCGTCGAGGCCGATACGGTCTCCCCGACTTCCAGCTTTATCGACGATTTGGGCGCCGATTCGCTCGACACGGTCGAGCTGGTGATGGCGTTCGAAGAGGAATTCGGCATCGAGATTCCCGACGACGCGGCCGAGAAGATCGGCACCGTCGGCGATGCCATCAAGTTCATCGAAGAACACCAGAAGTAGGCCGACGGCGCCCGCATGACGCGGGCGTTTGCGCGCAACCGGATGGGATTTTCGGCATGAGACGAGTGGTCGTTACGGGCATGGGCATGGTGACGCCGCTCGGTTCGGGCGTCGACGCCACCTGGAAGCGCCTGATCGCGGGCGAATCCGGCATCAGTTCGATCCAGTCGTTCGACGTGTCGGATCTGCCGGCCAAGATCGCCGGCCAGATTCCCCTGGGCGAGACCGCCGAGGGCCGCTTCAACGCCGACGACTACATGCCGCCCAAGGACCAGCGCAAGGTCGACCGTTTCATCGTCTACGCGATGGCTGCGGCCAGCCAGGCGATCGACGATTCGGGCTGGAAGGCCGACAGCGAGGAGAAGGCGCACCGCACCGGCGTGCTGATCGGTTCGGGCATCGGCGGTCTGGAGACGATCTACGAAGGCTCGCTGACCCTGAAGGAGAAGGGGCCGCGCCGCATGAGCCCATTCTTCATTCCGGCCGCCTTGATCAATCTCGGCTCCGGCCAGGTGTCGATCAAATACGGCTTCAAGGGCCCCAACCATTCCGTCGTCACCGCCTGCTCGACCGGCGCGCACGCCATCGGCGACGCCATGCGCCTGATCCAGCTCGACGATGCCGACGTCATGGTCTGCGGCGGCGCCGAGGCCGCAGTCTGCCGCCTGGGCATCGCCGGCTTCGCCGCCGCGCGCGCTCTGTCGACCGGCTACAACGACACGCCCGAGAAGGCGTCGCGCCCCTGGGACAAGGGCCGCGACGGTTTCGTCATGGGCGAGGGCGCCGGCTGCGTCGTGCTCGAAGAGTACGAGCACGCCAAGAAGCGCGGCGCGAAGATCTACGCCGAAGTCGTCGGCTACGGCCTCTCGGGCGATGCTCACCACATCACCGCGCCGCCGGACGACGGCAATGGCGGCTATCGCGCCATGCAGGCGGCGCTGAAGCGGGCGCAGATCGGCACCGACAGCGTCGACTACGTCAACGCGCACGGCACATCGACGCCGCTGGGCGACGAGATCGAGCTCGGCGCCGTCAAGCGCCTGTTCGGCCAGGACGCCTACAAGCTCTCGATGTCCTCGACCAAGTCGTCGGTCGGCCATCTGCTGGGCGCTGCCGGCGCCGTCGAGGCGATCTTCTCGATCAAGTCGATCGAGGAGCAGATCGTGCCGCCGACGCTCAATCTCGAGGATCCCTCCGAAGGCTGCGACATCGATCTGGTGCCGCTCAAGGCCAAGGAACGCAAGGTGCGCTACGCGCTCTCGAATTCCTTTGGTTTCGGCGGCACCAACGCTTCGGTGATCTTCGCCGCCGTGTCCTGACGGCGTCCGGCGTTCCCGCCGCATGCTGGGCCGTCTCTTCCGTCTCCTGCTGACGCTTGCCGTGCTCGGCGCGGTGGTCGCCGTCGCCGGCTGGTTCTATCTCCAGGATCGCATCGCCGCTCCCGGTCCGCTCGCCGCCCCGCGCGTCGTGGTGATCGAGAAAGGTTCGAGCAGTGCGGCCATCGGCGCCCGGCTCGAGCGCGAGGGCGTGATCGAGGACGATCTGCTGTTCCGTCTCGCCCTGCGCCTGAGCGGCGATTCCCGGCCGTTGCGCGCCGGCGAATACGAATTCGCCGCCGGCCAGCCGATCCCCGCAATCATCGATCAATTGCGCGCCGGCCGCACCGTCATCCGCCGCTTCACCGTGCCCGAGGGCCTGACCGTGGCCGAGGTCCTGAAGATCGTGCGCGAGGTCGAGGGGCTGGAGGGCGACATCAGCCTGCGCCCGGCCGAGGGCACGCTGCTGCCCGAGACCTACCATTTCAGCCTCGGCGACAGCCGCGACTCGGTGGTCCAGCGCATGCGCCAGGCCATGACCGAGGCGCTCGACGCCGCCTGGGAGAAGCGCCAGCAGGATCTGCCGCTGGTCAGCAAGCAGGAGGCGCTGACCCTGGCTTCCATCGTCGAGAAGGAAACCGGCCAGCCCGACGAGCGGCCGCGCGTGGCGGCGGTGTTCGTCAACCGGCTGCGGCTGGGCATGCGGCTGGAATCGGACCCGACCACGATCTACGGCATCACCAAAGGCAGCGGGCCACTCGACCGCACCCTGACCCGCAACGACGTGCAGACGCCCTCGGCCTACAACACCTACAGCATCGCCGGCCTGCCGCCCGGCCCCATCGCCAATCCCGGCCGCGCCGCCATCGAGGCGACGCTGAACCCGATCAAGACGAAGGAGCTGTTCTTCGTCGCCGACGGCACCGGCGGCCACGCCTTCGCCGAAACGCTGGAACAGCACAACCGCAACGTCGCCAACTGGCG